>NZ_JAOTNY010000004.1:0-527928 GCF_036346455.1 Pseudomonas sp. AM14(2022)
GGGTAAGTGGGCCGACTCTGGATTTTGCGGGAGTCTCTCTGACCCTCGGGCGCACTACGATCCTCGACAACGTCACCTTCCAGGTTCAGCCCGGTCACGTCCACGCCCTGGTCGGCCCCAACGGCGGTGGCAAGAGTTCGCTGATCAAGACCTTGCTCGGGCAAATGCCGCATCAGGGTCAACTGAGCCTGCACTGGCCCGGCCAACCCGGCACCATCGGCTACGTGCCGCAGGCGCTGGAGTTCGATCGTGGCCTGCCGATGACCGTCGACGATTTCATGGCAGCCATGTGCCAGCGCCGCCCGGCGTTTCTCGGCCTGAGCAAGCACTACGCCAAGGCCATCGGCGAGGCGCTGGAACGGGTCGGCATGCAGGACAAACGCAAGCGGCGCATGGGCGCGTTGTCCGGTGGCGAACGGCAGCGCGTGTTGCTCGCTCAAGGCTTGATCCCGGCTCCGCAATTGCTGGTGCTGGATGAGCCGATGTCGGCCCTCGACGAAGCCGGGATCCAGGTGTTCGAACGCCTGCTCGGCGACTGGCGCGCCGCTGGCATCACCGTGCTGTGGATCGAGCACGATCTGGAAGCGGTCAAGCGTCTGGCCGACCGGGTCACCGGTCTCAACCGCCGCGTGCTGTTCGACGCCACGCCGCAACAGGCACTGACCCCGGAACGGCTGCTGAGTCTGTTTTCCACCCATCCACGGAGCGCGGTCTGATGAGTTACGAAGCCTTTCGTTTGATGGTTCAGGGCTGGGCGTCGTCCGGGTACCTGCCGGAAGCGCTGGCCTACGGCTTTGTGGTCAACGCATTGCTCGCCGGCCTGTTGATCGGTCCGGTGCTCGGTGGCCTCGGCACGCTGGTGGTGGTCAAGCGCTTTGCGTTTTTCTCCGAAGCGGTCGGGCACGCGGCGCTGACCGGCGTGGCCATCGGCATTCTGCTCGGCGAACCCTACACCGGGCCGTACGGCAGCCTGTTCGGTTACTGCCTGTTGTTCGGCATCCTGCTCAACTACCTGCGCAACCGCACCGGCCTGGCGCCCGACACCCTGATCGGCGTGTTTCTCTCGGTGTCGCTGGCGCTTGGCGCGAGCCTGCTGTTGATTCTGGCGGGCAAGATCAACGTGCACATTCTGGAGAACGTGCTGTTCGGTTCGGTGCTCACCGTCAATGGCAACGACCTGCTGGTGCTGGCCATCGTCGGTTCGCTGGTCATGGCCCTGGCACTGCCTTTGTACAACCGGATCATGCTCGCCAGTTTCAACCCGCAACTGGCGGCGGTGCGCGGCGTGGCGGTGAAGACTCTGGATTACCTGTTCGTGATTCTGGTGACGCTGATCACCGTCGCGGCGGTGAAGGTCATCGGCGCGATTCTGGTCGGCGCGTTGCTGGTGATTCCGGCGGCGGCCGCGCGTTTGCTCAGCCAGTCGCTCAAGGGCTTCTTCTGGTGCTCGGTGCTGATTGCTACCGTCAGCACGCTGTGCGGGATTCTCGCGCCGATCGTCTTCGATCTGCCAATCCCGTCCGGCGCCGCGATCATCCTGGTCGCCGGCATCGCCTTCGCCCTCGCCGCCATTGCGCGCGGGGTTGTCCCGAGTCTGAAAGGGAACCTTGGATAAATGATCTTCTCACTGCGAAAACTGACCCTGGCCATGGCCCTGTGCGGCGTGGTCGGCAGCCCGTTGCTGGCGGCTGAAAACCCTCAACCGCTGCGCGTACTGGCCTCGTTGCCCATCACCTACGGCCTCGGCGAAGTGCTGCTCAAAGGCACCGACGTCAGCCTGGAACGCGCGGCCCCGGCGAATCTGCCGGGCAGCCGTCAGACCGCATACTTCACCGGTCGCGGCGCTCCGGCGCTGGGCAAACTGGCAACCGCTGCCGACGCGGTGATCGGTGTGCGCTCGCTGTGGGCCGATGATCCGCTGTACCCGATCGCGCGGCGCAGCAACATTCGCATTGTCGAGGTCGACGCGGCGCGCCCGGTGGATGGCGCCCTGCCGGGGATCGCCGTGCAACCGGGGCTGAAGGTCGATGGCTTGAACAGTCAGCCATGGCTGGCGAGCAACAACATGGGACGGATGGCTGATGTGATCGCGGCAGACCTGGTGCGTCTGGCGCCGTCGGCCAAACCGAAGATCGAGGCCAATCTGGCGGCGCTGAAACAGCGCCTGCTCAAGCTCAGCGCCGACAGCGAAGCGCGTCTGGCCGAGGCCGACAACCTCAGTGTGCTGAGCCTCAGCGATCACTTCGGTTACCTGATCGGCAGCCTGAATCTGGAGCTGATCGGCCAGGACGCGCGAGCAGATGCCGAGTGGACAGCCGAAGATCTGAAGAAGCTCACGGCGACGCTGAAGGACAACGACGTGGCGCTGGTGCTGCATCATCGTCAGCCGTCGGAGGCAGTGAAAGCAGCAATTGCCGCCTCGGGGAGTCATCTGCTGGTGTTGAGTACCGATGCAGCGGACCCGGTGGCGGAGCTGGAGGGGAATGTGGATTTGTTGCTCAAGGGGTTGAGCGGGGCGTAGTTTCAGTTACACCGCGTTATC
Source organism: Pseudomonas sp. AM14(2022) (assembly GCF_036346455.1). Classification (NCBI taxonomy): domain Bacteria; kingdom Pseudomonadati; phylum Pseudomonadota; class Gammaproteobacteria; order Pseudomonadales; family Pseudomonadaceae; genus Pseudomonas; species Pseudomonas sp. AM14(2022). Next base: position 2,543 of record NZ_JAOTNY010000004.1, read on the forward strand.
GTTCTTCGCGAGCAAGCCCGCTCCCACAGGGGGGGTGTGTGCAGCGCAGATCCAATGTGGGAGCGGGCTTGCTCGCGAAGAGGCCCGCCAGAACAACACCATTGCGAGCAATGAAAAAACCCGCTGCCTGTCACCAGTCCAGCGGGTTTGTTTTGTCTGTCAGATTACTGAGCGGCCGCCTGCCCTTCCATCTTCTGCCGCAGGCTCAGCGGACGCATGTCGGTCCAGACTTCTTCGATATAGGCCAGGCATTCCTTCTTCAGGCCGCTCTTGCCCACGGTGCGCCAGCCTTCCGGCACGGCTTTGTAATCCGGCCAGATCGAGTATTGCTCTTCGTGGTTGACCACGACCTGAAAGAGGATGTCCTCGCGGTCGAATACTGACGTCATGCTGGTTCTCCATCGTTGTAAGGGTGGGCTGCACCGGGGGTGCAGCCGGGTATGTAGTAAGAACGTTCGGCGCTGCGAAAAATTTACTCGGCGGCGGCGGTGGCGGCGGCCAAGGCCCGGCCGAAGATCTCGGCGACGCGGTCGATTTCGGCGGCGGTGATCACCAGCGGCGGCAGGAAGCGCACCACCGCGCCATGCCGGCCGCCCAGTTCGAGAATCAGTCCACGCTTGAGGCATTCACGCTGCACCAGCGGTGCCAGACGCGCGAACGCGGGTGGATGACCGAGCGCATCCGGCGCGCCGTTCGGGTCAACCAGTTCGACACCGAGCATCAAGCCACGACCGCGGATGTCGCCCAGTTGCGGGAAGTCGCGTTGCAGGATGCGCAGGTGTTCGCTCAGGCGTTCGCCCATGGCGGCGGCGTGTTCGCAGACCTTGTGCTCAAGCAGATAACGCATCACCGCGGAACCGGCGGCCATCGCCATCTGATTGCCACGGAACGTGCCCGCATGGGCGCCCGGTTGCCAGGTGTCGAGCCAGTCGCGATAAACCACCACCGCCAGCGGCAGGCTGCCGCCGATAGCTTTGGACAACACCACCACATCCGGGACGATACCGGCGTGTTCGAAGGCAAACATCTTGCCGGTACGCGCGAAACCGCTCTGGATCTCGTCGACGATCAGCGCCACACCGGCCTTCTCGGTGATCCGACGCAAGCCGCGCAGCCACTCGATGTCGGCCGGAATCACCCCGCCCTCACCCTGCACCGCTTCGACGATCACCGCTGCCGGCAACTGCACGCCGGCTTCAGGATCGTTGAGCAGGTTTTCCAGATAACTCAGGTTGGCTTTGACCCCGGCCGCGCCGCCGAGACCGAACGGGCAACGATAGTCATAAGGGAACGGCATGAATTGCACACCGTTGCTGAGCAAGGCGCCCAGCGGCTTTTTCGGCCCCAGGCTGCCCATCAGGCTCAAGGCGCCCTGGCTCATGCCGTGATAACCGCCGGAGAACGACAGCACGGTGCTGCGCCCGGTGGCGGTGCGCACCAGTTTCAACGCCGCTTCCACCGCATCGGTACCGGTCGGGCCGCAGAACTGGATTTTCGCCTCGGCCGCCAGTGCTGGCGGCAGCAAACCGAACAGGTCCTGGACAAACTGATCCTTCACTGGCGTGGTCAGGTCGAGGGTGTGCAGCGGCAATTCATCCGCCAGTACTTGCTGAATAGCCTCGATCACCACCGGATGGTTGTGCCCCAAGGCCAGAGTGCCGGCACCGGCCAGGCAATCGATGAAGGTGCGACCTTCGACATCTTCGACGTACAGGCCCTTGGCGCGCTTGAGGGCCAGCGGAATGCGTCGCGGATAGCTGCGGGCGTTGGATTCCTGCTGGCTCTGCCGGGCCAGCAGTGGTGATTCGTTGAACTGATACAGGGTTTCCGCCGGCGCGGAGCTGATCCGGGCCGACGACTCTTCGATAAGGCTGGTGGCGACTGACATCTCTCGACCCCTCAATACGCTATGGATAGTGACCAAAACAGCACACCGCACAGGTGCGCGTTCCGGTCGCGGGGCGCACATGCAGGTTTTCCTGTTCTGGAAACGCTTAAGCGGGGCGAGGATTTAGACCCTTGATCGAGATGTCAGCCAGGCAATGGCAGCAGCTTGTGCAGCGTAACGCGGTGCAAGCCCTGATCGCTGGCGCGTGGCACTGCATCGCAGTAGCCCAGATGCCGATAAAAAGCCGCGCCGCTACGTGTGCTGGCGATGCGCGCCTGCGGCACACCACGAATCCGCAGCCAGCCTTCAAGGTCGGTCATCAGGGCGCGCCCTGCGCCACGGCGAAACCATTCCGGCTGCACATGGCAAAAACCTATCTCACCGCTGGCCGTGGCCATGCCGACACCCACCGGTTTGTCCTGCAACAAGGCGATATTCAGGTAGCAATGCGCGTCGGCAAGGTGCGCGCTGATGACGTCGGCAGATTGTCGGCCGATCCAGCGGCTGACCAGTTGCGGATCGTTGCGGTGTTCGAGCGCACAACCGACGCGAATCGATCGCTCGATGATGCGACTGATGATGCCGGCGTCGGCAGGTTTCGCCGGGCAGATGCAGATCGATGCTTCCATGGCGCGTTCCCTCAATCCATTGAGTCAGAGCAGCCCCGACCTTAACGCCGAGGCCGGCGAATCACCAACGCAGAGACGTTACATTTGATGTGCCACACCACGGATCCCCTGTGGGAGCGGGCTTGCTCGCGAAGGCGGCGTGCCAGTCAGTAACCTGTCGACTGACCGGACGCCTTCGCGAGCAAGCCCGCTCCCACAGGGGATTTTTGCTGGTTCAGACAGGTTGCAGCGGCATGGTCAACTCGACGCGCAAGCCATCCGGCCGGCTGTCGAAATGCAGGGTGCAGGCGCAGCGCTGGACGATGGCTTGCACGATGGCCAGGCCCAGTCCGCAGCCGGTGCTCTGGCCGTTGCGCCAGAAGCGTTGGGTCAGATGCTGCAGATCTTGCGCCGCAATCCCCGGGCCGTGGTCGCGCACCACAAAACGGGCGCGCTGGCCGACCGTTTCCAGGCTCAGCTCCACCTCAGCATCCGCCGGGGTATGGCGCAGGGCGTTGTCGAGCAGATTGCGCAACGCGGCAATCGACAGCACCGCCGGCATTTGCACCGGCGCACTGGAGAGCTGCTTGGGCAATTGCAGCTTGATGCGCTGACGCTCGCCACCAGCCGCATCCTGCATCGCCAGTTTCGCCACCTGTTCGGCGCTGCACTGTACGCCGTCATCGAACGACAGACTGCCCTCGACCCGCGCCAGCAACAGCAGTTGCTCAAGGGTGCGGTGCATGCGGTCGGCACCCTCTTCGGCCCTTGCCAGCGACTGATCGCGGGCACTGCCTTCGGTCATGCGTGCCACTTGCAGGTGGGTCTTGATCGCCGTCAACGGGCTGCGCAGTTCGTGGGCGGCATCACCGGTCAGGCGGCGTTCACGCTCGATGGTCTTGCCGATGCGCTGGAACAGCTGGTTCTGCGTATCGAGCAACGGTTTCAGTTCGCTGGGAAACGATTGCAATTGCAGCGGCTCAAGCGAGTCGGCATTACGTCGCATCAGTGCTTCGCGCAGCCGGTTGAGCGGCGCCAGCCCCTGGCCGATGCCCAGCCACAACAGGCACAGGCAACCGAGCAACGCCACGCCGACCGGCACCGAAGCCGCCAGCAGGATCGACATGTTCAAGGCTTCGCGTTCGATTTGCCGATCGGCGGTGGTGATCCGTACGTCACCCCGGGCGAGAGTGAAACTGCGCCACGGCGCGCCATCGATCATCTGATCGTGGAAGCCCATTTTTTCCGCTTCCAGGGTTTGCTCGGGGCTGCTGTGGCTGCGGGCCAGGATTTCCCCGCGCAAAGAGCTGACCTGACAGGCCATGCCGCCGGGAATGTTCAATTGTTCGGCACTGAAATGGGTGCCCTCGCCCTTGCTCGGCAGCGCCGGCAATTGCTCCAGCAGCCCGGCGACCATGCGCGCCGAGGCTACCAGCCGCTGGTCGAGGGAAAACATCATCTGATTGCGCAAGTCGCTGAGCATCCAGGCCGCAGCCAGTGCCCAGATCAGGGCGAAGGCGGCGCCGAGGGTCAGACTCAGGCGCAGACGCAGACTCATCACTTCTGTTGTTCTCCACCATCGGCCGGCCCGAGGCGATAACCCAGACCGCGCACGGTTTCGACGATGCCCTTGCCGAGCTTGCTGCGCAGGTGGTGGATATGCACGTTCAGCGCGTTGCTCTCCAACTCGTCATTGAAGCCGTAGACGCTGTCCTTCAACTGCTCGGTGGACAGCACTCGGCCACGGTTGTGCAGCAGCGCCTGCAACAACGATTGCTCGCGGCGCGACAAGTCCACCGGTTGCCCGGCCAACGTGGTTTCGCGGCTGCTTGGATCGTAGGTCAGCGCGCCGTGTTCGATCAGGTTGACGCTGCGCCCGGCGACCCGGCGCAGCAGGGTTTGCAGGCGCGCGAACAATTCACGCAGATCGAAGGGTTTGAGCAGGTAATCGTCAGCCCCGGCCTGCAAGCCATCGACCCGGTCGGTCACCGAGTCGCGTGCGGTCAGGATCAGCACCGGAATTTCCAGGCCCTGCTGACGCAGTTGTTGCAGCAACTTGAGGCCATCTTCGTCAGGCAGGCCGAGATCGAGCACCATCACGTCGAATTCGGCAACTTTGAGCATCGCCCGTGCTTTCGAGGCGGTGTTGACGTGCTCGACCGTCAGGCCCTGCGCCGTGAGACCGGCAACGATACCGCTGGCGATCAGTTCATCGTCTTCGCAAACCAGTACGTGCATGATCCGTCCCGTAGAAAAAAGCCGATTAGGCCGTTGGCCGATTAAGCTGACATTATGGCGCCCAACGCCACAGCGACAAGGGCGTGACGGTTAATCATCGGTTAATCGCCATCCACCATTGTGCCCACACTTGCACAGGGACAAGGCTCCTCCATGCGTCATTTTTTTCTTTTGTTTGCACTGCTGATCTCCGGCCTGGCCCAGGCGGGAAACAATCCATTCGAGACCAAACCGGAGTTTCTGCCGGTCGACAAAGCCTTCGTGCTCACCTCCGAACGCCTTGAGTCCGGGGAAACCCAGCTGTTCTGGCAAATCACCGACGGCTATTACCTGTACCAGAAACGCCTGAAATTCGACGGTTTGACGGTCGAGCAGCAGCCTGCGCTGCCCGAGGGCGAGTCGCACAGTGACGAGTTCTTCGGTGAACAACCGGTGTATCGCCAAGGGCTGGAGGTGAAAGTCCCGGCCTCGGCCAGCGGTCAGATCAAGGTCAGTTATCAGGGCTGCGCCGATGCCGGCCTGTGTTATCCGCCGCAAACCCGGGTCATCGATCTGGGCGGCAAAGCGACGCCAACGGCCAGTGCCGAAGCACCGGATCAGGCCCTGGCCAGCAGCCTGCAACAACGGGCGCTGGGCTGGAGCCTGCTGGTGTTCTTCGGCCTCGGCCTGTTGCTGGCGTTTACTCCGTGTTCGTTGCCGATGCTGCCGATTCTGGCGGGCATGATTGTCGGCAGCGGTGCAACACCGCGTCGTGGTTTCGCCCTGGCCAGCAGCTATGTGATCTGCATGGCGCTGGTGTATGCAGCGATGGGGGTGATCGCTGCGCTGCTCGGCGCCAACCTGCAGGCATGGCTACAGAATCCGTGGCTGCTCGGTGCATTTGCAGCAGTGTTTGTGGTGCTGGCGCTACCGATGTTTGGCTTCTTCGAATTGCAATTGCCGGTGGCCCTGCGTGACCGCCTCGAACACGCTTCGCGCAGCCGCAATGGCGGCAGCCTGATCGGTGCCGGGGTGCTCGGTGCGTTGTCCGGTCTGCTGGTAGGCCCGTGCATGACCGCGCCACTGGCCGGCGCCTTGCTGTACATCGCGCAGAGCGGCAATGCGCTGCACGGTGGCTTGATTCTGTTTGCGCTGGGCATCGGTATCGGGGTGCCGCTGTTGCTGTTGGTGACCGTCGGCAATCGCTTTCTGCCGAAACCCGGAGCGTGGATGAACCTGCTCAAGGGCATCTTCGGTTTCCTGTTCCTCGCGACCGCGCTGCTGATGTTGCGCCCGGTGCTGGACTCGTCGCTGTGGCTGGGCCTGTGCGGCGCGCTGCTGCTGATCGCCGCGTTCTGCGCCTGGAAGCAATCGGACGGCTTCGGCCGGGTCGCCCAAGTGTTCGGCGCCAGCTCGCTGTTGCTCGGGTTGTGGGGCAGCCTGCTGCTGATCGGTGCCGCCGGTGGCAGTGACGACCCGTATCAACCGCTGCAGGTGTACAGCGCCGGCCGAGTCGCCAGCACCACGCCGAGCGGGCATGACGCGTTCACCACGATCAAGGATCCGGCCGCCCTGCAGCGCGAACTGGATAGCGCCAAGGCTCAGGGCCAGTGGGTGCTGCTCGATTACTACGCCGACTGGTGCGTGTCGTGCAAAGTCATGGAAAAACAGGTGTTCGGCAAGGACAAGGTCATGCAGGCACTCAGCGATGTGCGCCTGCTGCGCCTCGACGTCACTGCCGATAATGCCGCCAGCCGCGAGCTGCTCGGCCGCTACAAAGTCCCGGGGCCACCAAGTTTTGTCTGGATCGGCACCGACGGCGAAGAACGACGCAGCCAGCGCATCACCGGTGAGGTGGATGCCGAGACGTTCCTGCAACGCTGGACCACCACCCGAGACGCCAATTAAATGCTGACGTTCACCCTCGGCACCTTTGCCATCGCGCTTAACCACCTGCTGCTGATCAGTGCCCTGGCGCTGGCGACCTTTGTCGGCTGGCGGGTGGCCAAGCGTGGCGGCGATAACCCCGAGTCGGCGCTGTTCAGCCTGTTTCTGCTGGGCATGCTCGCGGCACGCGTGGCGTTTGTCGCCCTGTACTGGGGCCACTATCGCAACGATCCGTGGCAGATCATCGACCTGCGCGATGGTGGATTCCTCGCCTGGCCGGGGGTGATCGTGCTGCTGCTCACCGCTCTCTATCGCGGCTGGCGCCGCCCGGGCCTGCGTCGGCCATTGGGTTTTGGCGTGGCCAGCGGCGTGCTGTTCTGGTTGTTGGCGACCCTGTCACTGAACATCTACGAACAAGGCACGCGCTTGCCGGAAATCACCCTGCGCAACGCCGCAGGCGAGACCATCCAGCTCAGCGACTATCAGGGCGGACCATTGGTGATCAACCTGTGGGCAACCTGGTGCCCACCGTGCCGGCGCGAGATGCCGGTGCTGGAAAACGCTCAACAACAACGCCCGGACCTGACCTTTCTGTTCGTCAATCAGGCCGAAAGCATGCAAAGCGTTGCCACCTTCCTGGAAACCCAGGGTCTGAGCCTGAACAACGTGCTGTTCGACCGCAGCGGTCGACTGGGTCGGGCCGTGGGCTCCATGGCGTTGCCGACTACGCTGTTCTATAGCCCTGACGGTCGCTTGCTGAGCAGCCACCTGGGCGAACTGTCGAACGCCAGCCTGGCCCGCGCCCTGGAAAACTTCGACATCCCGAATCCAACCGCCGCACCGGCCACCTCTGCAAGGAAACTGCCATGCCCCGCCTCCGCCACCTGCTGACGCTGACTCTGGGCACTGCCCTGCTGCACCTGCCGTCGGTGCAGGCCGCCGAAGAATTGCCCGCCGCGATCAAGCAGATCGAAGCCAAGGGCGCAAAAATCGTCGGCCAGTTCGACGCCCCGGAAGGCTTGCGTGGTTATGCGGCGCAGTACCAGAACCGTGGCATGGCGTTGTACCTGACGCCGGACGGGAAACACGTGCTGCTCGGCAATCTGTACGACGCCGACGGCAAGGATCTGAGCAGCGAACCGTTGCAGAAACTGGTCTACGCGCCGATGGCCAAGGAAATCTGGGGCAAGTTCGAAGCCAGCAACTGGATTCAGGACGGCAACAAGGATGCGCCACGTACCGTGTACCTGTTCAGCGATCCGAACTGCCCGTACTGCAACATGTTCTGGGAACAGGCGCGGCCATGGGTCAAGGCCGGCAAGGTGCAACTGCGGCACATCATGGTCGGGATCATCCGCGAAGACAGCCCGGCGAAATCCGCCGCGCTACTGGCGGCGAAAGATCCGGCCAAGGCCCTGGAAGATCACGAAAAGGCCGGCAAGGCCAGCACCCTCAAACCATTGAAAGACATTCCAAAAGCGGTGCAGACCAAACTGGCCGCCAACATGCAGTTGATGGAAGACCTGGAACTGCAGGCGACACCGGCGATTTTCTACATGGATGACAAGGGCGAGCTGCAACAGCAGCAAGGCGCGCCTTCGCCGGAGAAACTGGCGAAAATTCTCGGGCCAAAGTGAGTCCGGCTTCTTTATTGCCTGATCGGGCCTCTTCGCGAGCAAGCCCGCTCCCACAGGGATCACCGCGGTCACTGTGGGAGCGGGCTTGCTCGCGAAAAGAACGATGACACGGTTTAGCGGTTGCGCTCAGCCAAAAAAGTAAACAACACCTCGCTCACAAACTGCGGATTCTCCAGACTGGAGATATGCCCCGCCTCCGGCACCAGCACCCACGGGCAGCCGATCAATTCAGCCATTTCCTGTGCCTCCGACGGCGGTCGCGGTTTGTCCTGATCGCCGCACAGCACCAGGGTGGTCGCGGCATTCAGTTCGCCCAGGCGCGGCAACAGGTCATCACGACTGAAGGTGATACGTCCCATCGGCACAATGCTTTCGCGCAGGCGATCCGCCGTGTACGCCGCGAGTTTGGCGCGGAAGTCCTGATACAGCGCCGACTGCGGATCGATGCCCGGGCGGAAGAAGATCGGCACCACGATGTCGAGCAACTGAGGCGCAATCTCGCCGCTTTCCTCGATCTGCTTGAACAGCGAGAAATAGTACTGACGGGTTGGCTCAGGCTCGACGCCGACGTAGGTGTCGAGCAGTACCAGACCGTTGATCCGCTGCGGTGCCGACAACGCCAGACGCACGCCCCACATGCCGCCGACTGACAGCCCCGCCAGCGTGATCCGTTCGATCTGCAGGTGATCGAGCAAGGCCTCGACCTGCCGCGCGATGTCATCCAGCGAGGTGGTGCCTTGAGGCAAACGCCCGGATTCGCCGTGGCCCCACAGGTCCAGCGCAATCACCCGATAGTGCGGCGACAGCGCAGCGATCTGCGGCGCCCACATGGCCGTGTCCCACAGATAACTGCCCGCCAGCAACACGGCCGGGCCGGTGCCTTGATCAATGTAGTGCAGCGCTTGTCCGTCAACCGTGAAGAAAGGCATCGACCACCCCCGAGACAAAAAAGAGAACCGGCAGACTGAGCTGCCGGTTGTTGATCGTCAACCCTGGACATGTACGTGAATATGCCGGTTTATTTGTGTTGAATTCACTGACGCATTCGCGAGCAAGCCCGCTCCCACATTGGGTCTGCGTACACAGAACTAAATGTGGGAGCGGGCTTGCTCGCGAAGGGGCCGGTACAGACGCCGAAGATTACAAGCCCTCCAGCTCCGCCATCAGATCATTCAAGCGATCCACTTTATCCTCGGTCATGTCACTCGCCGCCAGGCCTTCGATGTACTCGGCCAGTTCCTGCACCGTGCTGCACTCGAACATCGCCCGCAGCGGCACATCGCGTTGCAGGGTTTTCTGCACCCGCGAGGCGATCTGCGTAGCCAGCAACGAATGCCCGCCCAACTCGAAGAAGTTGTCGCGCACGCCGACCTTGTCGACCTTGAGCACTTCGGCCCAGATGTCGGCCAGGGTCTGCTCCAGTTCGTTGCGCGGGGCCAGGTAATCCTCGCTCTGCAACTGGCCGATCTCCAGCGCCGGCAAGGCCTTGCGGTCGAGTTTGCCGTTGGCGTTGTGCGGCAGCTGATCGAGCCACAACCAGTGCAGCGGCACCATGTATTCCGGCAATTCGCTGCGCAGGCGTTGCTTGATCCGCTCCAGACGTTCGCTCGGGTTGAGCGCCGAATCCGCCGCGACCAGATAGCCGACCAAGTGCTTGCCATTCACGCCTTCCTGCACGCCGACCGCCGCATCGCGGACTTCCGGTTGTTCGTGCAGACGCGCTTCGATTTCACCCAGTTCGATCCGGTAACCGCGAATCTTCACCTGATGGTCGACCCGGCCAACGTACTCCAGCACCCCGTCACTGCGCCGCCGCGCGAGGTCACCGGTGCGATACAGACGCTCGCCCGGCGCGCCGAACGGGTTGGGCACAAACACTGGCGCGGTGCGCAGCGGATCGCTGACGTAACCGCGACCGACGCCGGTCCCGGCCACGCACAACTCGCCCACCGCGCCCAGCGGCACCAGTTCCAGCGCGCCATCGACCAGGTACAGCAAGTTGTTGTCGGTCGGCGTACCGATCGGCAAATAGCTGCCGCGAGTCGAAGCCATGTCCACACGGAAGAACGCCACGTCATCGGAGCATTCCGCCGGGCCGTAAGCGTTGACCAGACCGATCTGCGGATAACGCAGCAGCCATTGGTGCGCGAGTTCCGGCGGCATGGCTTCACCGGTCGGCAACATCCAGCGCAGGCCGTCGAGGCTCAGGCGATCGGAAGCGAGCATGCCCTGAATCAGCGACGGCACACTCTCCAACACGGTGATGCCCTGCGCCTGCACATGCACCAGCAACCCCTGCGGATCGTGAGCGATAGTGTTCGGCACAATGTCCACCCGCGCCCCGAACAGCGGCGCGGCGAGGAACTGCCAGACCGAAATATCGAAGCTTTGCGAAGCGGTCTGCGCGATCACGTCGGCGTCCGTCAGTTGCAGGTACGGCACCTTGCTCAACTGGTTGTTGAGCATGCCGCGCTGCTCGACCATCACGCCTTTCGGCAACCCGGTCGAACCTGAGGTGTAGATCACGTAGGCCAGGTTGTCCGGGCCACTGTAGATCCCCGGGTTCTGCAGCGATGTCGCCAGCGCCTGCACTTCTTCCCAGACCAACAGCCGTGGACGGTTGGCGCAGCTGAACTCATCGAGCAAAGTCTGCGCCTGTTCGCGGCAGGCCTCGCTGCACACCAGCACCGGCGTGCGGCTCAGCTCGATGATCCGCTGCAGACGCTGGCTCGGCAGGCCCGGATCCAGCGGCAGGTAACCGGCACCGGCCTTGAAGCTGCCGATGATCATCCCCAAAAGATCCAGATTACGTTCGGCCAGCAACGCTACCGGTTGATCCAACTGCACCCCGGCGGCGACCAGTGCTTGGCCGAGGCGGTTGGCGTTGAGGTTGAGCTCGGCATAGCTCAGTTGCTGATCAAGGCAAGTGGCGGCGATGCGCTGCGGATGCGCCGCGACCTGCGCTTCGAACAGCGCCACGTAGCTCTGCTCCAGCGGATAATCGTGCGCGCTCTGGTTGCAGCCGTGCAGCAGGAAGTCCTGCTCCTCGGCCCCCAGCAGCGGCAAATCAGCCATGTCACCGTGGAAGCCATCGACCAATGCCAGCAGCAGGCGCTTGAACTCGCCGAGCATGCGCTCGATCGTCGATTCGTCGAAGTAACGCTGGTCATACGACAGGTGCAGGCCGAGGTCATCGCCCGGGTAGCACACCGCCGTCAGCGGGAAGTTGGTGTGGGTACGGCCCGAATCCGACGTCGCGTTGAGGCTCTGCGCACGGTCCAGCACCGAGACTTCCACCGGCGCGTTCTCGAACACAAACAGACTGTCGAACAGCGGCTGGCCTTTCGGCAGTTCGCTCTGCTCCTGAATGTTCACCAGCGGCAGGTATTCGTACTCGCGCAGCTGCATGTTGCTGTCGAGCAGAGTGCTCAACCACTGGCGCACACTGGCACGCTGATCGTCCTCAGGCATTTTCACCCGCAGCGCGATGCTGTTGATGAACAGGCCGACGGTGCGCTGCATTTCCGGCATTTCCACCGGGCGCCCGGCCACGGTGACGCCGAACAGCACGTCGCGATCACCGCTCAGACGGCGCAGCACCAAGGCCCACGCCGCTTGGGCGAAAGTGTTGATGGTCAGTTGATGAGCCTGGGCCAGCTCGCGCAGCCGGACGCCATCTTCAACGTTGAGACGGGTGTAGCGGTCACCGACGATCATGCCGCCGCTTTCGCCGGCGTGTTCGCGCAGGAACGGTCGGTCGCTCGGGATCGGCGTGGTGCGTTCGAAACCTTGCAGGTTCTGCTGCCACCACTGACGTGCCTCGGCCAGGCTCTGGCGTTGCAGCCAGCCGATGTAGTCGCGGTAACGCGGCGGCACCGACAACTGTGCTTCGCGACCTTCACCGAGGGCGGTGTAGATCTCGAAGAAATCGTTCATCAGCAGCGAACGACACCAGGCATCAATCAGGATGTGGTGGTTGCTCATCATGAACCAGTAACGCGCCGCGCCGACCTTGATCAGGCGCAGGTGGAACGGTGCCTGATTGAGCAGATCGAACCCGGCCTCACGCTCGCTTTTCAGCAGCGCTTGCAGCTTCGGTTCTTGCTCGTCCTCGGCGATGGCGCTCCAGTCCAGGTACTCGATCGGCGTACGACCCGGGGTGTGGATCACTTGCAGCATGTCCTCGCCGACGTTCCAGCAGAACGACGCACGCAGCGCTTCATGACGGGCGATCACCGCTTGCCAGGCCTGGGCGAAACGCTCGGGATCGAGCTCGCTGTTGATCCGGTAGCGATCCTGCATGTAGTACAGACCGGTGCCCGGTTCGAGCAAGGTGTGCAGCAGCATGCCTTCCTGCATCGGCGTCAGCGGGTAGACGTCTTCGATGTGCGCCGCTGGCACCGGCAGTGCATCGAGTTGCGCCTGGGTCAGTTTCGCCAGCGGGAAGTCCGACGGCGTCAGGCCACCGGCCGTTTCTTGCAGGCAATGTTCGATCAGGCTTTGCAGCTCACCGAGGTAGGCGTCGGCCAGATCATTGATGGTTTGCGCCTCGTAGCGCTCGGCGCTGAAAGTCCAGCGCAGCAGCAGTTCGCCGCCGTACACCTGACTGTCGATGCTCAACTCGTTGGGCAACGGCGCCTGCGGATCGTGGGCCGCACCGACCGGCTCATCCAGCGGACGGAACAGCGCATCGCTGGCGAAACTCTGGTCGAACTGGCCGAGGTAGTTGAAGGTCACCGGAGCATTCGGCAACGCCGCCATGCTGCGCTGACTGAGGTCATCGGCCAGATAACGCAACACGCCATAACCGAGGCCCTTGTGCGGCACCGCGCGCAGTTGCTCCTTGATCGCCTTGATCGAAGCGCCCTGCCCGGCGGCCTCTTCGATGTTGTGCGGGGTCAGGCGTAATGGATAGGCGCTGGTGAACCAGCCGACGGTGCGGGTCAGGTCGATCTCGTCGAACAGGGTTTCGCGGCCGTGGCCTTCCAGTTGAATCAGCGCCGACGGCTGACCGCTCCAGCGGCACAAGACGCGGGCCAGCGCGGTCAGCAGCAGATCGTTGACCTGTGTGCGGTAGGCCCGCGGCGCCTGTTGCAGCAGTTGTTGGGTACGCTCGGCATCCAGGCGCACGCTGACGGTTTGCGCGTGACGATTCTGTTGTCCGCCCTGCGGGTTTTCGCACGGCAGATCGGCGTTCGATCCGGCCAGTTGCGTTTGCCACCAGTTCAGTTCTTCACGCAGTGATTCGCTGCCGGCGTAGGCCTGCAAACGTGCCGCCCAGTCCTTGAAGGCACTGGTTTTCGCCGGCAGTTTTACCGACTGTTCGGCGTCGAGCTGGCGATACACGGTTTGCAGATCGTCGAGCAATACGCGCCACGATACACCGTCGACCACCAAGTGATGGATCGCGATGAACAGGCGTTGCTGCCCTTCGGGACCATCCACCAGCAAGGCGCGCAGCAGCGGGCCGTTTTGCAAATCGAGACTGCGCTGGGCATCAGCGAACAGCGCTGCGCACTGGTCCATCGCCGCCACCCGCACCTGCCACAACACCTCGGCGTCGGACACCGGTTGATGCGTTGCCTGCCATTGATCGTTGACCAGGGTGAAGCGCAGACGCAAGGCGTCGTGCTGCTCGATCACCGCCAACAGCGCCTGCTCCAGACGATGCGGTTCCAGCGCCACTGTCGGCTCCAGCAGCAGCGCCTGGTTCCAGTGCTGACGCTCAGGAATATCAGTGTCGAAGAACCAGTGTTGAATCGGCGTCATCGCCGACTCACCGAGCACCAGTCCCTGCTCGGCAGTGACTTGCTCGCTACGGCTGGCCACGGCGGCCAGGGTCTGCACGGTCTGATGCTGGAACAGATCCCGTGGACTGAAATGAATGCCCTGCTGTCGCGCACGACTGACCACCTGAATCGACAGAATCGAGTCGCCGCCGAGTTCGAAGAAGTTGTCGTTGAGCCCGACCTGCTCGACGTTGAGCACCTCGCACCAGATCTGTGCCAGGGTCTGCTCCAACTCGCTGCTCGGGGCGACGTAGTGCTGACGATTCAGCTCGGGATCCGGTGCCGGCAAGGCGCGGCGGTCGAGTTTGCCGTTGGCGGTCAGCGGCATGCTCGCCAGCAGGATCAGGTGCGTCGGCACCATGTAGTCCGGCAATTGCGCCTTGAGGTGCGACTTCAGTGCTTCACGCAGTTCGGCCTGTTGCGCTTCGCCTTGCTCGGCAACTTCGCTGACCAGGTAGCCCACCAGTTGCTTGCCGCTCGGCGCATCCAGCGCCAGCACCACCGCTTCGCGGATCGAGTGGTGATCGAGCAGACGGGTTTCGATTTCGCCCAACTCGATACGGAAACCGCGAATCTTCACCTGATGGTCGATCCGCCCCAGATACTCCACTAACCCATCGGCACGCTGGCGCACCAGATCGCCGGTGCGGTACATACGCCCGCCATCGGCGGCAAACGGATCAGCCACGAAGCGCTCAGAGCTGATGCCCGGACGGTCGTGATAGCCCTGCGCCAGACCGGCGCCGCCGACGAACAATTCACCGGTCGCGCCTTGCGGCACCAACGCCAGATCGGCATCGAGAATGTACGCCACGCGGTCACCGATCACGCTGCCGATCGGCACGCTGCCGGCGCCCTCTTCCAGCAGGTCTGGCGCCAGACTGGCCAGTGGCATGACCACGGTTTCGGTCGGGCCATAGGCGTTGAAGAACAGACTCGGTTTGAACGCGGCGCGAATCCGTTGCAGGTGCTCGCCAGTCAGCGCTTCGCCGCCGGTGATGATCATCCGCACCGGCAGAACCTGGTTTTGCGTGGCGAGGAACTGCGCCAGCTGGCTGCCGTAGCTCGGGGTGAAGCCGAGCACATTGATCCGGTGGGTGCGGATCAACCCGCAGATTTCTTCCGCATCCCACTGCCCTTGCGCTCGCAGCACCACCTGCGCGCCGCTGAGCAACGGCACCAGCAGACGCTCGGTGGCGGCGTCGAAGTTGATCGAATAGAAGTGCAGCTCGCAGTCGTCGGGGCGCATGCCGAAACGTTCGATCACGGCCTGGCAATGCATGGCGATTTCACCGTGGGACACCACCACGCCTTTCGGCTTGCCGGTCGAACCCGAGGTGTAAATCAGATAGGCCTGATGCTGCGGCAGGCTGATAAAGGGCAGCTCAGTGGCCGGGTAATCCACCAGCGCCGCGCTGTCATCTTCCAGGCACCAGCGCGCCACGCTCGACGGCAAATCGCCGAGGGCGTTGAACATCGCGCGGTCACTGAGCAGCAGACCGATGCGGCTGTCTTCGATCATGTAGTGCAGGCGATCGAGCGGGTATTCCGGGTCCAGCGGCACATAGGCGCCGCCGGCCTTGAGGATCGCCAGCAGGCCGACGACCATTTCCAGCGAGCGCTCCAGCGCCAGACCGACCCGCACTTGCGGGCCTACACCACGCTCGCGCAAGGCCCAGGCCAAGCGATTGGCGCGGGCGTCGAGTTCGGCGTAGCTCAGGGTCTGGCCGGCGAAAGTCAAGGCCGGGGCATCTTTGCGCGCCAGCGCCTGCTCGGCGAACAGATGATGGATGCACTGATCGAGACGACGCTCGCCCGGCTCAACGCCGAGGCTGTCGAGCAACTGCTGTTGCTCAGTCGGGTCGAGCAGCGGCAATTGGCTCAGACGCTGTTGCGGATCGGCGATCAGCGCTTCCAGCAGGTTGCGCCAATGTTTGGCCATGCGCGCAATGGTCGGTTCATCGAACAGATCGGTGCTGTAGGTCAGGCAGCAACCGAGGCGATGGTCGAGGTCGGTGACTTCCAGGTTGAGGTCGAACTTGGTCGCCCGCGCATCGTTGGCCAGGTACTCGACGGTCATCCCGGCGAGCATCCGGCTCTGCTGGAACTCCCAGCGCTGCACGTTGCACATCACCTGGAACAGCGGGTTGTACGCCGCGCTGCGTGGTGGTTGCAGCGCTTCGACCAAATGATCGAACGGCAGGTCCTGATGCGACTGGCCTTCGATAACGGTGTGGCGCACTTGCTCGAACAACTCACCCACCGTCATCTGCCCGTCGAGCTGGCAACGCAGTACCTGAGTATTGAGGAATGCACCGATCAACCCTTCGCTTTCCGGACGGATCCGGTTGGCCACCGGTGCGCCGATGCGCAGGTCGGTCTGGCCGCTGTAGCGGTAGAGTAAAGTGGCGAGCGCAGCGGTCATGGTCATGAACAGGGTCAGACCGTTTTGCGCATTGAACGCGCGGACGCGAGCGGCGAGATCGTCACTGAGATCAAAACGGAACAATTCACCCTGATGGCTTTGCACCGGCGGACGCGGACGGTCACCTGGCAGTTCCAGCAACGGATGTTCGCGACCCAGTTGCGCGGTCCAGTAGTCGAGCTGGCGCTGACGCTCACCGGACTCCAGCCACTGCCGTTGCCAGACGCTGTAATCGAGGTACTGCACCGGCAACGCTTCAAGCGGCGAATCGCGCTCATCGACGAACGCTTCGTACAGCGCGCTGAGCTCGCGGGCAAAAATATCCATCGCCCAGCCTTCGGTGACGATGTGGTGCAGGGTCAGCACGAAGTAGTGTTCGTGCTCGGCGGTCTTCACCAGACAGGCGCGCAGCAGCGGACCGCTTTCCAGATCGAACGGCAGATGCGCTTCGTCATCGGCCAGTTGCTGGACCTGCTGTTCACGCTGGTCAGCCGGCAGTTTCGAGAAATCTTTCCAGCCCATGCGCACGCCGGTCTCGGCATGCACCTGCTGACGGGCCACGCCATCGACGCTCGGGAACGTGGTGCGCAGGGTTTCGTGGCGCAGGATCAACGCCTGCAAGGCTGCCTCGAAATGCTCGACGTGCAACACGCCGCGCAGGCGCGCCATGCCGCCGACGTTGTACGCCGGGCTGTCCGGCTCCATCTGCCAGAGGAACCACATGCGCTGTTGCGAGTACGACAACGGCACCGCTTGGCGGCGATCGACTTTGGCAATCGGCGGCTGTTGGTTGGTCTGGCCGCTGGCCTGGATCAGGCGGATCTGTTCGGCAAAATCGCCGAGTTCACTGTGCTCGAACAAGGCGCGCAACGGTAGCTCGACGTCACAGGCCTGACGGCTGCGCGAGATGATTTGTGTGGCCAGCAACGAGTGTCCGCCGAGGGCGAAGAAGTCGTCGCGCAGACCGATCCGTGGCAGACCCAGCACTTCACGCCAGATCGCGGCGATCTGTTGTTCCAGCTCGGTGGCCGGTTCGACGTGTTCACGCACTTGCCACTGCGGCTCAGGCAAGGCGCGACGGTCGAGTTTGCCGCTCGGGCTCAGGGGCATTGCGTCCAGACGCATCAGTTGCGCCGGGACCATGTATTCCGGCAGTTCGGAGGCCAGCGCGGTTTTCAGGCGGGCGATCTGCACGTCCTGATCTTCGCTGGCGTCGACAGCGGTGAAGTAGCCGATCAATTGCGCGCCGGCCGCGGTTTCGCGCACCAGCACCACGGCCTGGGCGACGCCGTTTTGAGCCAGCAGCCGCGCTTCGATTTCTTCCGGTTCAACGCGGAAACCACGCAGTTTGACCTGCTGATCGAGACGGCCGAGGTATTCGACCACGCCGTCCGCGGTCCAACGTGCACGGTCGCCGGTGCGGTACAAACGTGCGCCCTGCTCGCCCAACGGGTCGACCACAAAGCGCTCGGCCGTCAGCGCCGGGCGACCGAGGTAACCCCGGGCCAGACCGATGCCGCTGATGCACAGCTCACCCGGCACACCGGCCGGCACGGGGTTGAGATCAGCATCGAGAATGCGGCAGATCACGTTGCCCAGCGGCCGGCCAATCGGCGAGCGCTCGCCATCGGCCGGGGTGCAGTGCCAATGGGTGACGTTGATCGCGGTTTCGGTCGGGCCGTAACGGTTGTGCAGTTGCACCGCCGGCAGTGGCGCCAACACGCGGTTGCGCAGTTCCGCCGGCAACGCTTCACCGCCGGAGAACACTCGGCGCAGGCTGGTGCATTCGGCGCTCAGCGGCTCGTCGATGAACAGCGCGAGCAGCGGCGGCACAAAGTGCAGGGTGGTCACGCCGTATTCTTGCACCAGTTGCGCGATGCGATGCGGATCGCGGTGTTCACCGGGGCCGGCGATCAGCAGACGCGCGCCAGTGATCAGCGGCCAGAAGCACTCCCACACCGACACGTCGAAACTGATCGGCGCCTTTTGCATCAGCACGTCGCTGTCGTTCAGGCGATAGCTGTTCTGCATCCATTGCAGACGTTCGGCCAATGCAGCGTGGGTGTTGCCGACGCCTTTTGGTTGACCAGTGGAGCCGGAGGTGTAAATCACGTAGGCGAGATTGTCGCCGTGCAGGTGCAGACCCGGTGCCTGACTCGGCCAGTTTTCCAGGTGCAACGCGTCCATGGCGATCACGCTGACGCCGTCACTGGCCGGCAAGCGGTCGAGCAATGCGGTCTGGGTCAGCAGCAGTTCGACGCCGCTGTCGCTGAGCATGTAAGCCAAGCGCTCGGCCGGATAATCCGGATCCAGCGGCACATAGGCGCCACCGGCCTTGATGATCGCCAGCAGGCCGATCAGCAGTTGCGGCGAACGCTCGGCGGCAATCGCCACGCACACGTCCGGGCCGACCCCTTTGTCGCGCAGGTAGTGCGCGAGGCGGTTGGCCTGGGCGTGCAATTCGGCGAAGTCGAGGCTACCTCCGTCCCACACCAGCGCGGTGCGTTCCGGGGTCCGCCGCGCCTGTTCGTTGAGCAGCTCCGGCAGCCATTGCTGCGCCGGGGTGCACGGGGCGACGCTCCACGCTTGTTGCTGTTCCTGCTCGCACGGAGTCAGCAATGGCAGGTCGCCGATCGCCTGTTGCGGTTGCTCGCAGACGGCGCGCAGCAGATTGCTGAAGTGTTCGGCCAGACGCTCGATGGTCGCCGCGTCGAACAGTTCATCGGCGTAGTCGAAGGACAAGGTCAGTCGCCCGTTGCGATCCTCTTCACTGTGCAGTTGCAGATCGAATTTGGCCTCGCGACTGTGCCACGGCAGCTCTTCGGCGAGCAGGCCCGGCAGGCGCTTGAGCGCACTCAAGTCACGTTGCTGGTGGTTGAACATGACCTGGAACAGCCCCTGTTCGCGAGCCTGCGGGAACGCTTCGAGCAGTTGTTCGAACGGCAGATCCTGATTGGCCTGCGCCCCCAGTGCTGCCTCGCGGGTCTGCGTCAGCAACTCGACAAACGACAGCCGCGAATCAACCTCGGCACGCAGCACCTGGGTGTTGATGAAGAAGCCGATCAGGCCTTGGGTTTCCAGGCGCGGACGGTTGGCGTTGGGAATGCCGATGCGGATATCGCGCTGGCCGCTGTAGCGGTGCAGCAGGCTCTGGAACGCCGAGAGCAACAGCATGAACGGTGTCGATTGATGCGCTTGCGCGGTCTGCTTGATCGCGTCGCTGAGGCTGACGCCGAGGCGCACGCTGTGGCGCGCGGCGCTGTGCAATTGTCGGGCTGAACGCGGGTGGTCGGTGGCCAGCTCCAGCACCGGATGTTCGTCGCCCAGTCGAGCTTTCCAGTACGCCAGTTGCCGCTCGCCCTCGCCTTGCGCCAGCCATTGGCGCTGCCAACTGCCGTAGTCGGCATATTGAGTAGGCAGCGGCGCGAGTTCTGCGCGCTGGCCTTGGGATGCCGCAGCGTACAGGCGCGAGAATTCGTCGATCAGCACGTTCAGCGACCAGCCGTCGGCGATGATGTGATGCAGCGTCACCAGAAGCTGATGATCTTCATCGTCGAGGCGTACGAGTGTCACCCACAGCAGCGGGCCTTTTTCCAGATCGAACTGGGTGCGCGCCTCGTCCTCGCGGATCTGTTGCGCACGGGCTTCACGTTCGTGCGCCGGCAGGTCGCTGATGTCGATCAGTTGCAGGTTGAATTCAGGTGCGGCATCGACTTGTTGCAGGGCTACACCGTCACGCTCGAAGAAGCGCGTGCGCAGCGATTCGTGACGCTCGATGAGTTGCTGGAAGCTGGCGCGCAACGCGTCTTCGTCCAGCTCGCCACGCAGACGCAGGGCGCCGGGAATGTTATAGGCGCTGCTGTGCGGGTCGAGTTGCCAGGTGATCCACAGTCGGTTTTGCGCCAGCGATTGCGGCAGTGCTTCGCTGCGCGACAAGGCGTTGATTGCGCCTTGGACGTTGCCGCCATCCTGTTGCTGCTGCGCCACGGCAGCGGCGAACGCGGACAGGGTCGGCGCTTCGAACAGCAGGCGCAGGTTCAACTCCAGCGCCAGTTCTTCGCGGACCCGGGCGATCACTTGCGTGGCGGCAATCGAGTTGCCGCCGAGCAGGAAGAAGTGGTCGTCGGCGTTGACCTGTTTGAGATTGAGTTGCTCGGCCCAAATCTTGCCGATCAGGGCTTCCAGCTCCGAAGCTGCCAGGCTCGACTCGGTACTTTGCAGCTCGGCGGAGGGGAACACCGCGTAGCTGTCGAGGCTGCCATCGGCCAGACGATTGCGGCATGCCGAGCGTTGCAGCTTGCCGCTGGACGTCTTCGGCAGCGCGCCCGGGTTGAGTAGCACCACCACGCTTGGCGCTTCCTGATAGGCCTCGGCCACCGCTTGGCGAATGGCTTTGATCAGTGCTTCGGGCGGCAGGATTTTTTGCACGCTGCGGCTGATTTCTGCCGCGATGCCAATACCTTCTTCACCGCCCTGATTGACCGCGAATGCCGCGACGCGACCTTTGCGCACCACTTCCACTTCACGCTCGACGGTTTGCTCGATGTCCTGCGGATAGAGGTTGTGACCGCGCACGATCAGCATGTCTTTCAGGCGCCCGGTGATGAACAGTTCACCGTCGCGGATGAAGCCCAGATCGCCAGTGCGCAGCCAGGTGCGACCGGCGTGCTGGACAAAGGTCTTGGCGCTGGCCTCGGGGTTGCGCCAGTAGCCGTGAGCGATGCTCGGCCCGGCGGCCCAGACTTCACCGACCGCATTGTCATTGAGTTCTTGCAGACTGCTCGGCTCGACGATCAGCACCGCATGGGCCGGCTGGCTGATGCCGCAACTCATGATCGGGCTGCCGTCGCCCGGCTCGGCGCGGTTTTGCGCCAGTGCCTGATCATCGACACGCAGAGCAGGAATACCGGTACCACGCGGTGTGCCGGCGACGAACAAGGTCGCCTCGGCCAGACCATAGGACGCCATGAAGCTGTCTTCGCTGAAGCCGCACGGGGTGAACTTCTCGGCGAAGCGCTCAAGGGTATCGAGACGGATCGGTTCGGAGCCGGAATAGGCCACGCGCCAGCGGCTCAGGTCGAGGCGCTCCAGCGCTGATTCGCTGACCCGCTCGCTGCACAGACGATAGGCAAAATCCGGCCCGCCGCTGATGGTGCCGCCGTATTGGCTGATCGCTTCAAGCCAGCGCAACGGGCGACCGAGGAAGTACGCCGGCGACATCAGAATGCACGGCACACCGCTGAAAATCGGCTGCAGCAATCCGCCGATCAGCCCCATGTCGTGGTACAGCGGCAGCCAGCTGACGATCACGTCGTCGGGGTTCACGTCGATGCCGAAACCGTGGCGGATCAGCAGCTCGTTGGCCACCAGATTACCGTGGCTGACCTGCACGCCTTTGGGCAGCGCGGTAGAACCGGAGGTGTATTGCAGAAAGGCGATGTGGTCCTGCGGCAGGGTCGGCTCAATCCAGGCCTCGGCCAGGGCGTTGTCGAGGGTATCGACGCACAACAACGGCGGCGCGCCGTCGATTTGTTGCAAGGCATCGCGCAGGTCGGCACTGGTCAGCAGCAGGCGCGGTTCGGCGTCGGCAATGATCGACAGCAGGCGTTCCTGATGATGACGACGGGCGGACTCCGGCGGATAGGCCGGCACGGCGATCACCCCGGCGTACAGGCAACCGAAAAACGCCGCGACGTAATCTGCGCCACTTGGAAACAGCAGCACCGCGCGATCACCGAACTCAGCCTGGGCCTGCAGCGCGGCAGCAATGGTGCGCGCGCGTTGATCGAGTTCGCGGTAACTGAGCACCACGCCCTGCTCCTCGGTTTCGGCGAGAAAGCGCAGGGCCAGGCGATCCGGCGTCTGTGCCGCACGGCGCTGGAGGGCTTGGACCAGAGTGCTGGGGAGTTCGAACGCGTCGGTCATGAGGTTTCCTGCCTGAATTCGGCTTGCTAAGTGGAATCGGGTTGCTGCGTCACGCCGATCGAGGGCGTGCAGGGCGCGGTCTGTGCCGACCGCGCAAGGCATCGGAATGCTGTCTGGCCGGGGCTCGGTACCCGGAACCATTCACCAATGAGAACGGATGACGTCTTGAAATAATTAGTCGGCAGGCTGGATCGCCAACGGGGGCTGGGGTGTGGCGGTGTGTCGCAGTTCTCGATTCGCACCTTTACGGAGCATTAGTTCTCTTTCTCAATTGACAATCATTATCATTCAACATAATTTGTCGCTCGATGTGTAGGACGGCCCCGTCCCCCAGGCGTCCCACTAACCTATTGGCAGCAAGGTGATTTCCATGACGGAACAAGTATCCACAAGCAGGTGCGATTCACCGCTACTTCAGGCCTTCGTCGACAATCGACTGATTCTGGTGAAGATTGCAGCGCGCATTACCGGCTGCCGTTCACGCGCCGAAGATGTGGTGCAGGATGCGTTCTTCCGCTTGCAGTCGGCCCCGCCGATCACGTCGTCGATCAAGGCGCAATTGAGTTATCTGTTCCAGATCGTGCGCAACCTCGCCATCGATCACTACCGCAAACAGGCGCTGGAACAGAAGTACTCAGGCCCGGAAGAGGAAGGGTTGAATGTGGTCATTCAGGGCGCTTCGCCGGAAACCTCGCATATCAACTTCTCGACGCTGGAACACATCGCCGACGCGCTGACCGAACTGCCCAGCCGCACCCGCTACGCCTTCGAGATGTACCGTCTGCACGGCGTGCCGCAAAAGGACATCGCCAAGGAACTCGGCGTCTCGCCAACCCTGGTCAATTTCATGATTCGCGATGCGCTGGTGCACTGCCGCAAGGTGTCGGGCAGTCGCGGGGATGCGGCTTCGATGGGTCGTCGTTAATCAGCGAAATCGTGGTAACCCCATTCGCGAGCAGGCTCGCTCCCACATTTGTCCTGTGTATGCAGAACCTGTGTGGGAGCGAGCCTGCTCGCGAATGCGGCCTCAAGATCACGTAGATCTTTGAGGCCTGAACCTCAGGCCAGCTTGCACCGATCAAAAAACCGCTCACGCCCCAGAATCATCAACGCCGCACGCTTGTGCGGAAAGTCGAATTCCTTCTCGCAGTGGAAGCACTGATTCTGCATGTGGCCGATCATCTTCGCGTTGTCGGCACGCGGTTCGGCGACCACGCGCTGGGTACGCGGATCATCCAGAAACAGATAGTGCACCAGCGCCGACAACCAGCTCGCGACCTTGTGCGGGCCACGGTGATTCTCTTCCCCCACCAGCATGTGAATGCCACGGTCGTAATTGTCGACATCATAGAACGGCGCGATACGGTCTTCCTTGGCCCAGTAGGCCTCGAAATAGGCAAACGGTTGATCGTCGAAACAGCCGATCAACGTCAGCGTGTGCGGATCGGCGTCTAGCTTGCTCAGGTATTCGCGATGCTGCTCAAGACTGCCCTCCTCCTGCCAGAAACTGGCGACACGCGGACTGTTCTGCCAGCGATTGAAACGCGCCAGATCCTGCTCGATCTCCAGCGTGCGCAGGGAGATCCACGCCCCGAGGCGTGCATCGAAACGTCGATAGACTTCGCCGCGCGGCTTGACCGGACGCAGCGGATGGCGCTTGCCCTGGCTGATCACCATTTGTTGTGGGTAGCTGCCGCTCAGCGATGTACCGAGCCATGGCTGCGGCAATTGCCAGAACAGGGTGCGCTCGCAACGGTATTCGCCGGCCACTTCGGTGCTGACCAGCAAGCCGCTGAGCAAGGCTTCGGTGGGCGGCTGGTCCAGTTGCCAGAGCAATTGCTGACGCTCCGGCTCACGGGCGAACAACCAGTAACAGGCCGCCCACAACGCCAGGCCGGGGGGCAGGGCAAAACGCTCATCGAGCTGAATCGGGCCGGTGCCGTCACGATTCAGACGCAAGCGAACCAGCGGTTGCCCGTCCAGGCTCAGGCTCAGACGGCTTTCAGTAGCATCGGCTACCAGTTCACTGCCCGAAGGCAAGGCCAGGGCAGTCAGGTCATTCAGATTGGACATGGGTCGGGCTCACGATAATCGTCGACAGTTCAACGATGGGACGTGAGCCGCACGGGAAAATTTAGCCGGCGGGGTGAAATCAGTGTTGCGGTACCGGTACCAGAGCGATCTTGTATGGCTCGAAAATCTTCAGCATCTGTCCGTTGTCCCGCAGCTCCTGCAACAATTTGCCAAACGCCTCACCGGTGATCGGCGCGGCCGGGCGCAAAATGGAGTAGTGGTGATAAACCTGATCGATGCGCTGCGACACCAGCAACTTGTCGGCCACCTTTTCGTTGCGTTTCAGGTAGTCGAACAGGTAAGAGCGCGTGACCAAGGCAATGTCGGCGCGCCCGCGCAGCACCATCAACAGGTTGCTGTCATGGGAATAGGTCAACGTGGCCTTGAACGTATCCGCGAGAAATTTGGGGTCGGCGTTGAAATTGGCGAACTCGTAGTGATAACCGCTGTAAAGCGCCAGCCGCTTGCCCTTGAGATCCGAGAAGTAATCCTGCTGCCGACCCTCCTCGCGTTGCGCGACGAAAATCTCGGCATCTTCCAAGCCCATATCGACCGTGGTGTGTGGAATGTCCTTCCAGCCCCACTCCGGGTTTTCGAAAATCGCCATGTCGGTGCGACCTTCCTTCAAGTCGCCGAAGCGCCGGGGAATCGAGGTCGGTACCAGGACAAACTGATACTCCGTCTGCAACGCATTCAGCGCTTCGACCAATTCCGGCAGCAGACCGGTGTCGGCACCGTTTTCCGGGCGGATGGTGTAAGGCGGAAAGTGCGCGGCGCCCACTCGAACCAGTTGCGCCGCCTGCGCAGGCAGCCCTGAAAATGCCGTCAGCGCGACGAGTACCAGCCCCGTGGCCGTCCGAATTGGCGAAGACTTCAAAACACCCCACTCCCCGAAAAAATACCGATCAATGCATTCAAGCTAGGCGGTTTCGCCCAGTTAGCCAGTTTCCTGACCTGTTGGAACGTGGGTTAACGCTCTTCGAGCACCAGAATCAGCGCTTCATCGGCCAACTGATCGAGGCTCAAGCTGCCGCCGGCACGGAACCAGGTGGTGGTCCAGGACAGCGCGCCAGTGAGAAAACGTCGGGTAACGAATACATCGCCACGGATAAACCCCGCCTCCTTGGCTTCGCCCAGGACCTGCAACCAGAGGTCTTCATAGACATCACGCAGGGCCAGCACCCGGGCCTGACCTTCTTCGGACAGCGAACGCCATTCATAGACCAGCACCGCCATGGCTTCGCCGCTGCCGCCCATGATCGACTGCAACTCGCAGCGAATCAGCGCCAGCACCCGCTCGCGCACGTTACTGGCTTCAGCCAACGCGGCGCGCATCAACGCGGTGTTGTAACGGATGGTTTCTTCCATCACCGCCCGAAGGATTTCATCCTTGCTTTTGAAGTGATGAAAAATGCTCCCGGACTGGATCCCCACCGCCCCGGCCAGATCGCGCACGGTGGTGCGTTCATAACCCTTGTTGCGGAACAGGTGAGCCGCCACTTGCAGCAGTTTGCCGCGGGCGCTGTCAGGGTCGGTCAACTGGCCTTGGTCGACCAGTTCGCGCATGACCCTCAGGGCTTTTTGCTCGTCCACCCGTTCTCTCCTACAGTCGATCAGTCTGTTGCCCCCTGAACACGCAGGGTTGCGCGCAATTTAAGCCGCGGGCCGCAACCAAGCAAGCGCTTGGGCAGAAGATATTTCAGTGGTTTACAAACCAAGCGCTTGCTTGGTAGCCTCCAGACACTTCTGTCGCAGGTTCCTGAGTCGGAGATAAAAATGCCCACCACCGTTCGGATCGGATGCGCCAGCGCATTCTGGGGTGACACCAGTACCGCCGCCGCACAACTTGTGGCCGGCGGGCAGCTGGATTATCTGGTGTTCGATTACCTGGCCGAAATCACCCTGTCGATCATGGCCGGCGCCCGTATGAAAGATCCGCAGGCCGGATTCGCCGGGGACTTCGTTGAGGTGCTCGCGCCGCTGCTGCCGCAACTGGCTGAACAGAAAATCCGCGTCATCAGCAATGCCGGCGGGATCAATCCAAAAGCCTGTGCCGCCGCCCTGCAAGCCGCCTGCGACAAGGCCGGGGTCAAGCTGAAAATCGCCGTGCTGCTCGGCGATGACCTGCAACCGCAATTCAAGCAACTTGCCGCCCAAGGCATCCACGAAATGTTCAACGGCACGCCGCTGCCGCCGATGTGCGTATCGACCAACGCCTACCTCGGCGCACCGGGCATCGTCGAAGCCCTGCGCCTGGGTGCCGACATCGTCATCACCGGGCGCGTGGTCGACAGCGCGGTGGTCAGTGCGGCGCTGGTGCATGAATTCGGCTGGGCGTGGCACGACTACGACAAACTGGCCCAGGCCGCGCTCGCCGGGCACATCATCGAATGCGGCGCGCAATGCACCGGGGGCAATTTCACCGACTGGCGCGACGTGCCGGACTACGAACACATCGGTTTTCCCATCGTTGAAGTCAGTGCCGATGGCCAGTTCATCGTGAGCAAACCCGAAGGCTCCGGCGGGTTGGTGACGCCGCTGACCGTTGGCGAGCAGATGCTCTATGAAATCGGTGATCCGCAGGCCTATCTGTTGCCGGATGTAGTCTGCGATTTCACTCAAGTGAAACTGCAGCAACAGGGCAAAAACGCCGTGCACGTCCACGGAGCCAAAGGCCTGCCGCCCAGCGATAAATACAAGGTCAGCGCAACTTACCCGGACGGTTTCCGCTGCACCGCCAGTTGCCTGATCGCCGGCATCGATGCGGTGGACAAGGCGCGCCGCGTCAGTCAGGCAATCATCGACAAGACTGCAGAAATGTTCAGCCAGCGCGGCTGGCCACCCTACAGCGAAGTCAACATTGAACTGCTCGGCAGCGAAGCCACATACGGCCCTCACGGCCAGCGTCGGGACAGCCGCGAGGTGGTGATCAAACTTGCGGTGCGCCATCCACTGAAACCGGCGCTGATCCTGTTCTCCCGGGAAATCGCCCAGGCTGCCACCGGCATGGCACCGGGACTGACGGGAATCGTCGGCGGACGGCCGACGGTATACCCGCTGATCCGGCTATTCTCGTTCCTGATCGATAAAACCGCCTGCACCCTGCACATCGACATGGCCGGTGAACAGCATCCCTGCGCCCTGCCCGCGCAAATGCCGCTCGACAGCCATGACCTGCCAACTCCCGACCAGCCCCCCAAACCCCAGGGCCGCGCCGACGCCAGTGTGCCGTTGGTGAAACTGGCCGTGGCGCGCTCCGGTGACAAGGGCAACCACAGCAACATCGGTGTCCTGCCGCGCCGGCCGGAATACCTGCCATGGATCGCCGAAGCGCTGACGCCGGCGGTGATCGTCGACTGGATGCGCCATGTGCTCGACCCGATCCATGGCCGGGTCGAACGCTGGTACCTGCCCGGCACCCACAGCCTGAATTTTCTGCTGGAGAACGCGCTTGGCGGCGGAGGCGTGGCGAGTCTGCGCATCGATCCCCAGGGCAAGGCCTTCGCTCAGCAACTGCTGGAAATCCAGATCCCGGTGCCGCAGAGCATCGTCGAACAACTCGACTAGAGGTTGGGCTTCATGGCTTACGCATCGATTTTCAAAGCCGATCTGTTCAGCGGTCAGACCATCATCGTCACCGGTGGCGGCAGTGGCATCGGCCGTTGCACCGCGCATGAACTGGCGGCGCTCGGCGCCACTGTGCTGCTGGTCGGGCGCAAACCGGAGAAGCTGCAAAAGGTCGCCGCCGAAATCAGCGAAGACGGCGGCCGCGCCCATTGGCAGGCCTGCGACATCCGTGACGAAGACGCGGTGAAACAACTGGTCACCGAGTTGATCGCCGAACACGGGCCGATCCACGGTCTGGTCAACAATGCCGGCGGCCAGTACCCGTCACCACTGGCCGCGATCAATCAGAAAGGCTTCGAAACCGTGTTGCGGACCAACCTGGTCGGCGGCTTCCTGATGGCCCGGGAAGTGTTCAACCAGTCGATGAGCAAGCACGGCGGCAGCATCGTC
This sequence comes from Pseudomonas sp. AM14(2022), assembly GCF_036346455.1. Lineage (NCBI taxonomy): Bacteria > Pseudomonadati > Pseudomonadota > Gammaproteobacteria > Pseudomonadales > Pseudomonadaceae > Pseudomonas > Pseudomonas sp. AM14(2022). The sequence goes on from NZ_JAOTNY010000004.1 coordinate 31,009, forward strand.
AACATGCTTGCCGACATGTGGGGCGGCATGCCGGGCATGGGCCATTCCGGCGCGGCGCGCTCGGGGATGGACAACTTCACCAAAACCGCCGCGTTCGAGTGGGGGTACGCCGGGGTACGAGTCAACGCGGTGGCGCCGGGCTGGATCGCATCCAGCGGCATGGACACTTATGAAGGCGCGTTCAAAGCGGTGATCCCGACCCTGCGCGAACACGTGCCACTCAAACGCATCGGTACCGAATCGGAGGTCAGTGCGGCGATCGTTTTTCTGCTCAGCCCGGCGGCGGCGTTCATCAGCGGCAGCACCTTGAAAATCGATGGTGCGGCCAGTCTCGGCAGCCGCGCATGGCCGTTGCACAAGGCAAGCCACAGCGAGTCGTTCAACGGTTTCCATCGGGCGTACCTGCCCGACGTGCTCATGGACAAGGAGTAAGCCATGCCGCAGATCCAGTCCCAACTCGATCCGCACAGTGAAGCTTTCGCGCGCAACTGCGCGGCGATGCTCACGGCCGTCGAGCAAGTCCAGCAACTGGAACAGAACCTGCTGAACAAGGCTGCCGAAGCCAAGGGCAAATTCGACAAGCGCGGGCAACTGCTGCCCCGCGAACGCCTGAACCTGCTGCTCGACCCCGGTGCGCCGTTCCTCGAACTGGCGAGTCTGGCCGGCTACAAGCTGCACGACGACAAGGACGGCAGCGCTGCCGGTGGCGGCCTGATCGCCGGCATCGGTTACGTGTCCGGCATACGCGCAATGGTGGTGGCCAACAACAGCGCGATCAAGGGCGGCACGATCTCCCCCACCGGCCTGAAAAAATCCCTGCGGCTGCAACAGATCGCCCTGGAAAACAAACTGCCGGTGATCACTCTGGCAGAGAGCGGCGGCGCCAACCTCAATTATGCGGCGGAGATATTCGTCGAAGGCGCACGCAGTTTTGCCAATCAGGCGCGGATGTCGGCCATGGGTTTGCCGCAAATTACCGTGGTGCACGGCTCGGCGACGGCCGGTGGCGCCTATCAACCGGGGCTGTCGGATTACGTGGTGGTGGTGCGCGGCAAGGCCAAGCTATTTCTTGCCGGGCCGCCACTGCTCAAAGCCGCGACGGGCGAGGTCGCCACCGATGAAGAGCTGGGCGGCGCCGAGATGCACGCGCAGGTCGCCGGCACCGCCGAGTACCTGGCCGAGAACGATGCCGACGGCGTGCGCCTGGTCCGCGAGATCTTGCGCATGCTGCCGTGGAACGAGCAACTGCCGTGGCTGCCGGAGCCGCAATACAAGGCGCCGCTGTACCCGATCGACGAGCTGCTCGGGCTGATTCCCGACGACCCGAAGAAGCCCTACGACGTGCGCGAAATCGTTGCGCGGATTGCCGATGAATCGGAGTTTCTCGAATTCAAGGGCGAGTTCGATCAGCAAACCATTTGCGGCCAATTGAAAATCCACGGTCGCGCCTGCGGCTTGATCGGCAACAACGGCCCGATAACGCCGGCCGGGGCGAGCAAGGCCGCGCAGTTCATTCAGCTGTGCGACCAGAGCCAGACGCCGCTGCTGTTTTTCCACAACACCACCGGTTTCATGGTCGGCACCGAGTCCGAGCAGCAAGGCGTGATCAAACACGGCTCGAAACTGATTCAAGCGGTGGCCAATGCGCGAGTGCCTAAACTGACGATTGTCGTCGGTGGCTCCTACGGTGCCGGCAACTATGCGATGTGCGGACGCGGTCTCGATCCACGTTTCATCTTCGCCTGGCCCAACAGCCGCACCGCGGTGATGGGCGGCGCGCAGGCCGGCAAGGTGTTGCGCATCGTCACCGAGGCCAAACAGCTCAAGGAAGGCCTGGTGCCGGATCCGAAAATGCTCGACATGCTCGAACAGGTCACCGCGCAGAAACTCGACAGCCAGTCCACCGCGCTCTACGGCAGCGCCAACCTGTGGGACGACGGCCTGATCGACCCGCGCGATACGCGCACCCTGCTCGGTTACCTGCTGGATATCTGCCACGAAGCCGACATCCGCACGTTGCAACCCAACAGCTTCGGCGTCAGCCGCTTCTGACTGCCACCGATCCCAAGGAGAACAATAAAAATGATCTTCACCCTGGAACACGAAGCCCTGCGCCGCACCGTCCGCCAATTCGTCGAGCACGAGATCAACCCGCACGTCGATGAATGGGAAAAGGCCGGACGCTTTCCAATCCACGAGATTTTCCGCAAGGCCGGCGACCTCGGCCTGCTGGGGATTTCCAAGCCGGAAAAATTCGGCGGCATGGGCCTCGACTACAGCTATTCGATTGTCGCCGCCGAAGAGTTCGGCACCATTCATTGCGGCGGTATTCCGATGTCGATCGGCGTGCAGACCGACATGTGCACCCCGGCGCTGGCCCGCTTTGGCTCCGATGAATTGCGCGACGAATTCCTCCGCCCCGCGATCACCGGTGAGCAGGTCGGTTGCATCGGCGTCTCGGAAGTCGGTGCCGGCTCCGACGTCGCCGGACTCAAGACCAGCGCGCGCAAGGACGGTGACGACTACGTGATCAACGGCAGCAAGATGTGGATCACCAACTCGCCGAGCGCCGATTTCATCTGCCTGCTGGCCAACACCTCGGACGACAAGCCGCACATCAACAAGTCGCTGATCATGGTGCCGATGAACACCCCGGGCATCAGCCTCAGCTCGCACCTGGACAAGCTCGGCATGCGCAGCTCGGAAACCGCCCAGGTGTTTTTCGATAACGTGCGTGTGCCGCAGCGCAACCGCATCGGCCACGAAGGCGCCGGGTTCATGATGCAGATGCTGCAGTTCCAGGAAGAACGCCTGTTCGGCGCGGCGAACATGATCAAGGGTCTGGAATATTGCGTCGACAGTACCATCGAGTACTGCAAGGAGCGCAAGACCTTCGGCAACGCGCTGATCGACAATCAGGTGATCCACTTCCGCCTCGCCGAACTGCAGACCGAAATCGAATGCCTGCGAGCGCTGGTCTATCAGGCCACCGAGCAATATGTGAAAGGTCAGGACGTCACGCGTCTGGCGTCGATGGCCAAGCTCAAGGCCGGGCGTCTCGGCCGTGAAGTCAGCGACAGCTGCCTGCAATATTGGGGCGGCATGGGCTTCATGTGGGACAACCCGGTGGCCCGCGCCTATCGCGACGTGCGGCTGGTATCGATCGGCGGCGGCGCCGATGAAATCATGCTGGGGATCATCTGCAAACTGATGGGCATCCTGCCGGGGAAAAAGAAATGAGCCCCCTGCCCGACTGTCAGACTCTGCTGCTGGAACTGCACGGCGGCGTGCTGCACATCACCCTCAATCGCCCGGACAGCCGCAATGCGATGAGCCTGCAAATGGTCGCCGAACTGCGCGCGGTATTGGCGGCGGTGCGCGATGACCGCGGGGTTCGCGCTCTGGTCCTCAGCGGTGCCGGTGGGCATTTCTGTGCGGGGGGCGACATCAAGGACATGGCCAATGCCCGTGCCCAAGGGGCCGACGCTTACCGCGTGTTGAACCGCGCCTTTGGAGCTCTGCTGCAAGAAGCTCAGGATGCACCACAAGTGCTGATCACCGTTTTACAGGGCGCAGTGCTCGGTGGTGGTTTCGGGCTGGCATGTGTCAGCGATATCGCGATGGCCGACCATCAGGCGCAATTCGGTCTGCCGGAAACCAGCCTCGGTTTGCTGCCAGCGCAGATCGCTCCGTTCGTGGTGCAGCGCATCGGCCTGACCGAGACCCGCCGAGTGGCACTGACCGCTGCGCGTTTCGATGGCCATCAGGCGCGGAGGTTGGGGCTGGTGCATTTCGTCGAGCAGGATCCGCAGGCACTGGCAGAACGCCTCGACGAAGTGCTCGACCATGTTTTGTGCTGCGCGCCCGAAGCGAATGCGGCGACCAAAAAATTGCTGCTCGCCAGTGCCGGGCAGCCCTCGAATGAACTGCTGGATGAGGCAGCGCAATGGTTTAGCGAAGCGGTGACCGGGGCCGAAGGGATCGAGGGCACCATGGCTTTCGTGCAAAAGCGCAAACCGCGATGGGCCCCTTAAAAGCTTCGCGAGCAAGCCCGCTCCCACAGACGGAACGCATTCCAAATGTGGGAGCGGGCTTGCTCGCGAAGAGGCCAGCACCGACACCGCAAATTCCGAGGGAACAGCCATGCCCGTCATCCACAAAATCCTGATCGCCAACCGCGGTGAAATCGCCTGCCGCATCCAGCGCACCGCCCAGGCCCTCGGCTATCGCACCGTCGCCGTATTCAGCGATGCCGACGCTGATGCCCTGCACGTGCAGATGGCCGATCAAGCGGTGAACATCGGCGCCGCACCGGTGCAGCAGTCCTACCTGAACATCCCGGCGATCCTCGACGCCGCCCGCCGCAGCGGTGCCGACACGATCCATCCCGGCTACGGCTTCCTCTCGGAAAATGCCGGGTTCGCCCGCGCCTGCGCTGAGGCCGGCTTGACCTTTATCGGCCCCAGCGCCGACGCCATCGAACTGATGGGCAGCAAGCGCCTGTCGAAAATCGCCATGCTCGACGCCGGCGTACCCTGCATCGCCGGTTATCAAGGCGCCGCGCAGGACGACGCCACTCTGTTGCGTGAAGCCGAGCGAATCGGCTACCCGCTGATGATCAAGGCCAGTGCTGGCGGCGGTGGACGCGGCATGCGCCTGGTGCACAGCAGCGACGAGTTGCCGGCGCAACTGCGCACCGCCCGCTCGGAGGCGCTGAACGGTTTCGGCAGTGATGAACTGATCCTCGAACAGGCGCTGATCGAACCACGGCACGTCGAGGTGCAACTGTTCGGCGATCATCACGGCAACCTGATCTACCTCGGCGAGCGCGATTGCTCGGTACAGCGCCGCCATCAGAAAGTCGTCGAGGAAGCGCCCTGCCCGGTGATGACCCGCGAGTTGCGCCAGGCCATGGGCGAAGCGGCATTGAAGGCTGGCCGCGCGGTGAATTACCTCGGTGCCGGCACCGTCGAGTTTCTGCTCGATGCCCGTGGGCAGTTCTACTTTCTGGAAATGAACACCCGTCTGCAGGTCGAGCATCCGGTGACCGAGTTGATCACCGGGCAGGATCTGGTCGCCTGGCAACTGGCCGTCGCCGAGGGGCAGCCGCTGCCGTTGACTCAGGATCAGGTCGCGCTGAACGGTCACGCCATGGAAGTGCGTCTGTATGCCGAAGATCCGACGCAGAATTTCCTGCCGCAGACCGGTCGTGTACAGGCCTGGGAACCGGCGTTGGGTCCGGGGGCGCGGATTGATCATGGCGTGCTCGAAGGTCAGTCGATCAGCCCGTTTTATGATCCGATGCTCGGCAAACTGATCGCCCACGGCGCCACTCGCGAAGAGGCACGGCGCAAGCTGCTACGCGCGGTGCAGGACAGCGTGCTGCTCGGCGTTCAGAGCAACCAGCGTTTGCTGGTCAGCCTGCTGCAACATTCGCAGTTCATCAGCGGTGAATTCAGCACCGCGTTCATCGCGCAGCATTTCACTGACCACCCATGCCTCCACACTTACGCCCCCACCGCCGAGGAGCTGGCCATCGCCGCCGTGCTGTTTTATCAGGCTGGCGCGCAGGCGCATCGTGCGCCGCTCAAGGGCTGGCGCAACAATGTCGGCGCGCCGCTCGATTACCGCCTCGGGCTGGAACAGCAGGACTGGACCGTGCAACTGCTTGCGCACGGCGCTGGCCGCTTCACCGTGAACGTGATGCAGCGCGCACTGTCGCTGACCGTCATTAAGTGCAACGAACGCTCGGTGACGCTGGAAGTCGACGGCCTGCGCCAGCGTCACGCCTACCGGATCGATGACGAAGAACTCTGGCTGTTCACCCACCCCGGCAACCTGCGCCTGGAGGATCGAACTCATGCGCTGATCAGCAGTCAGAGCAGCGTCAGCTCCGGCACACTGAAAGCGCCGATGGACGGTGCCATCGTCGACGTGCTGGTCAGCGAAGGCAGCCCCGTCAGCAAGGGTCAGTTGCTGGTGGTGCTGGAGGCAATGAAAATGGAGCATCCGCTCAAGGCCGGCATCGACGGCGTGCTCAAGCGGGTGCAGGTCAAGGTCGGCGATCAGGTAAAAAATCGTCAGGTTCTGTTGCAGGTCGAGTGAGTCGCCAGGCGCAAACGCAAGGTTTGACTACGCTCTGATCTATCAGGACGCGTAAATCAGGAAACCTGCGATGCCCCATTGGCTGGTCATTGATCTGGAAGCCACCACAGATGAAGGTGGCTGGCCGGTTACGGAAATGGAAATCATCGAAATCGGCGCGACGCTGGTCGACCGTGCCGGTCGCGAGCAGGATCACTTTCAGCGGTTCGTCAAACCGACCCGGCGGCCGTTGCTGACGCCGTTCTGCCGTGAGCTCACGCACATCACCCAGGCCAACATCGACGCCGCGCAGCCGTTGAACGAGGTCTGGCCGGCCTTCGAACGCTGGCTCGGGCAACACCAGACGCGCCTCGAAGGCTGGGCCAGTTGGGGCGATTACGACCGCAAGCAGTTGCTCCAGGAATGGCAGCGCCTGCAACTCGACAGCCTGTTGAGCCGGGTGCCGCACATGAACCTCAAGCAGCGCTTCGCCAAGGCCCGGCGCCTGGAACGACCGCTGGGCTTGAACGGTGCGCTGCAACTGGCCGGAATGCAGTTCAGCGGTCAACAGCACCGAGCCCTGGAAGATGCGCGCAATACCGCGCGGTTGCTGCCGTTGGTCTTGCCACTCTGAAGTCAGGGCGAGAACTCGCCGGACACGCCCCGGGCAGGTGACGGCGCCGGGAGCCTTGTGCATACTGGCCAGCCTTTTTTAACCCTTTTTTGCCCTTTTCGAGAGGAATCGCCCATGTTCAAAGTCAACGAGTACTTCGACGGCACCGTCAAGTCGATCGCTTTTGGCACCGCTGAAGGTCCGGCGACCATCGGTGTCATGGCCCCGGGCGAATACGAATTCGGCACCGCTCAGCGCGAGATCATGCACGTGGTCTCTGGTGCGCTGACCGTCAAACTGCCGGACAGCAGCGACTGGGAAACCTTCGCCGCCGGCAGCCAGTTCAACGTTCCGGCCAACAGCAAGTTCCAGCTGAAAGTCGCCGTTGATACCGCTTACCTGTGCGAATACCGCGGCTAAGCCCACGGTTTTTCCCGGTGCAAAAAAATGCCCGTGTCCATGGACACGGGCATTTTTATTTCTGGCCTCGGTTACTCGAGGATTTCCACCGGCATTCCGACTTCCAGTTGACCATTGCTGTCGTTGACCAAATTTTGCCCGAACATCGCACCATCGGCCTGCGCACGGTATTTCTGCAGGGTTGCCAGCGGTTCGCGATCAGCACTGCGTTCGCCGGTTTGCGGATCGATGGTGGTCAGAATGCAGCGCGAGCAAGGCTTCACCACGCGGAACTCGACGTCACCGATACGAATGCGCTTCCAGCCGTCCTCGGCGAACGCCGCGCTGCCTTCGATCACCAGATTCGGCCGAAAGCGCAGCATCTCCAGCGGCCGTCCGACCTTTTGCACCAGATCCTCAAGTGACGCTTCGCCAATCAGCAACAGCGGGAAACCGTCGGCGAACGCGACCTGATCGTCCTCGCGGCCATAACCGGCCTGCGTCATGCGCGCGCGATCAAGCGGCACCTGCACCAGACGGGTCGGTTTGCCGATGAACTCGCTGACCCAGCGGGCCGCTGAATCACCGGCATCCGGCACGCGCAGGGTGTCACGCCAGATGGTCACACCGCGCAAGTCGGAGTCGGCCTCGGGCAATGGCACGTCCAGCGCGGCAAGCCCGGGGGCACTCAGGGTCAGACCGCCCTGCGCATTCCACAGCGCCGACAACTGGCTCATTTTCGCCTCGGCCCGCTGGGTCAGAAAGCGGCCGCTGGCCTCGTCCACGAGCATCCAGCGTCGGTCCCCTGCAAGGCCCAGTTTGTCCAGGCCAATCGATTGCAGAATCTCGGGTTTGCCGGATTTCAACGGGTAACGATAAAGCGCGCTCAGACGCAGCATGGCCAGCTCCCTGGTGGGCAAAAAAAGCCACCCTATACGAGCTTTATCGGCGAATCAAAAGAGTTTGTGCAGTGCAAACCTTGTGGGAGCGAGCCCGCTCGCGAAAGCGGAAATTCATTCAACACATGTGTTGACATGGAATCCGCCTTCGCGAGCAGGCTCGCTCCCACAGGAGGCTGAAGCGTCAGGATCAGGCCGGCACTTCATCGAGCATCAGACGCTGACGCACTACATCGACCAGTTTGTCCGGCTGGAATTTGGAGAGGAAGTTGTCGCAACCGACCTTCTTCACCATCGAGTCGTTGAAACTGCCGGACAGTGAAGTGTGCAACACCACGTACAGGCCGCGCAGACGTGGATCGTTGCGGATCTCGGTGGTCAGACGATAGCCATCCATTTCCGGCATCTCCGCGTCGGTGAACACCATCAACAGCTTGTCGGTCATGTTCACGCCGGTATCGGCCCAGGCCTTGAGCATGTTCAGCGCCTTCAGACCGTCGCTGGCGATGTGCATTTTCACCCCGAGCTGGCCGAGGGTGTCACGCAATTGCGAAAGCGCCACGTTGGAGTCGTCCACCAGAAGCACTTCGCGGCCACGGGCACGCTCCAGCACCGGATCATCGAGCTTGTCACGCGAGACCTTGGCGTTGTACGGGACGATTTCGGCGAGGACTTTCTCGACGTCGATGATTTCCACCAGTTGATCGTCAACCTTGCTGATCGCGGTCAGGTAGTGCTGGCGGCCAGCACTGGTCGGCGGCGGCAGAATGGCTTCCCAGTTCATGTTGACGATGCGATCCACGCCACCGACGAGGAAAGCCTGCACCGAACGGTTGTACTCGGTAACGATGATGGTGCTGTTCGGGCCCGGCACCAGCGGGCGCATGCCGATCGCCTGAGACAGATCGATCACCGGCAGCGTCTGCCCACGCAGGTTGACCACGCCGCAGACAAACGGGTGACGCTGTGGCATCAAGGTCAGCTTTGGCAGTTGCAGAACTTCCTGAACCTTGAACACGTTGATCGCGAACAATTGGCGTCCGGCCAGTCGAAACATGAGAATTTCCAGGCGATTCTCACCCACCAGTTGCGTGCGTTGGTCTACCGTGTCGAGAATGCCGGCCATCAATGACTCCTGGGCTTGTTCTGATGAATTCACTACTAAGTGGGGTTATCGGCTGTTTATGGCGATTCTTGATCCCACAAAATTCACCATCAAAATGCCACACACGGGCATTGATGTCACATTAACATCATGGTTTACTGACCCGGTGTTTTCATCTGCTGCATTCTCTTCTGGCGCGACCACAGTTTGCGCCACAGGTTCCCGCGCGTAAGGGAATCCCCTAGGAACAATCAGGCCCAACCTGATGTTCGCAATATCCAATAGCCATTAATGTGACGCCATTCTCATTGCATGAACGGAGTCAGGCTATTGTGTGCGATCGCAGGTCAGTGGAACCCCACCCTCTGGAAAACCTCAGCCAGTGCAATTGCACGGTGGGGCGCGATCTCCCGACGATCCACGAACGTCGACACACACGGCATTCCCTCATCAGACATGACGCTGTGGAGATAAGCATGCCAATCGACCGTAAAGACTGGGCGCAACGCTTTCCCGAATTCCTCGTCGAAGCTGAAACACTCCTGGCCAAGTCCGAAGAGTGCCTGAGCCACCTGCAATTGATCAGCAACGACAAAGATGCCATCGACTGCATGCGCAACACCCTGCTCAAGCTGGCGAGTCGGGCTGAAGCGTTGGCACTGGAGGCGATCTCCGAGTTTTCCCTGCATATTCACAGCCTGCTCGACCACGCGCCGGATCATATCGATCTGCACGCACAGGCGCTGAATGCGCTGCAGGACTGTTTCACCCTGATGGCCTGGCAGATTGAACTGGTCGATCACAATACCGGCCAATTGAGCCTGGATGGCAGCGAACAAACCTCACTGATCGAAGCGTTCGCGTTTCAGGTCGGTCAAAGCCAGTTCAAGCCGCCGCTCCGGCCCCAGCCGGTTTCGCTGTTGTCTTTTTCCGAGCGTCAGGCGTGATCCGCCGCATTCAAAGCGTAAATCCAGGCTGAAGATGGGAATCGCTGAATGTCGCAATTGAATAGTTCATACCTGCCAGCGACAATTCGAATTAAATAATCACACCTGACACCAGCGGATATTCTGCCGCGGCCTCAGGGTTTGCCTGTGTCTGTGTAACGATCAACTTCGAACCGCACGGATCTCTACCAAGCACAATAAAACGACATTTTCCATAATGGAACTCACGTCCAACATGGCGTATTTCCTGACTCATTGGACATATATGGCAAACGCGACCAACGGTATCTTAAGTGGTATTATGCCGACCGTTAGTTGCTTTCAACTAATGGCACAGTGATTCAGCGACTGTCATCCAACGAACTTGATGGTCGAATATCGTTCACTGTACTTCGTTAAAATCAATAACATAATTGACAGCATTTTCAGACAGAGATCCGCCAGCCACCGGCCGGTCTGCCCGTAGCGAACATCCATTGGCTCCATCCGTTATGTACGCCAGCCTCAAGTCAATCATCAAATGGCCACCGTCCCGGGAAAATGCACGCCGGTTCACTCTCATATTGAGTGTCATCGCCGCCGCTGGCAGCCTGCTGACCTACGGATTGTCTGCTCCGCTCTCACTGGGTCTGCTGCTGTTGAATATTGCCGCCACTGCTTGTGTCTGGGTGCAATATCGACTGTCGCGCAAATCGATCAAGTTTCAGCCTCAGGAACTCGCCGACCGTTTGCTGGAAGTCCAGGAAAACGAACGCCACCGTCTCAGCCGTGAACTGCACGACGATATCGGCCAGTTACTGACAGCGGCCAAGCTGCAAAGTGAATGGCTGAAAAAACGCCTGCCAGCCGACTTGCAAGCGCAATGCTCGACACTCTGCGACACCCTTGATGAAACCCTCAACAAGGTGCGCGACGTTTCCGCCATTCTCAATCCCCGCCAACTGACCAGCCTCGGGCTGGAGGCCAGTCTGCGCGCGCACCTGCTCAAGACCCTGGCGAACACCTCGGTGCACTGGAGCCTCGATTGCCAGCAACGGCTCAATGGCATTCCGGAAGAAATGGCGGTCGCTGCCTTTCGCATTGCCCAGGAAGCGGTCACCAACATTCTGCGTCACGCGCAGGCCAGCAATCTGCTGATCCGCGTGCAACGCTTGCCAAAAGGCCTGACGCTGTTGATCAGCGACGACGGCCAAGGCTTTGCGCCTGCCGCGGACCCGGGCCGGGAAGGACAGCGCGGAATGGCCGGGATGGCCGAAAGGATCGAACAGTTGGGCGGCACGCTGAACGTCATCAGCGAGCCGGGCAAAGGCACTCAAATCGAAGCACTATTCCCCTGGGCGCCCCGTGCACTCGAGCGGGCCAGTACGAATAAGGTTATGCGTTGACTTGTAACTTACTTCTGGTGGATGACCACTCGCTGATCAGGGCCGGCGTGCGCGCTCTGGTGCTCGATATTCCCGGTTACGCGGTCGTTGGCGAAGCCAGCGACGGCTCGCAGTTGCTCGAAATGGTCGAGCAACTGGCGCCCGACATCGTGTTGCTGGATATCTCGATGAAGGAAACCGGTGGCCTGGAAGCCTTGCAACGGCTCAAGCGGGTGCGCCCGCAAAGCAAGGTGCTGATTCTCTCGATGCACACCGATCCGGCGCTGATCATGCAGGCGCTGGAGTCCGGCGCGCACGGTTACCTGCTCAAGGACACCACGGCCACCGAGCTTGAACACGCCCTCGAAGCCTTGCGTAACAACGAGCGCTACCTGAGCCCGGCCATCGCCCACACCGTGATCAACCAGGCGCTGACCCGTACGCAGAAAAACCAGCCGGAAGTGGCCGACTCGCACAATCTGACGGCACGCCAGCTGGAAATCCTGCGGTTGATCGTACGCGGCAAATCCACTCGGGAGATCGCCAACGGCCTAGGGCTGAGCATCAAGACCGTCGAAACCCACCGCTCGCAGATCATGAAACGCCTGCAGATCTACGACGTGGCGGGTCTGGTGTTGTTCGCGGTGCGTGAACAGATCATCAGTCTGGACGACTGATCGAACCCGCGCCGCCCAACAGCGGCGAATGCTCCGGCAAATGCACCTGCAAGGCGGCGGGGCGCGCCTCGAAACGCAGGCTGTCGCCCTCCAGCGGCTCGCCGTCAAGGTTGATGCTCAGCCCCTCGGCGACCTTGATTTCGACCCAGGGCAAACGGGCCCGGACAAACATATTGTCGAGGCCGAAGCCGTCGCTGAGCAGGTTCTTCAGCGTGCCCACCAACTCCTGTGGTGCCGGCAGAATACTGATGTCCAATAGACCATCGTCCGCCAGTGCCTGCGGGCACAAGACGTGTCCGCCGCCTGCCTGACGACCGTTGCCGATGCCCAATGCGAGCAGCTCGCCGCTCCAGTGAAAGTCCGGCCCTTGCAGTTCACCGTAAGCCGCGTGCAGCTCACTGAAGCGCGACAAACCGGTGAACAGATAAGCGGCCCCGCCGAGCACTTTTTTCAGATCTTCAGAGGTATTGGCCGTGACCTGGCTGCCGAAACCACCCGTCGCCATGTTCAGGAAAATCTGCCCACCGACTTCGCCCAGGTCAATCTTGCGCGGTGGCACGTCCAGCATTTCCAGTGCTTCGGCCGGCTCCAGCGGGATCCCCGCCGCGCGGGAAAAATCGTTAGCCGTTCCTAGCGGCAACAGCACCAGACTGGCCTCGTCCGGATGCGCGGCAAGCGCTTCAGCGATATCGCGCAACGTGCCATCTCCGCCTCCGGCGATGATCTTCCGATAGCCACTCGCCAGTGCTTCTTCCACCAGACGCTGAGCGTCACCAGCCTCCCAGGTCAGCCGTACGGCCAATTCCCAGCCCTGCTTGCGTTTGCCTTCGACGGCGGCGCGAACCGCCTCATTGAGTGCCTGCTTGCCATGCAGAATCAACAGCGCCCTGCGTTCACTCATTACGGTCACTCCCCAAGATTGAATCGGTATGAAACATCTTGACCACTGGTGCAGGCAAAAAAGCCATGGGAACACCATTTAATTCAAGCGACTGACCTGTTGCGTCCTACGCGACGGTATTTTTTCTTACAACATGTGAGGAATCGGCTCAATTGACCGGACACGATCCTTGATTCACCTTGTGCAGGTGGTATCAATTTTCGATTCAACAACACAAGGATGTGCAGGTAATGATTGGATACACCCTCGGAGCTGTTGGCAGTCTGGATGACGGGAAGGCCGGTGCGCTTACACTTGAAACAGCCGATGGACATTTCCATGCCAAGCCATGAAGCCAGAATTGCAAATAGTCCGGTTGCCCCTCTCGACGAAAGTCGCGCCAGTCACAAATCCGATTTCAGAAAGAACGCCAGAACCGCTGGAGAAGTTGATATGGAACCGCGCGTGACCGAACTGGAAACCCACCTCAAATACATTCGTCGGGATATGGACGAAGTTCGCGGGGATGTAAAGACCATCAAGCACCGTCTCGCCTATTCGGCGGGTGCGACGGCGGTGGTCCTGGGACTGCTGGGATGGGTTGCCAACAGCCGGTTCGATCAGTTGGTCACACTGATGAGCCATTGACAGAGGAATGCAGGCATCGACGCGGTATCGGTCGAGCCTGCAATTACCGGAAGCGGATCAGCCGAGCAGGTCGCTCAGGGGAATGAACCCGACCTCATCGCCTTCTACCAGCGTGCGGCCTTCCAGCACCTCTACCAGACCATCCGCCCAGGCCGCGCTGCGCAGCACACCGGAGCTTTGATTGCGGTAGATGATCGCCCGCCCCTGCTCGAGACGACCGCGCAGGTATTCGCGCCGATTGCCGGCCACAGGCCAGACAAAACCTGCCGGAATCGTAAACTTCAGGGGTTCGACACCCTGTACGCCCTGACGCCGCAACAAGTAGGGCCGCGTGAGCAGAGCAAAGGTCACCAGCGTCGAAGCGGGGTTGCCCGGCAGGCCGATGACCGGCACCTTGCGAAAATGACCGAATGTCAGCGGCTTGCCCGGTTTAATGGCCAGTTTCCACAGCGCCAGCTCGCCCTCTTCCCGCAATGCGATGCCAAGAAAATCCGCTTCACCGACCGACACGCCTCCGGTCGAGAGAATCAGGTCGACACCCTGCAAGTCGCCAAGGCGCGCCCGCGTGGTCGCCAGATCGTCCGGAAGAATACCGGCATCAATCACTTCACAACCCAGGCGCTGCAGCCAGCTGCACAACACCACCCGATTACTGTTGTAGATCTGCCCCGGCCCCAGCGGCCGGCCCGGCTCGACCAGCTCATCGCCGGTGGACAGCACCGCCACTCGGACCTTGCGTACCACATTCAGCCCGGCACATCCCAGCGACGCCGCCAGACCTTGTTTGATCGGTCCCAGCCGGGTACCTGCCGCCAGAATCAACTCACCCACGGTGGTTTCCTGGCCTTGCGGGCGAATGTTCTGGCCGACGCTCATGGTTTCGATGAAACGCACGCTGCCGTCGTCCTGAACTTCGGCGTTCTCCTGCATTTCCACGCAATCGGCCCCGGCTGGTACTGGCGCACCGGTGAAGATCCGCGCACAGGTACCGGGTTTCAACGGCTCTGGCGCTTGCCCGGCGAAGACTTTCTGGCTGACCGGCAGCGGTGCACCAGTCCAGTCCGCCAGATTCAGGGCATAACCATCCATGGCGCTATTTGGCCAGGGTGGCAGGTCCAGGGTCGAAACCAGGTCCTCGGCGAGCACCCGCCCCTCGACTTCGGCCAAGGGCAGAAACTCGCGTTCGACAATCGGCGAGGCTTCAGCCATCTCCAGCAGGCGGGCCAACGCTTGCTCGACAGGCATCAGGCTGCCGGTCTTGCCCGGCTTACCCACGGGATTCACAGGGCGCCGCCTGTTTCAGGTGAGGGACGAAGTTGCACGGACGGTGCCGCGAATCCAGCTGTTCGGCGAGAATGCCGTCCCAACCGGTGCGCACCGCATTGGTCGAACCTGGCAGGCAGCACACCAGTGTGCCATTGGCCAGGCCGGCCAGTGCCCGCGACTGCACGGTCGAAGTACCGATATCGGCCACCGAGATCTGGCGGAACAGTTCACCGAAGCCGTCAACCTGCTTGTCGAGCAGACAAGCCACGGCTTCAGGCGTGCTGTCACGCCCGGTGAAACCAGTGCCGCCGGTAATCAACACGACCTGCACGACGTCCTCGGCAATCCAGTGGGCAACTTGCGCGCGGATCTTGTACAGGTCATCTTTGAGCAGGACCCGTTCGGCCAAGCGGTGACCGGCAGCAGTCAGGCGGTCGACGAAGACCTGGCCTGAGGTGTCGGTTTCCAGGGTTCGGGTATCGCTGACAGTCAGCACCGCAATGTTCAGCGGCGCAAAAGGTACATCGGCCTTGGCTTTCATTAGGCTCGTCCAGTTGTAGGAGAAACAGCCCGGTGTTATATCACAGCGCCTGAATTTTTCGCCGCCCCGCTGGAGAGCTGCCATGACCTCGAATACGCCATTGCCCCCCTGCTCCATTCTGCTCCTGGCAGGCGGACGCGGCCAGCGCATGGGCGGCCAGGACAAAGGGCTGGTCGAATGGCAGGGTGAGCCGCTGATTGCGCATTTGCAGCGCAAGGTTCGACCGCTGACTGACGATCTGATCATCTCCTGCAATCGCAATCACGAGCGTTATGCAGCCTACGCCGATCAATTGGTCAGCGATGAGCAAGGCGATTTTCCCGGTCCGCTGGCCGGCATCCTCGCCGGACTCAAGGTCGCCCGCCGTCCACACCTGCTGGTCTTGCCCTGCGATGTGCCGCGAATCGACGCCGCGCTGTTGCAGGACATGCGTGAAACCGCCGGCCGGTTTCCTGAAAAACCTTTAATGTTGCGTCACGACGACCACTGGGAACCCCTGCTGTGTGTAATTCCCGTCGCCCTGTTGCCCGCCTTCGAAACCGCGTGGAACGCCGGTGAACGCAGCCCCGGCCGGGTCATGCGCAATCTCGGCGCGACTGCCCTGCAATGCCCGGACAATGACCCGCGACTGGCCAACCTGAACACCCCCGAACTGTTAAATACGCACAACACTGTGTCAGACTGACAGCATTCAAGGAACTCTCACGCCTTGTATACGTCTCAAGCTCAGTAACCAAAAGTATTCCCATTCGGAGACACACCCATGACTCAACGGACCCTCGCCACTTTCATGCTCGCACTGGGCCTGGCTACCCTCGCTGGTTGCTCCTCGCCAACAGTGCTCACCTTGAATGACGGTCGCGAAATCCAGGCCGTCGACACCCCGAAATACGATGAAGATTCGGGCTTCTACGAGTTCAAACAACTCGACGGCAAAGAGACCCGCATCAACAAGGATCAGGTTCGTACCGTTAAAGAGCTGTAAGCTTTACGTCGACACCGGATACAGAAAAGCCCGCATTAATGCGGGCTTTTTCATGGGTGGGGGAAAGTGAATGGCGTCACCACTGCAGGGTGATCTGACTTTCGAACTCGCGTTCTTCGCCGGTGACCGGGTCGACAAACCGCAGCCCCTGTGCCAACAGCTTGAGCGGATTGGCGTAATCATCCTCAACGTCTTTCAATACATCCGGGTAGAACGGATCGTTGCAGATACTCGCCCCCAGCGCGGTCATGTGTACACGTAGCTGATGCTTCTTGCCAGTCACCGGATACAGGCCGTAGCGCCACAGATCACCGTTCTTTTCCCGGACTTCCACCGCTGTTTCCGTATTGGCGTCGCCTGGCCCTTCCTGCATGCGGAAGAATGGTTCGCCATCGATCAGACGGCTTTTGTGTACCAGGGGAAATTCCAGCTCCGGAAGCGCACGGGCAATCGCCTCATAGCGTTTATCGATCTGCCGCGTAGGGAACAGCGACTGATAAGCGGAGCGGGTTTGTGAGTTAGCCGAAAAGATCACCAAGCCTGCCGTGTGCCGGTCAATGCGGTGCAGTGGCACCAGATGCGGATTATCGAGGCGACGGATCAGACGGCGCAGCAACGTCTGTTCGACGTACTCGCCGGCCGGCGTCACCGGCAGGAAGTGCGGCTTGTCCGCCACCACCAGATGTTCGTCCGCATACAGGATCGACTCGACCACCGGGATCGGTTTTTCATCCGGCACTTCACGGAAGTAGTGAATACGCAGGCCTTCCTTGTACGGCAGATCCAGCGCAATCGGCTGTCCCTGCCCATCCAGTACCCGGCCCCGGGCGATCCGGTCCAGCCATTGCTCGCGACTGATCGCACTGAAATGCTCACACAGGCAATCCAGCACGGTAAGCCACGCCCCCGGAGGAAGGTAAAGGGTGCTGGCCTGATTCTGCGCAGCGGAAAACGTTGGTGTGGACATACGGAAATTCGAACCCTCAATGCAGGTCGGCATTATCCAACACTGAGCGATACGAACCTAGCGCCGATTCCACCGCCCGCTTCAGGCCGGGATCGACTTGAGCGCGGCGGCTTCGGTGAATTCCTTGAGCCAGCGCAGCACATCGACGGCCTCCCAGCGCCCCGGGTCATACAAGGCATAGAGCAGGCCCTGATAACCGACCACATCCAGTTGCTTGTGATAACCGGCACGCTGGAACAGCGCCTCGATCTCGGCAAAACAGGTGTTGAAATGCAATTTGTTGAAAGGCGTCTTGCCCTCCGTGACCAGCCCGTCCATGCGCAACTCGAGGACGGCCTCGCGCACCACGTCAACCGACATCCGGTTCACGCTGTTCTTCAACTGTTCGACATTGACCACGGTTCGTCCCTCTGACTGCCGGATTCACCTGCTCAAGTCATCAAAAGCAGCAGGCCCATCCAATTACTGTATGCACATACAGTAACCGAATAATCCGCAAAGCGCCAAGGGAAGGATGCGCGGTCGCGACCGGCGGAAAGCCATGTCGCGTCAACGAAGAAACAGGCTCAGCGCAGGAAGGCCACCACCTGATCGGCACTGAAAGGCCAGCTCAGCTCCGCGCCGGTGTCAATTCGGCGCAGTACCGGAATTCGCAGGCTGTAAGCCTCGAACCAGGATTCATCGTCAGCAATATCCACCAGTTCGACCAGCAGACCGTGCTCGACAAAAGGCATCAACTCGGCCTCTGCCACCTCACACAAATGGCATCCCAAGGTGCCGAACAACTGACATTCAGGAGGCATGATCGCTCAACCGGAAAAATGAGCGTTCATTCTAGGCCTGCCTCGAAAACCCGTCGAGCCGCTGCCGCCCAAAGGCCCGAGCACGGCAACCAGTACGCAAAACCCTGACGCAAATCAGTCCAGAGAAAAGCCAATCAGGCGATGCTCCCGCGCTTTTTGCCTCTACGCTTGAGAAGCCTGAGCCTGACATCGGAGTGCCTTGTGTTTGCCAACCTGCTGATCATCCTCGCCTCATCCCTGGTGATGATTGCCCTGTTTCGCCGCCTGCGCTTGCCGCCGGTGCTGGGCTATCTGTGCGTGGGCCTTATGGTGGGGCCGACCGCGTTCAACTGGGTCAACGAGAGCGAGCACCTGCCGGACGTGGCCGAGTTGGGCGTGGTGTTTCTGCTGTTTTCGCTGGGCCTGGAGTTTTCCCTGTCGAAAATGATCGCGCTGCGCCAGGTGGTGTTTCGCCTGGGCAGTCAGCAGGTATTGCTCAGCACGGCATTACTGGGAATGGTGCTGATCCTGCTGGGCATGCCGGTGACCCCGGCCCTGCTGCTTGGCGCCGGGCTGTCGTTGTCGTCGACGGCGATTGTCACCAAGGAGTTGAGCAGCCTGGGCGAGGTATTCAGCAGTCACGGGCAAAACGCGGTCGGGGTCCTGCTGTTTCAGGACGTGGTGGCGGTGTTATTGCTGACCCTGGTGCCGGTGTTCGCCGGAAGCAGTACGCAAGCCTGGTACTGGGCCTTGCCGCTGACGCTGGTGAAGACCGTGGTGCTGTTTTTCGGTCTGTTGCTGGCCAGCCGCTGGTTGCTGCCACGGCTGTTCCACGAAGTGGCGGCCTCGCGCTCGGCGGAATTGTTCGTGCTGCTGGCGCTGGTGATTGTGCTGCTGACCGCCTGGCTGACGCACCTGCTGGGCCTGTCCCCTGCCCTCGGCGCATTTCTCGCCGGCATGCTGCTGGGCGAGAGCCACTATCGCCATCAGATCGAGGCCGATATCCGGCCGTTTCGCGACATCCTGCTCGGGGTGTTTTTCGTCAGCATCGGCATGCTGATCGACCTGCAACTGTTCGTCAGCCACAGCCTGTTGATTCTCGGCCTGACCCTCGGCCTGATGCTGATCAAAGGCACAATCGTCGCGCTTTTGGTGAAGTGGCGCGGCAGCGATCACGAAACCGCCTGGCGCAGCGGCCTGGCGTTGGCGCAGGGCGGGGAATTCTGCTTCGCATTGATGGCGCAGATGCAGCAAAACCGCATGCTGCCTGACGAGCTGGGCGGCCTGCTGCTGGCGGCGACGTTCTGCTCGATGTTGCTGACCCCGCTATTGTTGCGCGGGGCACCGAAAATTGCCCTGCGCCTGCATCGCAAGCCGAATCAGGAGGCGCAAATCGAGGAGATCAGTGCGCTCAACGCCGACCTCGATCAGCATGTGGTGATTTGCGGCTACGGGCGCGTTGGCCAGTCCATCGGCCGCTTCATGCGCAATGCCAATCAACCTTACATCGCGTTGGACAACGATCCGGTGCGCGTGCAGGAAGCCGCGTCCGAGGAAAGTGATGTGCATTATGGCGACTCATCGCGCGGTGACTTGCTGACGGCCATCGGATTGTTGCGCGCGAAACTGCTGGTGATCGCCGTGGATCAGAGCGATGTCAGCCTGCGGATTCTCAAGGAAGCGCGCCGGCTCAATGCACGGATACCGATTCTGGTGCGCACCCGCGACGACAGCCAATGGGCTGAACTCAAAGCTGCCGGCGCCACCGAAGTGGTGCCGGAGCTATTGGAGTCGAGCCTGATGCTCGCCTCCCACGCCTTGATCATGCTCGGTCTGCCAGCTCATCAAGTACAGGAGAAAGTCGACCAGGTGCGCATCAATCGCTATCGCCTGTTGCATGGCTTTTACCCCGGCACCGACGACAAGGAAACTTAGTCCTGACTGACCGCGCCGATCTTGTGCAGCGACAGGTCGGCGCCGTAATACTCTTGCTCCTGACTCAGGCGCAGACCGTGCAAGGCTTTGATCACGCCGTAGACAGCGAATCCGCCGATCAGCGCGACCACCACACCCAGCGCAGTGCCGATCAACTGACTGATCAGGCTGACGCCACCGAGGCCACCCAGCGCAGTCTGGCCGAAGATGCCGCAGGCGATCCCGCCCCACACCCCGCACAAACCGTGCAACGGCCAGACGCCGAGTACATCGTCGATACGCCATTTGACTTGCGCGGCGGTAAAGCACCAGACAAACAGTGCACCGGCAATCGCGCCGGTCACCAGCGCACCCACCGGGTGCATCAGGTCGGAACCGGCGCAGATCGCCACCAGCCCGGCCAACGGGCCGTTGTGCAGGAAGCCCGGGTCATTGCGCCCGACAATCAACGCCGCCACCGTGCCGCCGACCATGGCCATCAACGAGTTGACTGCAACCAGACCGCTGACGCCCTGCAAGGTCTGCGCGCTCATCACGTTGAAGCCGAACCAGCCGACAATCAGAATCCACGAGCCCAGCGCCAGAAACGGAATGCTCGACGGCGCGAACGCCACCAGCCGCCCGTCGCGATAACGACCGTTACGCGGGCCGAGCAGCAAAACCGCCGCCAGTGCCAGCCAGCCGCCCATGGCGTGCACCACCACCGATCCGGCGAAATCATGGAACGCCGCGCCAAAACGTGCCGTCAGCCAAGCCTGCAGACCGAAGTTGCCGTTCCAGATCATGCCTTCGAAAAACGGGTAGATGAACGCCACGATCAGCGCCGTTGCGCACAACTGCGGAACGAAGCGCGCGCGCTCGGCAATCCCGCCGGAGATGATCGCCGGAATCGCCGCAGCAAACGTCAGCAGGAAGAAAAACTTCACCAGCCCATATCCGTGATCGGCACTCAGCACCGCCGCCGGTTGCATGAAGGTCACACCGTAAGAGATCCAATAGCCTATAAAGAAATAGGCCAGGGTCGAAACGGCAAAGTCGCTGAGGATCTTCGACAGTGCGTTGACCTGGTTTTTCTGGCGCACCGTGCCGACTTCAAGGAAGGCGAAACCGGCGTGCATCGCCAGCACCATCACCGCACCGATCAGAATGAACAACGTGTTGGAGCTGTGAACCAGCGTGTCCACAGCGCTTTGCAGATTTTCCATAAAGAGGCAGACCTGAAGGCTAAAAAGGCACCAAAGCGGTTCGCGCGGACAATTCATGCACCAAGTTGCTACCGGTCGGTCTGCGCAATGAAGCTGCGATGAACCGGTTTGGCGCACAAGGTCGATGTCCTGACACGAACCAGGATTATTTGAGTTAAGGTTTTGCTGCATGTACGCCCGCCAACAGCGCACGGCGGCAGCAGGACGCACCACGACATAGCAAAAGCTGTACCAGTCATTTGTACTGAACCTTCGCGCAAGGCTCATACTCGAACGCTTCAGACGTCACTTACGGAGATCCACCCATGGCCAGCATCAAGGCAAAGACTGCTCAAGAAATCCTGATGAACGACTTCCAGACTCTGGTCGCCGACACCGAGCGGCTGCTCGAACACACCGCGTCCCTGGCGGGCGATCAGGCTGATGAGCTGCGTGATCAGATTCACGACAGCCTGTTGCGCGCCCGAGAAACCCTGAAGCTGACCGAAGACACCCTGCGTGATCGCGGCCAGGCAGCGGTCACCGCCACCGAAGATTATGTGTCGGCCAACCCTTGGCAATCAGTGGGTATCGCCGCCGGGGTGGGCTTTCTGATTGGCCTGCTGGCCACTCGGCGCTGATCATGTCGATCGGCGAATCCGGCCTGGGGTCGGGCACTACTTCCTCCTCGCGGCGTCTGGGCGCCGCTGTTCTCGGCTTGCTGCACAGCCATGTCGAATTGTTCGGCATCGAATTGCAGGAGCAGAAAGCACGTACCGTTAGCCTGTTGCTGTTCGCAGGCCTGGCGCTGGTGTTTGCCTTGCTGTTGCTGGTGGGTCTGTCGACGCTGGTGCTGATCGTGTTCTGGGATACCTATCGCCTGGCAGCGATCATCGGCCTGTGCGTGTTCTACACCCTGGCGGCCGCTTTCTGCGGGCTGCGTCTCAAGGCAGCAGTTTTCGATGAATCCTCGCCCTTCCACGGCACGCTGGAAGAATTGGCCAATGATCGGGAGCGCCTGCTGCCATGAGCCTGCCTGAACTGCCACACAACAGCTCGCGCCGGGAAATGCGCAAGGCGCTGATCCGCCTGCGCATGGAAATGCATCGTCAGGAAATCCGCCACGAAGCCGGGCAAGTGCTGCAGCCCTTGCAGCGCATGCGCGGCATGACGCAAAACCTGCAAGGCGGCTTCGGCATCAAGCACGCGCCGCTTTGGGGCGTGGCCGCCGTCACCCTGCTGGGCTTCATCACCGGCAAAGGCGCAAAAAGCGGCGGTGTTGGCGGGCTGACCCGGCTGATACGGCTGGGCACCAGCCTCGGGCCACTGATCAAACTGGTCATGCAGAGTTCGGGCAAACGCTAAGCCGACGCATCTGGCTGCATTCTTGCAATATCCGCGGGATGAACCTCTTTACCCGGAGGTTCAATCCCGCGCGCCTACCCGGTCGGCGGGGTTCATCCAGAACAAGAACGACTAAGGAGGCCCCGTGATCGACGGGCAACCGCTCGCCTGCTTTCAACCTTTCATCGATACCGCCACCGGACGTATTGCAGGCGTCGAAGCACTGGGTCGCCTGCGCCAGCCTGACGGCCAACTGGCCTCGGTCGGGCCGTTGTTCGCCGACCCGCGCACACCCGCCATCGCCCTGCGCCGCCTCGACCGACAGATCCGCGACAATGCCCTTAGCCGACTGCATGAAGCCCCCGCCGAGTGGTTTCTCAGCCTGAACATGTCGCCGCGCTGGATCAGTCGCCTGCGCGCCGATCAACCGTTGCCCAGCCTCAAGCAGATGCTGCGCCACGGCGTCGATCCGCAACGCATCGTGTTCGAGATCACTGAACTGGGTGGCAACAGTCAGCGTCTGGCCGAGGTGGTGGCGCGCTATCGCGAGGCCGGAGCGCGGATCGCCATCGATGACTTCGGCGCCGGTTATTCGCAGCTCGATCGGGTGCTGGCGTTGCAGCCGGACATCCTCAAACTCGACATGCGCCTGTTTCAGGCTGCCGCACTGGGCGGGCCGAGCAGTGACGTGGTCAAGGCTCTGGCGCAAATGGCCGAGAAAACCGGCTGCTGGATCATCGCCGAAGGCGTGGAAACCGAGGCCCAGCTCAATTTCGCCCTGGAATGCGGTTCGCGCTACGTTCAGGGTTTCCTGTTCGCCCGGGCGCAGGAGGCGTTTTATCCGAGCGACGCCTTCGTGCAGCGCTTCGCCGAACTGCGCCAGCGTTACGTGCGGCAGAAACTGGCCGAACGCGGGCGCCTGATGCAGATGCGCCAGCAACTCGGCGAACTGATGGCGATCCTCCAGAGCTGGGCTCAGGCCCACGCGCCGCTGAGTGCGCTGCCGCAACTCGAAGCCTTCCCGTGGTTGCTGCGGTTCTACCAATGCGACCGTCACGGCACCCAACTCACGCCCAACCTCGAATGGCGCAACAACGGCTGGGTCGCCGATAACCGCTATCTGGGCCACAACTGGTCATGGCGTCCGTACTTCTATCATTTGCTCGCCGAAGGCTGGGAAGAGCGGCGCCTGACCCTGTCCAGCACCTACCGCGATGCCACCAGCAACCAGTATTGCCTGACCGCCGGGCAGTTCTTCGATAACGGCGAGCGCCTGCTGCTGATCGATATTGATGCCGCGGGCTTGTAGTTCCGCTTGCAGGTGTGTGGCTGAACCGGGAAGCTAGGGCAACAGTCATCCCAGTCACCGACGGAGAGAACCAGCCTTGGATTGGCAGACCCTGCTCAACCGCGAACGCCTTGGAAAACCGCTGCACAGCCCGCAAGAGCTTGGCCGCAGCCCGTTCCACAAAGACCACGACCGCATCATCTTCTCCGGTGCCTTCCGCCGTCTGGGCCGCAAGACCCAGGTGCATCCGGTGTCGAGTAACGACCACATCCACACCCGGCTGACCCACTCGCTGGAAGTCAGCTGCGTCGGGCGCTCGCTGGGCATGCGCGTCGGTGAAACCTTGCGCAGCGCCCTGCCCGACTGGTGCGACCCGAGCGACCTGGGCATGGTCGTGCAATCGGCCTGCCTGGCCCATGACATCGGCAATCCGCCGTTCGGCCACTCCGGTGAAGACGCGATTCGGCACTGGTTCCAGCAGGCAGCCGGGCGCGGCTGGCTCGACGGCATGAGCGAAGCCGAGCGCGGTGACTTCCTCAATTTCGAAGGCAATGCGCAAGGCTTTCGGGTGCTGACTCAGCTTGAGTATCACCAGTTCGACGGCGGCACCCGCCTCACCTACGCCACCCTCGGCACTTATCTGAAATATCCGTGGACCGCACGTCACGCCGACTCGCTGGGCTACAAGAAACACAAATTCGGCTGCTATCAGAGCGAACTGCCGCTGCTGGAGCAGATCGCCCACAAGCTCGGCCTGCCACAACTGGAAGACCAGCGCTGGGCGCGCCACCCATTGGTGTACCTGATGGAGGCTGCCGACGACATCTGCTACGCGCTGATCGACCTCGAAGACGGCTTGGAAATGGAGCTGCTGGAGTACGCGGAAGTCGAATCGCTGCTGCTCGGTCTGGTCGGTGACGACCTCCCGGAAACCTATCGCCAGCTCGGCCCGCAGGATTCGCGTCGACGCAAACTGGCGATCCTGCGCGGCAAGGCCATCGAGCACCTGACCAACGCCGCTGCCCGGGCATTCGTCGAGCAACAGGATGCGCTGCTGGCCGGCACCCTGCACGGCGACCTGGTGGAACACATGCACGGCCCGGCCAAACGCTGCGTACTCAACGCCAAGGACATCGCCCGCAAGAAAATCTTCCAGGACAAGCGCAAGACGCTGCATGAAATCGGCGCCTACACCACCCTGGAAATCCTCCTCAACGCGTTCTGCGGCGCGGCCCTGGAGCAACATGGCGGCCGCACGCCGTCGTTCAAGAGCCGCCGGATCCTCGATCTGCTGGGCAACAATGCGCCGGATCCCCATGGCCCGCTGCACACCTCATTCCTGCGCATGATCGACTTCATCGCCGGGATGACCGACAGCTACGCCAGTGACATGGCGCTGGAAATGACCGGGCGTTCCAGCCACTGACAGAAAAAATTGCTCAACCGGGTCAGGCAACTGCCCGGATGAGCGATACCTCGATTGAACCGGTTCTGTGGTCTCAGGCAAACGGATCGACTGAAAGGTAAATCCGTTTAACAGCCAACTACGCAAACAAAACCTTGTTTATTCAAGGTTCGACAAGCAACTTAAAACATTCAGATAAACAAATCAGCACAACACTTCCTTACGCGACACAGAGTTTGGTCGTAGTCGGTTTCCTTTTAGTGCGTAGGACTTATCCTATATTGCCGCAACAGCCCCGGGAGTTCATGCGGCAGCTCATTTATCTGAGCTAAGGTGCGCCCTTTATTCGCGCACGTATGGGATTTGATTATGAACTCCGTTTTTATTGTCGATGATCACCCCGTCATCCGACTTGCCGTTCGAATGCTGCTCGAGCATGAAGGTTACAAGGTCGTCGGCGAAACCGATAACGGGGTCGATGCCATGCAAATGGTCCGCGAATGCATGCCCGACCTGATCATCCTTGATATCAGCATACCCAAACTCGACGGCCTGGAAGTTCTCGCCCGGTTCAACGCCATGGGCACCCCGCTCAAAACCCTGGTACTGACGGCGCAATGCCCGACGCTGTTCGGCATTCGCTGCATGCAGTCCGGTGCATCCGGTTATGTCTGCAAAGAGGAAGACTTGAGTGAACTGGTCAGTGCGATCAAGGCGGTACTTTCCGGTTACAACTATTTCCCCAGCCAGGCATTGAATCCGGTACGCCTCGACGACGTGCGTTATGCCGAACTGGAGTTATTCAAATCCGTCAACGACCGCGAGCTGATGGTCCTGCAATTATTTGCCCAGGGGCGCACCAACAAGGAAATAGCCAAGGGCATGTTTCTCAGTAACAAGACAGTCAGTACCTACAAAAAACGCCTGATGCAAAAACTCAAGGCCAGATCTCTGGTGGAACTGATCGAGATGGCCAAACGCAACGCGCTAGTGTGAGAGCCTGAATGCCCAGTCGTTTAAAGATCTGTCTCGCCCTATGTTGCGTCAGCCTGTGCCTGACGACTCAGGTGCAGGCCAGCTTCGTCACCGCGCAAGATTATGTGCTGCGCAGCCGCTCGGGCCACGAAGCGCCATCCGTGTCCCTTGAACCCGCGCAACGGCAATGGCTGGAGAGTCGCCGCGAACTGGTACTGGGCACTTCCGCGCCGGACTATCCGCCGTTCGACATGACCGCCAGCGGTCGTGATTACGAAGGTTTTACCGCCGACTACGCCGGTCTGCTCGAACAGGCTGTCGGGTTGCCAATCCGGGTCAAGCGCTTTGCCTCACGGGAAGCCGCCTTGCAGGCGTTGATTGCAGGTCAGGTCGACATGCTCGGTACGGCCAACGGTTTCGAGGCCAGTAACGTAAATATCCTGCTTTCAACGCCCTACGCCATCGATCAGCCGGTTCTGGTTACCCGCGAAGGCGAGACCCGCTCGCTGACTGAAGGCCTGGCCGGTTTGCGGCTGAGCATGGTCTATCACTATCTGCCCCAGGATGAGGTCAAGGCGCAGTATCCCAAAGCCATCCTGACGTCCTATCCCTCCTATCAAAACGCAATCAACGCGGTGGCTTTCGATCAGGCTGACGTGTTTCTGGGTGACACCATTTCCACCCACTACATGATCAACAAGGGTTATCTGAACAACATTCGCATGGCCAATTTCGGCAAACAGGAAGCCCATGGTTTCAGCTTTGCCGTTCACGCCGACAACCCGCAACTGCTGGCGATCATCAACACCGTGCTGCAAGCCATACCGGCCAGCGAACGGGACAACATCGCCAAGCGCTGGAGCGCCGGCAGCGACATTCTGCTGACCGACCAGAAGCTGCAATTGACCCACCACGAAGAACAGTGGCTCAAACAGCACCCGGTGCTGCGCGTCGTCGTCAACGAGGCGTTCGCGCCGCTGACATTCTTCGACAGCGACGGCAACCTGCGGGGCATCACCGCCGACCTGCTCGAACTGCTGCGCCTGCGCACCGGCCTGCGCTTCGAACTGGTCCGCAGCCGCAGTGATGGTGAAATGATCGAGCAGATCAATCAGCATCGGGCGGATCTGATCGCCGCGTTGCTACCCAGCCCCCAACGGGAAAAGACCCTGCAATTCAGCCGTCCCTATCTGGAAAACTCCTTCGTCCTGCTGACGCGCAAATCCGCTGACAGCCCGACACATCCCACCCAGCTCAAGAACCGATACCTGGCGATTGCCCAAGGCAGTCCCATGGCTGATTACCTGCGCCGCGAATTCCCCAACATCCACCTGATCGAAACCTCCGACACTTTCGGTGCCGCAACCTTGCTCGCCGAAGGCAAGGCCGATGGCGCCGTCGCCTCGCTGGTGATTGCCAATTATCTGATTTCATCGCGGATCTTCGAACATCAATTACAGATCACCACCACCCTGGGCACACGTCAGGCGGCCTTCTCGCTGGCCAGCGCCCGTGACAATGCCGAACTGGGCTCGATCCTCGACAAGGCGCTGCTGAGCATCACACCGGAGGAACTGGGGGTCATCAACAGTCGCTGGCGCGGTTTCTCCAATGCGGCTCAAAGCAACTGGCATCACTACAAGCGCCTGTTTTACCAATTGATCGGCGCGGCCTGCCTGCTGCTGTTACTGTCGCTGTTGTGGAACGCCTACATGCGTCGCCAGATCAAGCAACGCCAGGCCGCCGAACGGGCACTCAACGATCAGTTCGAATTCATGCGTTCACTGGTCAACGGCACCCCTCACCCGATCTACGTGCGCGACCGCCAGGGTCTGCTGCAAAGCTGCAACGACAGCTACCTCGAAGCCTTCAACGCCAAACGCGAAGACGTGATCGGCAAAAGTGTCATGCAGGGCACCCTGAGCAACGCCTTCGAAGCCCAGGCATACCAGGCGGATTACCAGCGGGTGGTGGCCGAAGGCACGCCTCTGCTGCTCGATCGACCGCTGCACATCGGTGGCCGGCGTTTGACGATCTACCACTGGATCCTGCCGTACCGCGACTCCAGTGGCGATGTGCAGGGGATCATCGGCGGCTGGATCGACATCAGTGAACGTCGCCAATTGTTCGATGAACTGCGCCGGGCCAAGGAACAGGCGGACAACGCCAACCGCGCCAAAAGTACCTTTCTGGCCACCATGAGCCACGAAATCCGCACCCCCATGAATGCCATTATCGGCATGCTCGAACTGACGCTCGAACGCATGAACGATCAGGCTCCGGATCGCTCCTCCATCGAAACCGCCTACTGCTCGGCCAAGGATCTGCTGGGCCTGATCGGCGACATTCTCGATATCGCGCGGATCGAATCCGGGCACCTGAGCCTGAGCCCCGAACGGGTCAATCTGGTCGAAACAGTGGCGTCGGTGGTCAGGATCTTCGACGGCCTCGCCCGCCAGAAAAACCTTCTCCTGCCGCTGATCATCAATCCGCCCGGGCTGCAGGTCGACGTGGAACTGGATCCGTTGCGCTTCAAGCAGATCCTGTCGAACCTGATCAGCAATGCCATCAAATTCACTGAGTCCGGGCAGGTGCGGATCAATCTGGATGTGCTGCCCAACGGGCCGGGCCAATGCTCGCTCGTTCAGTTGACGATCCAGGACACCGGGGTCGGCATCAGCATCGAAGATCAACAACGCCTGTTCGAACCGTTCGCCCAGACCGAGAGTGGCCGGCAGCAAGCTCGCAGCGGCGCAGGCCTGGGCCTGGTGATCTGTCGCAACCTGTGTGAAATGATGGGTGGGCAGCTGCAGTTGAGCAGCCAGCCGGGGATCGGCACCCAGGTCTGCCTGTCACTGCCGCTGCAAACGCTACCGTGCCAGGTGACCACGGCAAAAACCGAGCCTGTGCTGCAAACCTCTGCACCACTGAACATTCTGGTGGTCGACGATCATCCGGCCAATCGCCTGCTGATGTGCCAGCAACTGGAGTTCCTCGGGCACCGATTCACCCTCGCCGAAGAGGGTCGGAGTGGATTCGAGAAATGGCAGACCGGTGCATTCGACCTGGTTATCGCTGACTGCAACATGCCGTTGATGAACGGCTACGAACTGACCGAGGCGATCCGCCAGCAGGAACAACGCACTGGCCGCCCTCCGTGTACCGTGCTGGGTTTCACGGCCAACGCGCAGCCTGAAGAAGTACAGCGCTGCAAACAGGCCGGCATGAATGACTGTCTGTTCAAGCCGTTGAGCCTTAGCGCACTGAGCCACTGGATCAATGGTCTGCAGCCCGCGACGCTTGAACCGGCGTTCAATCTTGACGGGTTGAGTCAGTTGACTGGCGGCAACCCGCTGCAAGTCCGGCGTCTGCTCACGCAATTGCTCAAGAGCAGCCGTCTCGATCGCGAGGAATTATTAGCCCTGGCCCCCTGCAATGATCGTCAGGCAGTGGCGCTGGTCGCCCACAAGATCAAAGGCGCCGCCCGGATCGCCCAGGCCTCGCGTCTGATCGCCTGTTGCGATGCGCTGGAACAGGCCTGCATGCAGACAACGCCCGCACCGACCATCGTGCGCTGCGTCGAGGCCACCGACGCAGCCATGCTCGAACTGGAGCAGGCGTTGCGGCAACAACTGGAACCGTTCGAAGAAAGCACAATGACCGAGCCTTAACTATGCTTGGACGCTGAGCAGTGTGTTTACTTCAATGGAGAGTCAGCAATGCCCAGCCCACTGCGCCCGGATCAACGCCGGTTCCCGTTGCACGTGCACATCAGCGTCATGTTCACCTTTCTGCTGTTGCTCACAGGCGTGGTGCTGGGGCTGTTCAATTATCGCCAGACCACCCGGATCATCCTGTCGAGCAGTGAAAACCTGTTCAATCGCATCGAACAGGACGTGCGCCTGGACCTGCATTCAACCTACGAACCGATCCGGCACCTGCTGAGCCTGCTGGCCGACAATCAGGCAGCCGAGGCGCCGAGCCTGCAACAGCGTCTGGCGCTGCTCAAGCCGTTCAGTCAGTCGCTCAAGGACAACACCGATCTCGCCTCGCTGTATCTGGGGTACGGCAACGGCGATTTCTTCATGGTCCGGCCCTTGCGCACCAGCGCGCTGAAAACCCTGCTCAAGGCACCACCAACAGCGGCCTATCAGGTCTGGAGCATCGAGCACGACGCCAGCGGCACCGTATTGTCGCAGTCACTGTTCTTCGACCAGACGCTGACGCCTGTCGGACGCGACACCAATCCCGACGACCGCTACGACCCGCGTACCCGCAACTGGTACAACAACGCCCTGCAACAGGGCGATCAGATCACCACCGAACCCTATGTATTTTTCTCCACGCACAATGTGGGCACCACCCTGGCCCGACGCAGCAGCGCAACCAGTGTGATCGGTGCCGATCTGACTTTGGAGGCACTCTCGGCCACCTTGACCAAGCATGTGGTCACTCCCTCGACCGAAATCGTGCTGTTCGATGTCGATGGCAATGCCGTGGCCTATCCGGACAGCAGCCGGCTGATCGTCGACGGCAGCAACGCACGCCTGGCCAAAGCGGCCGACCTTAGTCCGAATCTGCACGCGTTGCTGTCCACCGCCCATCCGGGCAAACGGCTCGACGTCAATGGCCGCCACTGGATCGTCGCCCGCCGCACCCTGCAGGAAGGCGGGCCGAAAGGTTTGCAGATGGCCCTGCTGGTGCCCGAGGACGAACTGCTTGCCGATGCCTACCGCATGCGCTGGCAAGGCGCGCTGATCACCTTGGCGATCTTGCTGCTGTGCCTGCCGCTGGGCTGGCTGATCTCGCGGATTCTGGTCAAACCGTTGCACGCGCTGGTCAAGGAAGCCGACGCGATCCGCAGTTTCGATTTCAACTTTCCGGTCACCCGCCGCTCGCCGGTGCTGGAGGTTGACCAATTAAGCCTGTCGATGGCGCGCATGAAGGACACGCTCGCCAGTTTCTTCCGCATCACCGACAGCCTCTGCGCCGAAACCCGCTTCGCCCCGTTGCTGCAACGGGTGCTGTTCGAAACGGTGCAGATCGCCCAGGCGCAGGCGGGGTTGATCTATCTGCGCGAAAGCGATGGCAACCGGATGGAGCCTGACGGACTGGTTATTGACGGCGCTTCGCAGGAGCCGAGTGAATTCAACGTGCTCGGCCAGGATCTGCTGGCAGATCAAGGGCCGGCGTGGTTCCAGCAACTGATCAACGCTGACAACGTGGTCAGCAGCCTTGGCTTCGAGCAGGCCGGGGACTTGCAGAAAGTCCTGTTGGCCATGCAGTCGCCGCGCATCCACCTGATCGGCATCCGCCTGCGTAATCGGCACAACGAAACCATCGGCCTGTTGCTTCTGCTGATCAACGACAGCGGCAGCGCTCAGGACCTGGAAAAACTGCGCCCGGACCGCATCGCCTTCCTGCAAGCCGTGTCTGGTGCGGCGGCGGTGAGTATCGAAAGTCAGCGCCTGCAAGCGAAGCAGAAACAGTTGCTCGATGCGTTCATCCAGTTACTGGCCGGCGCCATCGACGCCAAGAGCCCCTACACCGGCGGCCACTGCCAGCGCGTGCCGGAACTGACCCTGATGCTCGCGCAGGCTGCGGCCGCCAGCCAGGCGCCGGCGTTCCAGAGCTATCAGCCCACTGAAGACGAATGGGAAGCCCTGCACATTGCGGCCTGGCTGCACGATTGCGGCAAAGTCACGACGCCGGAGTATGTCGTCGACAAGGCGACCAAACTGGAAACCCTCAACGATCGCATCCACGAAATCCGCACCCGTTTCGAAGTGCTCAAGCGCGATGCCTGGATCAGTTACTGGCAGGCGATCGCACTGGGCGGCAACGCGGCGCAACTGAGCGAACTGCGTGACGCCACGTTGACGCAACTGGACGATGACTTTGCCTTCGTTGCCCGTTGCAATCTGGGCGGTGAGGCCATGGCACCCGCCGATCTGCAGCGCCTTGAACGCATTGCCGAGCGCCGCTGGATGCGCACCCTCGATGATCGCCTGGGGGTGTCATGGGAGGAAAACCGCCGTCAGGCGCAAATGCCGGCGGCGAATCTGCCAGTCAGCGAGCCACTGCTGGCGGACAAGCCCGAACACCTGATCGAACGCGCCGACAGCGAACTGATTCCGGAAGACAATCCGTGGGGGTTCAAACTGGATGTGCCGCGTTACAAATACAATCGCGGCGAACTGTACAACCTGAGCATTGCCCGGGGCACGCTGACCCGCGAAGAGCGCTACATCATCAATCACCACATGGTGCAGACGATCCTGATGCTCAGCCACCTGCCCTTCCCCGGGCACCTGGACAGCGTTGCGGAAATCGCCGGTGGGCATCACGAAAAGATGGACGGCAGCGGTTATCCCAAACGCCTGAAGCGCGAGGACATGAGCCTGCCGGCACGGATGATGGCGATTGCCGATATTTTCGAGGCACTGACAGCGGCGGATCGACCGTACAAGAAGGCCAAATCCTTGAACGAGGCGCTGGGAATCATGGCCACCATGTCCCGCGAGGCGCACATCGACCCCGAGCTGTTTGCGCTGTTCATCAACGATGGGGTGTACATGCAGTACGCCGCGCGGTTTCTCGATCCGCGCCAGATCGATGCGGTGGATCCGGCCAGCCTGCTGCGCAAGGCTGGCCTGAGTGCCTGATCAGCAGTCGGTCAGACGCAGGAAAATCGCCGCCAGTTGCTCGATTCCGGACTGATCGGCGGTGCCGAAACGTGCGAGTTTCGGGCTGTCGAGATCAAGTACGCCGATCAACCGACCGTCCTTGACCAGTGGCACCACCAGCTCGCTGTTGGAGGCGCTGTCGCAAGCGATATGACCGGGGAACGCATGCACGTCTTCAACGCGCTGGGTCTGTCGACTGGCCGCTGCCGCGCCACACACACCGCGACCGAAGGGAATGCGCACGCAGGCGATCTGCCCCTGAAACGGGCCAAGCACCAGTTCTTCGTTGCGATTGAGGTAGAAACCGGCCCAGTTCAAATCGTCGAGTTGATTGAACAGGAACGCCGAAAACTGCGCGGCGTTAGCGATGAAATCGCGCTCGTCCGCCAGCAGCGATTCCAGTTGTGCGGCCAACATGCCATAGCCTTCGAGGCCCTGGCCGCTTTGTTGCAAATCAATCATGCCTTGTGCTCCAGCAATTTCAGTCCCACCCAGTAACGGGCGAATTGGTACGCGCAACGTCCGTTGCGATTGCCGCGCCCGGTTGCCCAGCGCACGGCGAGGATGTCGAGCTCTTCGTCGCGCTGCCAGCTCAAGCCGGCCTTGGCGGCCAACTGGCCGATCCAGTGCTCGACGACGTTGAGGAAGTGTTCCTGGGTAAACGGATAAAACGACAACCACAGGCCGAAACGGTCGGACAAGGCGATCTTGTCTTCCACCGCCTCACTCGGATGCAGCTCGCCGTCGACGCGTTTCCAGTTTTCGTTGTCGCTTTCCTTTTCCGGCACCAGATGGCGGCGGTTGGAAGTGGCGTACAGCAGAACGTTGTCCGGGGCCTGTTCGAGCGAGCCGTCGAGCACGCTTTTCAGCACGCGATAATCGCCTTCGCCGGATTCGAACGACAGGTCATCGCAGAACAGCACGAAGCGTTGCGGCAGTTTGCCGATCTGCTCGACCACCCGCGGCAGGTCGGCCAGATGGTCGCGCTCGATTTCGATCAAACGCAGGCCGGCCTTGGCGTGTTCGGCCAGCAGCGCGCGCACCAGCGACGATTTACCGGTGCCACGCGAGCCCCAGAGCAGCGCATGGTTGGCCGGCATGCCGTCGAGAAACTGCTGAGTGTTGCGGCCCAGTTGTTCTAACTGACGGTCGACACCGATCAGGTCGGACAGGCGCATGTCGAGGCTGACTTCCAGCGGCAGCAAATAGCCGCTGCGCCCGTCACGCTGCCAGCGCGCCGCCAGGCAGGTTTCCCAGTCGATCAGCGGACGCGGCGCCGGCAGCAAGGGTTCGATCCGCGCCAGAACCGACTCGGCGCGTTCAAGAAAAGCATTCAATCGGGAATCCACGTCTTCTCCTCGGGCACGTTCACAGTGATGATGTCGATCCAGCGACGACAGACAGATCTCAATCCCCGTTCAAGCCTTGTTACAAGGCGCTTCGGGAACCTCGGTATCCATACATGATCGACTATGCTTGAGCAGCGAAGGGAAACGGAAGTGGTTCAACACCCCATGGATATCAAATTCACCCACCGGCTGTCATACAAGCAAGCCAGATTCACGGTGCTGGTCGGGTTCGTTCTGGGCACGCTGCTCAGCCTGCTGCAAATCGGCATCGATTATGCCAGCGAAGACGCCTCCATCAACCGTGAAATCCTGTCTTTGCTGGAAATCAGCCACAATCCGGCGTCACGAATCGCCTACAACATCGATGCGGAACTGGCGCAGGAACTGACCCTTGGCCTGTTGCGTTCGCCGGCGATCATCTCGGCGCAACTGACCGACAACAACGGCAACGTCCTGGCCAACGTCAAGCGCCCGGAGCTGCAAAGCGGTTACCGGGTGATCAGCGACTTCCTGTTCGGTGCCAAGCGCCAGTTCGAAGACCGCCTGTACCTCGACCACCTGCCCGAGGAATCACTGGGCACGCTGAGCCTGGAGGTCGATACCTACGCGTTCGGCAGCCGGTTTCTGCGCCGCGCCGAAGTCACCCTGCTCAACGGCTTTGCCCGCAGCCTGATTCTCACCGGGATCCTGTTGGCGCTGTTCTACGTGATGCTGACCAAGCCACTGGTGCGCCTGATCCGGGAACTCAGCGCGCGTGACGCACGCAGCGCAGAGCCAACCACCCTCGAATGTCCGGCCGGCCACGCCAATGACGAGATCGGCGTACTGGTCAAAGTCGCCAACCAGCAGTTCGACAATATCGCCACGGAAATCCAG
This sequence comes from Pseudomonas sp. AM14(2022), assembly GCF_036346455.1. Lineage (NCBI taxonomy): Bacteria > Pseudomonadati > Pseudomonadota > Gammaproteobacteria > Pseudomonadales > Pseudomonadaceae > Pseudomonas > Pseudomonas sp. AM14(2022). The sequence continues at coordinate 66,208 of NZ_JAOTNY010000004.1, forward strand.
CAACGGCGCAACGCTGAAAACCGCCTCACCGATTACCTCGGGCAACTGGAGCACATCGTCTCGGCCCGCACTGCCGAGCTCAAGGCCATCAACACCCGGCTCAGCCAGTCCAACGAAGAACTGGAAGTCGCTCGCAGCACCGCACTGGACATGGCCGAAGCGCGCTCGGCATTCCTCGCCAACATGAGCCACGAGATCCGCACCCCGCTCAACGGCCTGCTGGGGATGATCGCCTTGTCCCTCGATGGGCCGCTGAATGCCGAGCAGCAACAGCAACTGTCGATTGCCCATGACTCGGGCAAGGTGCTGGTCGAGCTGCTCAACGATATTCTCGACCTGTCCAAGTTCGATGCCGGGCAACTGGAGCTCGAACACATCCCGTTCGACCTCGGCTCGCTGATCGAGGACACCGCCAACCTGCTGTCGCAGAACGCCGCGCCGAGCGTCGAGCTGACTTGCCTGATCGACCCGCACTTCCCCGCGCTGGTGCTGGGGGATCCGACCCGGGTACGGCAAATCGTCAGCAACCTGCTGTCCAATGCCCTGAAGTTCACCCGCTTCGGCCGGGTCGATGTGCGCCTGTCCGCCCACAAGGACGGGGTGCGCATCGAAGTCTGCGACACCGGCATCGGCATCGCTCAGGATGCCCAGGTGAAAATCTTCCAGCCGTTCACCCAGGCCGGTGCCGGCATCACCCGGCAGTACGGCGGCACCGGTCTCGGTCTGGCGTTGACCTACAACCTGTGCGAGGCCATGCAAGGCCGATTGACCATCAGTTCCGAGGCCGGTTTCGGCAGTCAGTTCTGTGCCGACCTGCCACTGCTGTGTCACACCCGGGCGGTCATGCCGCCGCCACTGCACGGCAAGGTGCTGGCGATCACGGCCGCCAGCAGCGGGCTGGCGGAACTGCTCAAGACATTGCTGCCGGTGTGGGGCGTGACCTATGAGCAGCGCACCATGGATGACCCGTTGCTGGGCCTGGCACCCGATCTGCTGATCACCGATTGCCCGGAATGCCTGTTCAGTCTGCGCCCGACCATCAGCGCACCGATCCTCGTCGTAACCGCTTATGGCAGTTTCATGCCCGGCGAAGAAGCCGCCGCGCTGGCGCCATTGCAGCAACAAGCCCGACCGCTGGCACGCAACGCGCTGTACCAGATCCTGCGGCGCATTCTGCTGGCCGATGTCACCACGAGCAACGATGCGCGCCTCGAGAGCCAGCCGGTCCGGCGGCGCGGAAAGGTGCTGCTGGTGGAGGACAATCCGGTCAATCAACTGGTGGCCAAAGGCATGCTCGGCAAGCTCGGTTGCGACGTGGTGGTCGCCGCCCACGGTGCCGAGGCGCTGGATCAACTGGAGCACGATGAGTTCGATCTGGTGCTGATGGACTGCAACATGCCAGTGATGGACGGCTACGAAGCGAGCCGGCAGATCCGCCAGAGCGGGCGCTGGCCGCATTTGCCGATCGTCGCACTGACCGCCAACGCCATGTCCGAGGAACGCGAGCGCTGCCGTGCGGCCGGCATGAGCGATTACCTGGCCAAGCCGTTCCGCCGCGAAGAGCTGGCGGCCCTGCTCGACCAGTGGATGCCGGCTACGTCAGCGCTTTGATCTGCCCCAGCAGATGATCGAGGCCATTGCGCAAATCGTTGAGCCGATCAAGATCCACCCCGCTGTCGCACAACAACCGCGCCTTGAGCGGCCCGACCTGCTCGCGCAGCGCTTGGCCTTGCGCGGTCAGGCTCAGATGCACTTCACGCTCGTCGCGCGCCGAACGCTGGCGCTGCACCCACTGCAATTGTTCAAGACGCTTGAGCAACGGCGTCAGGGTGCCGGAGTCCAGCGCCAGGCGCTCGCCCAACGCCTTGACCGTCGGTTGCTCCGGTGCGCTGTCCTGCCATTCCCACAGCACCAGCATCGCCAGGTACTGCGGGTAGGTCAGGCCGAGTTGATCGAGCATCGGCTTGTAAGCGCGAATCACCGCCCGGGACGCGGCGTACAACTTGAAGCACAACTGACTGTCGAGCTTCAGCGAATCGTCGGGCAGGCTGTTCATTTGAGCAGGGCTTCGATCTCGCCGCTGATGTCCTGCGGCTTGGTGGTCGGGGCGAAACGCTTGACCAGTTGCCCATCCTTGCCGATCAGGAACTTGGTGAAGTTCCACTTGATACCCTCGGAGCCGAGCAAACCCGGAGCGCGCTTTTTCAACTGCACGAACAGCGGATGCGCATCAGACCCGTTGACGTCGATCTTCTTGAACAGCGGGAAACTCACGCCGTAATTCAACTCACAGAACTCGCTGATCGCCCCCTCGTTACCCGGCTCCTGCTTGCCGAACTGATTGCACGGGAATCCCAATACCACCAGGCCCTGATCCTTGTAGGTCTGCCACAGCTCTTCCAGGCCTTTGTATTGCGGGGTGAAGCCGCATTTGCTGGCGGTGTTGACCACCAGAACGGCTTTGCCGGCGAAATCGGCCAGGGTCTTTTGCTCACCCTTGATGGTAGTGACAGGGATATTCAGCAGGTTATCGCTCATGGGTCAGCTCCGCGGGTTATCGGGAAAGGCCAAACATAGCGAGCAATTAAATTGTGTGCAATTTAATTATCCGAAAGGCGACCCGCAGGTCGCCTGTCCGCTTACTCGCGCGGCTCGAGATTCAGGCACACCGAGTTGATGCAATAACGCAGGCCGGTCGGTGGCGGGCCATCGGGGAACACGTGGCCCAGATGCGCATCACAGCGAGCACATTTGACCTCGGTGCGGACCATGCCGTGGCTGGTATCGCGAATCTCGGTCATGGCGCTTTCGCCGATCGGCGCGTAGAAGCTTGGCCAGCCACAGCCGGAATCGAATTTGGTCTTGGAGTCGAACAGCGGCTCATTGCAGCAGACGCAGTGATAGACACCGTCGGTTTTGGTGTCGTTGTATTTGCCGGAAAACGGCCGTTCGGTCGCACTGAGACGGCACACGTTGTACTGCTCGGGGTCGAGCATCGCCCGCCATTCTTCCAGGGTTTTTTCCAACTTTTCCATCATCACACCTCAGCGGCTGAAAAAGCCCGATCTGTACCTTTTCCACGGATCGGGTGGCACGTATGATTGCGCCTCGTCACACGCCAGTCTGGCAGCCAGACCGGGCGCATTCAAACGGATTCTCGGCGCCATGGCGCAAGACTCCGCCTGTGCGAAGACGCAGGAATCCCAGTACGGTTGGCCATCCGCCGTCTGGATCGTTCATTTTCGGGATCACATCGCCATGCAGTTCAGCAAATCGAACAAGCTCGCCAACGTCTGCTACGACATTCGCGGCCCGGTGCTCAAGCACGCCAAACGTCTGGAGGAGGAAGGCCAGCGCATCCTCAAGCTGAACATCGGCAACCCGGCGCCGTTTGGTTTCGAAGCGCCGGACGAAATTCTTCAGGATGTGATCCGCAACCTGCCGACCGCCCAAGGCTACAGCGACTCAAAAGGCCTGTTCAGCGCCCGTAAGGCGGTGATGCAGTACTACCAGCAAAAAAATGTCGAAGGCGTCGGCATCGAAGACATTTACCTGGGCAATGGGGTGTCCGAGCTGATCGTGATGTCGTTGCAGGCGCTGCTCAACAATGGCGACGAAGTGCTGGTGCCGGCACCGGACTACCCGCTGTGGACCGCCGCCGTGAGCCTGGCCGGCGGTAACGCCGTGCACTACCTGTGCGACGAGGGTGCCGACTGGTTCCCTGATCTGGCCGACATCAAGGCCAAAATCACCCCGAACACCAAAGCCATGGTGATCATCAACCCGAACAACCCGACCGGCGCGGTGTATTCCAAGGAAGTGCTGCTGGGCATGCTGGAAATCGCCCGCGCGCACAACCTGGTGGTGTTCTCCGACGAGATCTACGACAAGATCCTCTACGACGACGCCGTGCACATCTGCACCGCTTCGCTGGCGCCGGACCTGCTGTGCCTGACCTTCAACGGTCTGTCGAAATCCTACCGCGTGGCGGGTTTCCGCTCCGGCTGGATCGCCATCTCCGGGCCGAAACACAATGCCCAGAGCTACATCGAAGGCATCGACATGCTGGCCAATATGCGCCTGTGTGCCAACGTCCCGAGTCAGCATGCGATTCAGACCGCCCTCGGCGGTTATCAGAGCATCAATGACCTGGTACTGCCGCAGGGCCGCCTGCTGGAGCAGCGCAACCGTACCTGGGAGCTGCTCAACGACATTCCGGGTGTCAGCTGCGTCAAGCCGATGGGTGCGCTGTATGCGTTCCCGCGGATCGACCCGAAAGTCTGCCCGATCCACAACGACGAAAAATTCGTCCTCGACCTGCTGCTCTCCGAGAAGCTGCTGGTGGTGCAAGGCACGGCCTTCAACTGGCCGTGGCCGGATCACTTCCGCGTGGTGACCCTGCCCCGCGTCGACGACCTCGAGATGGCCATCGGACGTATCGGCAACTTCCTCAAGTCCTACCGCCAGTAACCGGTCGACAGTGCGCAACGGCCCGAACGTTGCGCACTGTCTGATTCAGCAACACTTCTGCCCTCCCCGCCTCGCAGGGCCTTCTACACTTGCGATTCGTATAGTCCACACGTCTCTGGCGCAGTGGTGGCGGGTGGCGGCTGGCTGTCATCCCTTTCGGTTTCGGTCGTGGGCAATGGCCTGCAGCCCCGGAATCCGCTGTAGGACACAGTTTGAAATAGTCACTCAGTTGAATCACCCCGTGCCGCACCTTATATACCCCGCAGTACGCTACATCTTTAGCTTGAGGAGATTTCTATAACCATGATGCGCATCCTGCTGTTTTTGGCCACTAACCTGGCGGTCGTGCTGATAGCCAGCATCACCCTGAGCCTGTTCGGCTTCAACGGGTTCATGGCGGCCAACGGGGTTGATCTCAACCTCAGTCAGCTGCTGGTTTTCTGTGCGGTCTTTGGTTTCGCCGGTTCGCTGTTCTCGCTGTTCATCTCCAAGTGGATGGCGAAGATGAGCACCAGCACCCAGATCATCAGCCAGCCACGTACCCGGCATGAGCAATGGCTGCTGCAAACCGTCGAGCAACTGTCCCGCGAAGCCGGGATCAAGATGCCCGAAGTCGGTATTTTTCCGGCCTACGAAGCAAACGCCTTCGCCACCGGCTGGAACAAGAACGACGCGCTGGTCGCGGTCAGTCAGGGCCTGCTCGAACGTTTTTCGCCAGATGAAGTGAAAGCCGTTCTGGCCCACGAAATCGGTCACGTGGCCAACGGTGACATGGTCACCCTGGCGCTGATACAGGGCGTGGTGAACACCTTTGTGATGTTCTTCGCGCGGATCATCGGCAACTTCGTCGACAAGGTGATCTTCAAGAACGAAGAAGGCCAGGGCATCGCCTACTACGTGGCGACGATCTTCGCCGAACTGGTACTGGGCATTCTCGCCAGCGCCATCGTCATGTGGTTCTCGCGCAAACGCGAATTCCGTGCCGACGAAGCCGGCGCACGTCTTGCCGGCACCAACGCGATGATCGGTGCCCTGCAACGCCTGCGCGCCGAACAGGGCCTGCCGGTGCATATGCCGGACACCCTGAACGCCTTCGGCATCAACGGCGGCATCAAACAGGGCTTTGCCCGCATGTTCATGAGCCACCCGCCGCTGGAAGAGCGTATCGACGCGCTGCGTCGTCGCGGTTGATCGGTTTGGCGCAGTAACGAAAAGGCCCGCAGCGATGCGGGCCTTTTTTTGTGCGCGGGATTATGGGTTGCCTGTTCTGGCCTCTTCGGGAGCAAGCCCCCTCCCACAGGGTTCTGTGGTGTTCTCTGGATTTCTGATTCAACACGGATCACTGTGGGAGCGGGCTTGCTCGCGAAGAGACCGTTAATGCCGATACAAAACTATTGGTCAGAAACCCGATAAGCCCGCTCCTCCAACCGCGTCACGCCCGCCTGCAGGAACCTGACACTCTCCGCCAGCACATCCTGCTCCTCAAGCACCTGCACCTGCCAGACTTCGCCCAGCAACCGCTGCACCTCATCATCCCCCACCGCAAACGGTGGCCCGGACATCTGCGCCTGATCGTAATCCAGGGTGATCAACAACCCTTGCACACTTTGCGGCAGGATCTGCTGCAAATGCGCCGCATAGCGCTCACGCATCTGAGCCGGCAAGGCAATCAGCGCTGCCCGGTCGTACAACGCCACGCAATCCGCTACATCGTCGGCTGTCAGCGCAAAGAAATCACCGCACCACAACTCGATGGAATCGGCGCGATAGACTTTGAACGGCCCCTTGGCACTGACCTGCGGCGTTACCTGATGCTCACTGAAAAAATCCTCGACGGCCTTCAGCGACAGCTCGACTCCGAGCACCAGATGCCCGCGCCCGGCCAGCCACAGCAGATCCAGGCTTTTCCCGCACAGCGGCACCAGCACCCGGGTCTGGGCCGGGATCGCCAGTTGCGGCCAGTGCCGCTGCAAATACGGGTTCACCTCAGGCAAATGAAAGCCGATCTGATTGGATTCCCACTTCTTGTGCCAAAACTCAGGCTGCATGCATCACCCCAAAAAATTCGATCAAAAGGCGTTAAAACTTATATTAGATTTAGATCAATGATCTGACTGAAGATGAGGCCATCTTACCGCTCAGGAACCTTTCCATGTTTCCCAGCCTGTTTATCTCCCACGGCTCACCGATGCTGGCGCTGGAGCCCGGTGCCAGTGGTCCGGCGCTGGCGCGTCTGGCGGCCGAATTGCCGCGGCCGAAAGCCATCGTGATCGTCTCTGCCCACTGGGAAAGCCAGGAACTGCTGGTCAGCAGCAATCCTCGTCCGGAAACCTGGCATGACTTCGGCGGCTTCCCGCGTGCCCTTTTCGAAGTGCAGTACCCGGCACCGGGCAATCCGCAACTGGCAGCCGAAGTGGCTGAATTGCTTGACGCCGCGCATCTGCCGGCACGCCTCGATCCGCAACGACCGTTCGATCACGGCGTCTGGGTGCCGCTGTCGCTGATGTACCCGCAGGCGGATATTCCGGTGGTGCAGGTGTCGCTGCCGAGTCGCGGCGGCCCGGTATTGCAAACCCGTGTCGGACAAGCGCTGGCGAGTCTGCGCGAGCAGGGCATTCTGCTGATCGGCTCCGGCAGCATCACCCACAACCTGCGCGAACTGGACTGGCACGCCGGCCCGGAAAGCGTCGAGCCGTGGGCACGGGACTTCCGTGACTGGATGATCGACAAGCTGGCGACCGACGATGAGGCGGCACTGCACGATTATCGTCAGCAGGCGCCCAATGCGGTGCGCAGCCATCCGAGCGAGGAGCATTTGCTGCCGCTGTATTTTGCCCGTGGTGCGGGAGGTGAGTTCCGCGTAGCGCATAAAGGCTTCACGATGGGTGCACTGGGTATGGATATCTATCGTTTCGGCTGACGTCATCGCTGGCAAGCCAGCTCCCACAGGGTTGTGGGGCGAGGTAAAAAGCAGGCAAAAAAAATCCCCGAACCGGTCGGGGATTTTTCATGTTCGATCAATCAGCCCAAGGGCGGATCAATCTTCGCGGTAGCGACGCAGTTTCAGCTGCTTGCCAGCGACGCGAGTGTCCTTCAGCTTGGTCAGGAGTTTGTCCAGACCATCTTCCGGCAGCTCGACGAGGCTGAAGCTGTCACGCACCTGGATGCGACCGATCGCTTCGCGGGCCAGACCACCTTCGTTGAGGATGGCGCCCAGCAGGTTTTTGGCGGCGATACCGTCACGCGCACCCAGCGCGGTACGGCAACGGGCACGACCTTCGCCCAGAGGCATTGGCGCGCGACGCTCGCGGTCACCACGCTCAGGACGATCACCGGAACGCTCAGGACGGTCGCCGCGCGGTGCATTGTTTGGCACCAGTGGGCGTTCCTTCTCGATCGCCGCCAGGTTCAGCGCTTGACCGTTGGTAGCCTTGCGCAGCAGAGCTGCAGCCAGGGCACGCGGGGTGCAACCGATGTCAGCGGTCAGGCGATCCAGCAGTTCGCCGTGAGTCGACTCAGCATCAGCGACCAGCGGCGACAGGCTGTTGGTCAGTTTCTTGATGCGTGCATCGAGAACGGCCTGAGCGTCCGGCAGACGCACTTCGGCAACCTTCTGACCGGTGACACGCTCGATCACTTGCAGCATGCGGCGCTCACGTGGAGTCACCAGCAGCAGTGCGCGACCTTCGCGACCGGCACGGCCGGTACGGCCGATACGGTGCACGTAGGATTCCGGGTCGTACGGCATGTCCACGTTGAATACGTGGGTGATGCGCGGAACGTCCAGACCACGGGCAGCCACGTCGGTCGCGACAACGATGTCCAGGCGGCCATCTTTCAGCGAGTCGATGACGCGTTCACGCTGGTTCTGGGCGATGTCACCGTTCAGCGCAGCGGCCTTGTAGCCTTTGGCGTCGAGGGCACTGGCCAGATCCAGGGTCGCTTGCTTGGTGCGCACGAACATGATCAGCGCGTCGAAGTCTTCCACTTCCAGCAAGCTGAGAACGGCGGAGGTCTTCTGGTCAGCGTGAACCAACAGGTGAGCCTGTTCGATCGCGGTAACGGTCTGGGTCTTGCTCTGGATCTTCACGTGCTTCGGATCGCGCAGGTGGCGCTCGGCGATGGCACGGATCGACTGCGGCAGGGTTGCCGAGAACAATACGGTCTGACGGGTTTCCGGCATGGCCTTGAAGATCACTTCCAGGTCGTCCATGAAACCGAGTTTGAGCATTTCGTCTGCTTCGTCCAGAACCAGGTGGTTCACGGTAGCGAGGACTTTTTCGTCGCGACGCAGGTGGTCGCACAGACGGCCCGGAGTGGCGACAACGATCTGTGCGCCATTACGGATTGCTTTCAATTGTGGGCCCATCGGCGCGCCGCCGTAGACAGCCACAACAGTTACGCCCGGCATTTGCTTGGCGTAAGTTTCGAAAGCGGTTGCAACTTGTAGCGCCAACTCACGAGTTGGGGCCAGGATCAGAGCTTGCGGCTCGCGCTTGGACGGATCAATGCGGTGCAGGATAGGCAGGGCAAAGGCAGCGGTTTTACCGGTACCGGTTTGCGCCTGACCAATCATATCGTGACCGGCGAGGATGATCGGGATCGACTGCTGCTGAATGGCCGAAGGCTCTTCATAGCCGGTAGCGACTACTGCAGCGACAATATTGGGATGAAGTTCAAGAGCGGCGAAGCCGCCGATTTCCTGGGTCATGGGTCTGCCTCTAAGTGCATCCGCAAAGACCCATGCTCCAAAGCTGCACATGCCGTGTTGAGACTCAAGAGTCGCCCTGGCAGCTTTGTCGGCGGGGATTTGCGAAAACGTATGAATGAAAAAGAATCGTCAAGGAAGAGCCCGCAGTGCGGACATGCAGCCGAAGCTGACTTCGGGGAATTGCGCTACCTAAACGCGGCCCGGTTAAAGGCCGGCGCGCACTATACCGGAATTTGCCCAAAAAGGGAGCTTTTTTTATCGCCTGAATCGGTGTGTCACCGCTGTGTAACGGGGTTTTGCGGATAATCGTGCAAAGGTCTATTTTGCAAAGGCCCGGCCCTGCGGGTGATGACGCTTAAACGATTCATCGATGTGCGGCATACCGTCGCTGCACCCGCCCTTCCCGCCCGAGGATTTCTCCATGAATCAGCCCTGCCCCGGCCGCGTCAGCCGTGAACGTCGAGGTCATATCCACTTGATCGGCCTCGACCGGGCCGCCAAACGCAACGCCTTCGACCTCGATCTGCTCAATGACTTGAGCCTGGCCTACGGCGAGTTCGAGGCCGACAGCGAGGCGCGGGTGGCGGTGGTGTTCGGGCATGGCGAACACTTTACCGCCGGTCTGGATCTGCTCAACGCCAGCGCCGCCCTCGCCGAAGGCTGGCAGGTTCCGACCGGTGGTTGCGACCCATGGGGTGTTTTCGTTGGTCCACGGGTCAGCAAACCGGTCATTGTCGCCGCGCAGGGCTACTGCCTGACCATCGGTATCGAGTTGATGCTGGCCGCGGATATCAACCTGTGCGCGAGCAATACCCGCTTCGCGCAAATGGAAGTGCAGCGGGGGATTTTTCCGTTTGGGGGCGCGACATTGCGCTTTCACCAAGTGGCCGGTTGGGGCAACGCGATGCGCTGGTTGCTGACCGGCGATGAGTTTGATGCCCACGATGCGTTGCATCTGGGTTTGGTGCAGGAAGTGATGGCCAGTGAGGATCTGTTGCCGCGGGCGATCGAACTGGCCGAACGGATTGCCCGGCAGGCACCGTTGGGGGTGCAGGCAACGCTGATGTCGGCGCGCCAGGCGCGGTATGAAGGCGAGACGGCGGCGGCGCAGGGATTGCCGGCGCTGGTGAAAAAGTTGCTGGGGAGTGAGGATGCCAAGGAGGGGGTGCGGTCGCTGGTGGAGCGGCGCCCGGGCATCTTCAAAGGGATCTGAGAAAACGGGTGCTCTTCAGGCCCTCTTCGCGAGCAAGCCCGCTCCCACATTTGGAATGCATTTCAAATGTGGGAGCGGGCTTGCTCGCGAAGGGCCATTACTGACCACTCATGTCGCCGGGCGAATCGCCTTGATCAACGACTGCAGCGAATAACCCAGCCGTGGCGCCAGCACTTCGGCGCGGGCGGTCAGCGCCTGCATGTCGAGTTCCTGATCCAGATCCGCCGGCACAATCAGAATCACATTGCCCTCCTTCACCGGCAGCTCCCAGTAATGCCGGTGATAGAGCCCGCGCAACAACGCCGCGCCCAACGGTTTGCCGTCATCGGTAGCCCACTGGTTGATCACCAGCCAGCCGCCCGGGTTCAGACGCTTCTGACAGTCGCCGAGAAAACTCCAGGCCAGGTGCCCGACACCCGGGCCGACATCGGTGTACAGATCGACAAAGATCAGATCCGCAGGCTCGGCCGTCGGCAGCAACTCCAGCGCATCGCCGACCCGAATGTACAAGCGCGGATCGTCATCCAGCCCCAGGTATTCGATCGCCAGGCGCGGCACGTCCGGACGCAGTTCGATAGCTTCGACGTCTTCCAGCGGCAGGAACTTGAGGCAGGCCTGGGTCAGCGTGCCGGCACCGAGGCCGAGAAACAGCGCGCTCTCCGGTTGCTCATGGCACAACGCGCCAATCAGCATCGCCCGGGTGTAGTCATATTCCAGCCAGCTCGGATCGGCGGTGAACACGCAGCTCTGCTCGATGGCATCGCCAAATTCCAGAAAGCGGTAATCGGCCACTTCCAGCACGCGAATCACGCCGAACTCATCCTGTACCTCGGCGAGCAACAGCTCGACGCGCTCCTCAGTCATTTCGTCTCCTGATGGTCACCGGGCGCGGTGACGCGATGGCACCGCTGCGGCGCCGTGGCAAAGCGGCGATTGTCGGTGATGGGGCGGGAGCAGGTCACGCACTAATTGCTGCTACCATGGGCTTCCCGTGCGTAGAACCAATTAGAGACCGTGATGAGCCAACCGTGGAGCCCTGACAGCTGGCGCGCCCTGCCGATCCAGCAACAACCCCAATACCCTGACGCGGCGCATCTGCGCCAGGTCGAGCAGACCCTGGCCAGTTATCCGCCGCTGGTGTTTGCCGGCGAAGCGCGCGAGCTGCGCCGTCAGTTTGCCGAAGTGACTCAGGGCCGGGCGTTCCTGCTGCAGGGCGGCGATTGCGCGGAAAGCTTTGCCGAGTTCTCGGCGGCGAAGATTCGCGACACGTTCAAAGTATTGCTGCAAATGGCGATCGTCATGACCTTCGCCGCCGGTTGCCCGGTGGTCAAGGTCGGGCGCATGGCCGGCCAGTTCGCCAAACCGCGCTCGGCCAACGATGAAACCATCGACGGCGTGACCCTGCCGGCCTACCGGGGCGACATCGTCAACGGCATCGGTTTCGATGAAAAAAGCCGCGTGCCGGATCCGGAGCGCCTGCTGCAGTCGTACCACCAGTCCACCGCCACCCTGAACCTGTTGCGCGCCTTCGCCCAGGGCGGTTTTGCCGATTTGCATCAAGTGCACAAGTGGAACCTGGACTTCATCGCCAACTCGGCACTGGCCGAGAAGTACAGCCACCTCGCCGACCGCATCGATGAAACCCTGGCGTTCATGCGCGCCTGTGGCATGGACAGTTCACCCCAACTGCGCGAAACCAGTTTCTTCACCGCCCACGAAGCGCTGCTGCTGAACTACGAAGAAGCCTTCGTGCGTCGCGACAGCCTGACCAACGATTACTACGATTGCTCGGCGCACATGCTGTGGATCGGCGACCGCACCCGTCAGCTCGACGGCGCTCACGTCGAATTCCTGCGCGGGGTGAACAACCCGATCGGGGTGAAAGTCGGCCCGAGCATGAACCCGGATGATCTGATTCGCCTGATCGACGTGCTCAACCCGGACAACGATCCGGGGCGCCTGAACCTGATTGCGCGGATGGGCGCGAACAAGGTCGGCGATCACCTGCCGGCGCTGATCCGCGCGGTGCAGCGTGAGGGCAAACAGGTGCTGTGGAGCTCCGACCCGATGCATGGCAACACCATCAAGGCCAGCAGCGGCTACAAGACCCGCGACTTCGCGCAGATCCTGGGTGAGGTGAAGCAATTCTTCCAGGTGCATGAAGCCGAAGGCACTTATGCCGGCGGGATTCATATCGAGATGACCGGGCAGAATGTCACCGAGTGCATCGGTGGTGCGCGGCCGATCACTGAAGACGGGTTGTCGGATCGTTATCACACCCACTGTGACCCGCGGATGAATGCCGATCAGTCGCTGGAACTGGCGTTTCTGATTGCTGAAACCCTGAAACAGGTTCGCCGCTGAATCAGTCAGATTTTTAGCGTCTGGCAGGCCGCCTTCGCGAGCAAGCCCGCTCCCACACTGGATCTGTGTCGTACACAAAACCCATGTGGGAGCGAGCCTGCTCGCGAAGAGGCCAGCTCAGTCACTACAGACTTCAGCCAATGCCACCCGCAACCGCCCCGCACTCTCGCGCTGACAATTAAGCTGCACTCGCGCAAGCCCCAGCCAATCGGCCATCTGCCGCAAATTCAACGCCAGCGCCAGCATCCCCTCTTCGTCCAGCCCCGGCTCTTCCTCGTGCACTGCATGCACCGCCAATCGTCCCGACGCCCGCTCGGCGCGCAGATCGACCCGCGCGGCAATCCGCTCGTTGTGCAGAAACGGCAACACGTAATAGCCGTAGACCCGCTTGTCCTGCGGCGTGTAAATCTCCAGCCGATAGCGGAAGTCAAACAAGCGCTCGGTGCGACTGCGCTCCCAGATCAGTGAATCAAACGGTGACAACAGCGCACTGGCGACGACTTTTCGCGGGACTTTCGGCTCTGGCAGGCAGTAGGCGATATGTCGCCAGCCAGCGACTTCGCAGGTCTGCAATTGCCCGTCCTCGACCAGCTCCGCCAGACGCGGTCGCGCATCGCCAGGGTTCAAGCGGAAATAATCGCGCAGATCCTTTTCCGTGCCGACGCCCAATGCCTGGGCCGCGTGCAGCAGCAGACCACGTTGTGCTTCGGCTTCATCCGGCAACGGCTGCTGCAGAATCGTTGTCGGGATCACCCGCTCCGGCAAATCATACAAACGCTCAAAACCGCGGCGGCCGGCGACGGTCACTTCACCGGCGGCGAACAACCATTCCAGCGCATGCTTTTCCGCGCTCCAGTCCCACCATTGCCCGGCCTTGTCCTCGCGGGTCGACAGACTGCCGGCGCCCAATGCACCGCGCGCCTCAACCGCGCTTAAAACCCGGCGCACGACGTCCTGCTGCTCAAGACCAAACTTCGCCAGTTGCTGATAGATGTCTCTGCCAGTTCTGGCCCGCTGCATCCGCCACCCCATCAACGGATACATCGCCAGCGGCAGCAATGAAGCTTCATGGCCCCAGTATTCGAACAGCGTGCGCCGACGGCCCGAACTCCAGGCAGCCTGGTCGAGCAGATCGGAAGAATAGGAACCCAGACGGGAAAACAGCGGCAGATAGTGCGAGCGCACCACGGCGTTGACGGAGTCGATCTGCAACAGCCCCAGCCGTTCGATCAGCCGGTTGAGTTGCGGCGCCTTGACGGTCGGCGGCTGGCGCCCGTTGAACCCTTGGGCAGCCAGCGCCAGACGTCGCGCCTGTTTGAGGGAAAAGGCCAGAGTCGCGGGCATGAGCATCTCCTTGTCTGCTCGCAACCTACCTCACCTGAAAGTGGTTTGTGTAGTAAGGCCCTGATCATTTATGCATCGGATCGTCCCAGAACGGCCGGATGGCCTCGTGCTCGACGTCGGCACGGCTGACCCCGATGTCCTTCAGCGCTTCGTCGCTCAGGCTGGCAAGCAACTCACGCTCACGGTGCAGTTCGTACCAGCGGCTAAACTTGTGCAGCAGGTCGGAAACGATATGCCCGTGGCCGGAAAATTTTGCGTCGTCTACATACTCTCTTTGACCTTTCATCGTGTTGCCCTCCTTGTGGATGGCTCAAGTCTCGCGCTGGCGCTAAGATCAATCCAACGAATGTTTCTGATGACATTCATCACGGAGATTCATCAATTGTCGGCCTACCCCAGTATCGATACCGATGTCCTGCGCACTTTCGTTGCGATTGCCGATCAGGGCGGTTTTACCCGCGCCGGCGAGATGGTCAACCGCACGCAATCGGCGGTGAGCATGCAGATGAAGCGCCTCGAAGAAGATGTGCTGCAACGCCAGCTCTTCGAGCGCGACGGCCGCCAGGTACGTCTGACCGCCGAAGGCCAGGTGCTGTTGGGTTATGCGCGGCGCATCCTGAAATTGCACAGCGAAGTGTTCAACACGCTGCGCGAGCCGCACATGGTCGGCACCGTGCGCATCGGTACGCCGGACGATTACGTGATGCGGTTTCTGCCGGGGATCCTCTCGCGGTTCGCTCAGTTCTACCCGCTGATCCAGATCGAAGTGCATTGCGAGTCCAGCAAACAGCTGTTGCAGCGCACCGATCTGGACTTGTCGATTGTCACCCGCGAGCCGGGCAACGAGATCGGTCAGTTGCTGCGCAAGGAGCGTTTCGTCTGGGCCGAGGCGCAGAATTTCAGCGCCCACGAGCAGACGCCGTTGCCGCTGGCCATGTTCAACAGTGATTGTTTCTGCCGTTTGTGGGCGTGCAATGCGCTGGACGCGATGGGCCGCGACTACCGCATCGCCTACAACAGCACCAGTCTGTCGGCGCTGATGGCGGTGGTGAGCGCGGGTCTGGCGATCACCGCGCAACTGGAAAGCCTGATCACCCCGGACATGCGCATTCTCGGCGCCGCCGAGGATCTGCCGCTGTTGCCCGAGGCCAGCATCATGCTGATCCGCAACCTGAACAATCCGTCGCCGATCACCGAATGCCTGGCCGAACACATCGTCGAAGGCTTCAAACTTTAAACGCGAGCATCACCGCGCACAGCACCAGAAAACCGCAGAACAGCCCGCGCAGGAGCCTTTCCGGCATGGCGTGGGCGACTTTCACCCCCCAACTGATGCTGGCCAGACCGCCGATGGCCAGCGGCAAGCCGATCATCCAGTCCACTTCGTGATGCACCGCGTACGTCACCAAGGTCACGCCGGTGCTCGGCAATGCCAACGCCAGCGACAGGCCCTGGGCAACCACTTGGCTGGTGCCGAACAGACTGGTCAGCACGGGCGTCGCCACCACGGCCCCGCCGACACCGAACAAACCGCCCATGGTCCCGGACGCTGCGCCGAGAACACCGAGCCATGGCCATGAGTAACGCATCTCGGAGGTCACGACGGTTTTTTTGCCGAACATCTTCAGCAGGTTGTACGCCGAGAGCACCACGAGGAACGCGACAAAACCGATGCGCATGGTTTGCGCATCAATGCCGACCGCCCAGATCGAACCGATCCACGCAAAGCAAAAACCCATGACCGCCAGCGGCAGCGCATGACGCAATTCGATGCGATTGCGCTGATGATAGCGCCACAGCGCCAGCATCACGTTGGGCACTACCATCACCAGCGCCGTGCCTTGGGCGATCTGCTGATCGAGGCCAAACCACACGCCCAGCAGCGGGATGGCGATCAAACCACCGCCGATGCCGAAGATCCCGCCCAGTGTCCCCAGGGCGGCGCCAAACAGCAGGTACAACAAAAACTCGATCACAGCGATGTCCTCATCCGTCAGGCGATTCATCCTACGCAGTAGAGGCTGGCGGGGAAACGCACAGCAACGCACAATGGCTATGCCAATTTCGCACAAGCACCGAAACACTCATGAATCCCAATCAGTTGACCGAACAGCTCGGGCTGTTTCTCGATGTGCTGGAAAGCGGCAGTTTTTCTGCAGCTTCCCGTCGTCATCCGCTGACGCCTTCCGCCGTGGCGCGGCGCATCGACAGCCTGGAAAGCGCGGTTGGCAGCCAGTTGTTCATTCGCAGCACCCACGCCGTGCGGGCGACCCCGGCAGGTCTAGCGTTTGCCGAGCGAGCACGACGCATCGTCAGCGAACTGCAACTGGCCCGCGCCGAGGCGGTGTCGTTGAGCAGTGCGCCGGAAGGCTTGATCCGCATCGATGCCCCGGCCGCTTTTGGTCGCCGCCATCTCGCGCCGGTCATCGCTGACTTTCTGGTGCTGTACCCGGGCCTCGACGTGCAGTTGCACCTGATCGACAGCTTCATCGATATGCACGGCTCGAACCTGGGCAAAGTCGATCTGGTGCTGCGTGCCGGGCAAATGGCCGATACGCGCTTAGTCGCCACGCCGCTGGCGAGCATGGTGCGCATTGCCTGTGCCAGCCCCGACTACCTGAAACGCCGTGGCGCACCGAGCCATCCCGCGCAGTTGAGTGAACATGACGGGCTGGATTGGGAAGGTCTCGCCCCGCCCTTCGCCTGGCGCTTCGAACTGGACGGGCAAATGCAACTGCATCGCCCCGCGCGCATCCGCATGAGCGCCAACAATGCCGAAGCGCTGGTGTGCGGTGCTCTGGCCGGGCTGGGCATCGCGCATTTGCCGACCTGGCTGGCCAGCGAATACCTGCTGCGCGGCGAACTGCTGCCGCTGTTCTGCGAGAACGGCCTGCCGCAACCGGAAAGCACCGGCATCTATGCGCTGCGCATGGAACAGCAGACCCACTCGCGCAGCCGTCTGCTTTTGGAATACCTCAAGACCCGCTTCAGCCCGGTGCCACCGTGGGATCTGGCGCTGCAACGCGAGCTGGGCCGACACTAGATCCTGGATAATTATCTGGCGCATTAAACATTCGGGCGCTAGATTCAAGCCCATCACCGAACAAGGCTTTGCCATGACCACCGAACGCGACACCTGCGACGACCTGCTGCTCGACAATCAGGCGTGCTTCGCCCTGCATTCCACTTCACTGATGATGACCAAGGTCTACAAGCCGCTGCTGCAAGCGCTGGGCCTGACCTACCCGCAGTATCTGGCGATGATGGTGCTGTGGGAAAAGGATGGTTTGACCGTGGGCGAAATCAGCACGCGGTTGCTGACCGATCCAGGCTCGCTGACCCCCCTGCTCAAACGGCTGGAAGGTGAAGGCTTGCTCAGCCGCACGCGCAGTCGTGAAGATGAGCGTGTGGTGATTGTCGAGTTGACCGAGCAAGGTCGAGCACTGCGCGACAAGGCGCAAACCATTCCACAATGCATCCTCGGCGCCAGTGGTTTCACCCTCGAACGCCTGCAGAAGCTTCAATCTGAGTTGCAAGCCCTGCGCAACCATCTGCAAAACAGTTTGGCCTGAGCCCGCCACTGTAGGAGTGAGCCCGCTCGCGATAGCGGTGAACGCGCCGCCATCGTGTTGACTGCTGCATCGCTATCGCGAGCAGGCTCACTCCTACAGGTAATCTCGTTGTCTGAAAAATATTTTTCCACGCCTGACCTTCCCGCCATCCTCTCTAAACCGCGCCTTCCAGGCTAACCAAACGAACCAGTCCTTCGTCGAAGCGCATATTTTTCAGAAAATTATCTTGCGCACTAAACATTAGCGAGCTACATTCCTATCGCACTTACTTAGCGCGCAAACAATTAGCGCAAAAACAGACACCCAACGAGGCCCACACCATGCAAACTCTCTACACTGCAATCGCAACCTCCACTGGCGGCCGTGATGGTCGTGCGATCTCCAGCGACAACATCCTCGACGTCAAACTCGCTACCCCGAAAGAACTCGGCGGTGCCGGCGGCGCAGCGACCAACCCTGAGCAACTGTTCGCTGCCGGTTACTCGGCCTGCTTCATCGGCGCACTGAAATTCGTCGCCAGCCAGACCAAACGCAAAATCCCCGACGATGCCTCGATCACTGCTCATGTCGGTATCGGCCAGATTCCTGGTGGTTTCGGTCTGGACATCGACCTGCACATCAGCCTGCCGGGCCTGGAACAGGCGGATGCACAGAGCCTGGTTGAAGCGGCGCATCAGGTCTGCCCGTACTCCAACGCCACCCGTGGCAACGTTGACGTACGCCTGCACACCAGCGTTTGAGAACAACACCAATCCACTGTGGGAGCGGGCTTGCTCGCGAATGCTTTGTGTCATTCAACACACAGGTTGTCTGACCTGGCCTATTCGCGAGCAAGCTCGCTCCCACAGGGTTCGGTGGTAGAAGTGGAATCGCAGGCACAAAAAAGCCCGACTCAATGGTCGGGCTTTTTCTTTCCGTAAAAAGCAGTGCTTATTTGGCACGGCCTTTGTAGGAACCGCCTTCGCGGGTATCGATCTCGATCATGTCGCCGATTTCGATGAAGTCAGCAACCGACAGCTCGGTACCGTTCTTCAGTTTGGCAGGCTTCATCACCTTGCCGGAAGTGTCACCGCGAGCGGAACCTTCGGTGTAGTCAACCTGACGCACGATGGTGGTCGGCAGTTCTACGGAAACCAGACGCTCTTCGAAGAACACGGCTTCGCAAACGTCGGTCATGCCTTCTTCAACGAAAGGCAGAACGCTTTCGATGTCTTCGGCGTTCAGTTCGTACATGGTGTAGTCAGTGGTGTCCATGAACGTGTAGGTGTCGCCGCTGATGAAGGACAGGGTCGCTTCTTTGCGGTCGAGGATCACGTCGTCCAGCTTGTCGTCCGCACCGTAAACGGTTTCGGTCTTGTAACCGGTCAGCAGGTTCTTCAGCTTGGTCTTCATGATCGCGCTGTTACGGCCCGACTTGGTGAATTCAGCTTTCTGAACCAGCCAAGGATCGTTGTCGATACGGATCACGGTACCGGGTTTGAGTTCTTTACCAGTTTTCATTGCGAATATCCGAATTTGGATGGGATTTACAAAAATCTAGGCCGCGTATCATATCCAATTTCGGTAAAACTGTACCAGCGCCGTGGCAAGATCCGCCTGCAAGCCTTGTTCCAGACACCATTGCTCGGCGTTTTCCTGCAGTTCTGGCCAGTGTTTACGGACCTGGAGCCAGTGCTCGCCGATCGGTTTCCCGGCACTCCAGGCCCGCCACAGACCGCTCATCGCCTCGGCAGCGGCCGGGGAAAGCCCTTTGGTGTAGAGCGCGAGAAAGGCATCGAGCTTGTCCAGGTGAATGTCTTCGTCCTGCTGATAGATGTGCCAGAGCATCGGTCGCCCGGCCCACTGTGCACGGACGAACGAGTCTTCACCGCGCACCGCGTTGAAGTCGCAGCACCACAGCAACTGATCGTATTGATCCTGACGGACGAACGGCAGCACCTGCACCGTCAGCGCCTGACGCACGTCCAGATCGCCGACAGCCAACGCGTCGACCCCGAGCCAGCGCGCAACGTCACCGAGAATCCGCCCTTCCGGCACCAGCAGATGGGTCGGCGTGCTATCGGCCGCCAACGCATCCAGCCAACTGGCCAGCCCGGCATTTTCGTAGGCAAACAACGAGATCAGCTGTGCGTCAGCTGCGCGATCTACGCCCAGGCCTTGCAGGAATTGTCGCTGCGCAGCCGCGTCCTGCTGAAATTGCTGACGCCGCTCAAGCAGACCGCTTTCACGCAGCAAGCCGCCCGTCCCCGGCTGAAATCCGGGAAAGAAAAAGAATTTCTGCACCGACTTGTACTTCACCGATGGCAAACCGTGACAACCGGTGACCCAGTCTTCGGCGCTGAGGTAATCGAGGTTCATCCACAGCGGTGGCTGTTGCCGCTCGGCCATGGCGTCCATATAAGCGGTTGGCAACTGACAAGCGAACGCGGCGATCACCACGTCCGCCGCTTCTGTCTGCGGCCAGTCGCTCGGCCAGTGCCGCACCTCGACGCCCTGCTGCGATTGCTGCGCCAGGTGGATGTCGATCTCGGGGCAGATACGTTCGAAGGCACGCAGGTCATCGACCCACAAGCGCACCGCCAGTCCATGTTCGGCCACCAGTTGCCGGGCCAGACGCCAGGTCACGCCGATGTCGCCATAATTGTCGACCACGGTGCAAAAAATATCCCAGCGGGTTTTCGATACCGGCATGCAAAGACTCCCGTTGGCAAAAGCGCTGATTGTCCGCATAAATGACCTCGCGCAGAAGAGCCGACGGCGATTAATCTTCGTGCGACAATCGCCACTTGCCCGCAATCATCCGCCAGGAGGCAGCCATGCCCTATCGTCCCAACCCGCGTCGTCCGTTGCCTGTTCAGCTTAGCGCGCTGCAACTGACCGGCAGCATTGCCCTGGGCATGTGGCTGGGCTTTCTGGCCATCGCCCTGACCTGCTGGCTGCTCTCGCGCCTGGTGTTCACCGAACAACTGGCGCCTGTCGCTCAGGCGGTGCAGCAACTGGCCAAGCCGCCAGCGGCCGTCCAGGTACAACCGGACATTCCGCCACAGAGCCCGCTGTTCGAGCAGTACGAAGAAAACCTGCGCAAGAACGAGCAGCAGGCACGTCTGGATCAGGCTCGCGGCAGCAGTCGCAACCAGTCGAATCCCAAGTGCCAGTTCTGGCTGCAACAGGACCAGACCGCGCCGAGCGAAAAGAGCCGCGCCAACGTTCTGCAATTCTGCGATTGATCATGAACAAACACACCGTCCACCAACTGATCCTCGACAAACTGCGCGTCGACCTCGACATCGCCGAACGCGCCGCGCAGACCGCTTACGAAACCGCGACCCACGAAGAGAACATCGCCGAGAACAAATACGACACGCTCGGGCTTGAGGCTTCCTATCTGGCGGCTGGTCAGGCGAAACGGGTCGAGGAAATCCGCCAGTCACTGGCGCTGTGCCAGAACCTGACGCTGCGTGCCTATGACGAAAATCGCGGCATCGAGATTGGGGCCCTGCTCGGTCTGGAGGACGAAAAGGGTCGCGAGCAATGGCTGTTTCTGGCCCCGGATGCGGCAGGCCTGAAAGTCGATGTGGTGGGTCAGCCGATTACCGTCATCACCCCGCGCTCGCCGCTGGGCAAAAGCCTGCTGGGCAAGTTCGAGGGCGATGAAGTGGAGATTCTGGTGGCGGGCACCCGGCAACAGTTTGCTGTCACCGAGGTGCTTTGAGGCAGGGTCTTAGTGGACCGGCAGTTCGACGCCGTCGAACAGCTCTTCCAGTTCCTGCTTGTTGTGGCACTGGATGGCTTTGGCCATCACTTCGCGGGTCAGGTGTGGAGCGAACTTCTCGATGAAGTCGCACATGAAGCCCCGCAGGAAAGTACCGCGACGGAAACCGATCTTGGTGATGCTCGACTCGAACAGTTCGCTGGCATCCAGCACCACCAGGTCGTTATCGAGCTTGGTGTCGACCGCCATCTTGGCGACGATGCCCACACCCAGGCCCAGACGCACGTAGGTTTTGATCACGTCGGCGTCGGCCGCGGTGAAAACCACTTTCGGCGTCAGGCCACGATGACTGAAGGCTTCGTCGAGTTTCGAACGGCCGGTGAAACCGAACACGTAAGTCACGATCGGGTATTCGGCCAGCGCTTCGAGGGTCAGCTTCGGCAGCTTGGTCAGGGGGTGGCCCTGGGGCACGACCACGCAACGGTTCCAGCGATAGCACGGCATCATCACCAGATCACCGAACAGCTCCAGCGCTTCGGTGGCGATGGCGAAATCGACGGTGCCGTCAGCGGCCATCTCGGCGATCTGCATTGGCGAACCCTGGTGCATGTGCAGCGCCACGTCCGGGTATTGTTTGATGAAATTGCTGATCACCGGCGGCAATGCATAACGCGCCTGGGTGTGGGTGGTGGCGATCGACAGGGTGCCTTTTTTCTCGTTGGAGAATTCCTGGGCAATCTGCTTGATGCTTTCGACCTTGCGCAGGATTTCGCCTGCGGTGGTGATGATGCGCTCGCCGGCCGGGGTGACGCGGGTCAGGTGCTTGCCACTGCGGGCAAACACTTCAACGCCAAGTTCGTCTTCCAGCAGGCGGATCTGTTTACTGATACCCGGTTGCGAGGTGTAAAGGCTTTGGGCGGTAGCGGAAACGTTGAGGTCGTGGTGCGCCACTTCCCAGATGTAGCGCAATTGTTGAAGCTTCATATGTATCCCTCAAAGCAGGTAGACGCCACGGGCATCAGCGACGGTATATAACTATATTAATGGTTTGAAGAATAAATCTAGAACTTTTTTATCAAAAGGCCATTATTCCCGCTTCAGCGATCCTCCCGGCGCCGGCGCTCCACCAACGGCACCAGATAAACCGGCACCTTGGCCAATTGCAGGACCCGGGTCGCCGTGCGCCCCAAAGGCGTTTCCGCCCCTACGCCATGGCTGTGAGTGCCTACGATCAGCAAATCCACAGAGAGTTTCTGCACCTGGTCGAGAATCACCTGCGCCGGATCCCCCTGCACCACCCGAACCGCGCAAATCCGCTGCAGATCCTGCTCGCCCTCGTCGCCCAGCTCTTCGCGAAAACTGTCCAGTACCCGTTGCTCGATATTGGCGATGACAGTTTTCAGACCCTGACTGTGAAATTCGTTCAATGCCTGCTCGTCGAGATAACTCTGCAACACCGACTCGGCAAACAGCCCCATGGGTTCCACTGCATGCACCACATACAAGTCGGCATTGAATGTCCGCGCCAGCGCCAGGGCATGCTGCATCACTAAAGGTGCGTACAGACCGAGGTCAGTGGCATACAGCATCGAACGAATCATATGACCTCCTCGCGTGCCAACATGGCGGAGATTTGATTCAGCTTAGCAGTGCCTTGGCGAGTACGACGTGCGACGCAACGTCTTGAAGCACTGGGGCTTTAGATCGACGGTTCGTTACTGATGCCATGCGGTACGTGTCCGGTGGCGACCACTTCGCGGGCCGCCTCGCAGTGGCCGGTCTGATCGTCGAAGAACACATCGGCAGCGAAGGCTTCGAGAAACGCCGATTTGGTCAGCCCGCCGAGAAACAGCGACTCGTCGAGGCGGATGTCCCACTCGCGCAAGGTGCGGATCACCCGCTCATGGGCCGGTGCCGAACGCGCGGTAACCAGCGCCGTGCGGATCGGGCAGTCGTCTTCGGGGAACTCGCGTTGCAGCGCATTGAGTGCCGCCAGAAAGCCCTTGAAAGGCCCACCGCGCAAGGGCTCGCGCGCCGACTCGCGTTCCTTGGCCTGAAACGCCAGCAGCCCGCCGGCCTGATAAACGCGCTCGGATTCGTCGGAGAACAACACCGCGTCGCCGTCGAAGGCGATGCGCAACTCATCACTGGCCGCGCGACTGGCGCCGCCGGAGAGAATCGTCGCCGCGGCAAACCCGGCGTCCAGCGCGGCGCGCACATCCTCGGCGTGGGTGGACAGAAACAAGTCACAGCCAAACGCTTTGAGATAGGGATACGGACTGCGCCCGCCGACGAAGGCCGCCCGCGAGATGTCCAGCCCATAATGATCGATCGAGTTGAACGCGCGCAGGCCGGTGTCGGCACTGTTGCGCGAAACCAGAATCACCTCGACCCGGGCGCGATCGAGGCGACTGTTGAGGCTCAGGAGTTTTTCTACCAGCGGGAACGCATCGCCGGGCGCGAGAATTTCGTCTTCGTGTTCAATCTGGTATTGCCGATAGGCTTCGACGCCGCTCGCCAGATAGACCTTATGACTCTCGCTCAGGTCGAACAAGGCGCGAGACGAAATCGCCAGCACCAGTTTGTCATCGATGTTCTTGGCCATGCCTTCCCCACTCCCCCGAAAACCGACTCAAGTGTTGCGTCGGTCGATAAAACTCAATGTGCGATACAGCGCTTCGATCCGTGGCAACTCACAGCCTGCCGCTTTGGCCGCAGCCAGTGGCCGGGCATAAATCGCCTCCAGTTCCAGCGGCCGTTTATGCAGAAAATCGTGGTACATGCTCGGCCAATAGTCGGGCATTTTCTCGGTCATCATGAACAGGTACTCGGCGTAACCGGGAGGAACGTCGTGACCGCAGGCCCTGGCTCCCTGCACCACTTCGGCCATCAACGCCTGGATCAGCGCGCGACTGTCCGCGTCGGCCATCAGCGGCGTGGTGCCGGCGCCGAGCAACACCGAGAGACCGTTGTAGGGAATATTCCACACCAGTTTCTGCCAGCGCGCCTGTTGCAGATTGGGCATCGCCTGCGAATCGATGCCAGCGGCGCGGAACAGACCGGCACCCTCCTCGACCAGCGCCATGCGCGCCGCTTCATCCGCCGCCGGGCCACTGTGATAGCCGACATTCACCGCACCCAAGGCCTGATGGGTGATGTGTCCCGGCCCTTCGCGATGCACGCAGATCAGGCACAGACCACCGAGCAGATGCAGGGAATCGGGCAGCAACTCGCGCAAGCTGTCTTCGACGTCCAGACCGTTCTGCAGCACCAGCACTTTCGCGCCGGGCCTGGCCGCAGCAATGATCGCCGGGGCCAGACCCGCGCTGCTGGTGGTCTTGGCGCCGACCAGCAACCAGTCGCAAGCCGGCATGTCCTCGGCCTTCGCATAGGCCTGCACCGGGTTCAGCGTCAGGGTGCCATGCACGGCACTGTCCACCTGCAAACCACGTTCGGCCACCGCCGAGAATTCACTGCGCAATAAAAAGTGCACATCGAAACCGGCCCGCGCCAGCATCAGACCGTAAAACCCGCCAATGGCCCCGGTGCCGATAATCCCGATCACCGGTTTGCTGTCTGCTCCCACCATCTATGGCAACTCCTCTGCAATTCGACCCAGCGCCTGCGCCACTGCCGCGTTCAGCGCAACGGCGGTCAGACGCGTGTGCAATGCCCCAAAGAACTCGCCGTCGCGTACCACAAACAGCGCCGGCAAATGAAAGACCTGATAGCGCTCCACCAACCCGCCGTTGTTGCCGGCATCGATCCAGCACAGGCGATCCACCGCCAGCTCGAACCCGGGCAACACCTCTCTGGCATAGCGGCAGCTGGAACAGCCGACGCTGGTGAAAATCACCAGCGAAACGCCGCTCATCGCCAGCAGCCGCTGGTCGGCGTCGAAATCGGTCAGCTCGGATTCGACCACTATACTGGGTGAAACAATGTCAAATGGCCGACACAGGGAGTCTGTGCTCATGGGACGTTTCATTCCTCATCCGGACGAAGTGCCGGTTGAATTAACCTTGCTCAAGCCCGAGTGTATTTCCAGGCAACAGCTGCACACTATCAGCCTCGGCGGGATCGCTTGCAATTATCACCGCGCGTGGCGCCACGGCACGGCGCTGCAAGTGCGCATGCCGACACTCAACGCCGAGATCTGTTATCCGGGCTATGTCGCGTGGTGTCTGCGGCGCAAAAAGGGCTATCTGGTGGGGATCGCATTCACCGATGAGCAGACGCTGTTCAGTGCCCGGATGGGCGAACAGGTGTGCCAGATCGAACGTTATTGCCGCATGAACGAGGCCCACGACGATCTGCAGGATATTCAGGCGCTGGCCCTGCAATGGGTCGAACAACACGCCGACGAGTTCTCCCACGACAGCGTGCGCAAGGCTTTTGCCCAGCCAGTGCTGGATTAAAGCGGCGTTTGCCCATTGTCGAGCCGCGTCTGACGCGCTAAGGTTCGGCTCCCCGACGCGCTTAAATCTGCTGTGCTCCGCCGCGCGGGGATCGCTGGCGGCCGGCACCCGTGACCTGACGAGTAAACGATGGCTGATTTACCGATCAACGACCTAAACGTCGCCTCTAACGAGACCCTGATCACTCCCGATCAGCTCAAGCGTGATATCCCTCTGAGCGATGCTGCGCTGCGCACCGTCACCAAGGGCCGCGAAGTCATTCGCAACATTCTTGATGGCACCGACCACCGTCTGTTCGTAGTGATCGGCCCGTGCTCGATCCACGATATCAAGGCTGCCCACGAATACGCCGATCGCCTCAAGGTGCTGGCGGAGGAAGTCTCCGACACCCTGTATCTGGTCATGCGCGTGTATTTCGAGAAGCCACGAACCACCGTTGGCTGGAAAGGCCTGATCAACGATCCGTACCTGGATGACTCGTTCAAGATTCAAGACGGTCTGCATATCGGTCGCCAGTTGCTGCTGGACCTGGCCGAGAAAGGCCTGCCGACCGCCACCGAAGCCCTCGACCCGATCTCCCCGCAGTATCTGCAGGACCTGATCAGCTGGTCGGCCATCGGCGCACGCACTACCGAATCCCAGACCCACCGTGAAATGGCTTCCGGTCTGTCCTCGGCTGTCGGCTTCAAGAACGGTACCGACGGCGGCCTGACCGTGGCGATCAACGCCCTGCAGTCGGTGTCCAGCCCGCACCGTTTCCTGGGGATCAACCAGGAAGGTGGCGTGTCGATCGTCACCACCAAGGGCAACGCCTACGGTCACGTGGTGCTGCGTGGCGGCAACGGCAAGCCGAACTACGATTCGGTCAGCGTCGCCCTGTGCGAGCAGGCGCTGAACAAGGCGAAGATCAAACCGAACATCATGGTTGATTGCAGCCACGCCAACTCCAACAAGGACCCGGCTCTGCAACCGCTGGTGATGGAGAACGTCGCCAACCAGATCCTCGAAGGCAACCAGTCGATCATCGGCCTGATGGTCGAGAGTCATCTGAACTGGGGCTGCCAGGCCATCCCGAAAGACCTCGCCGACCTGCAATACGGCGTGTCGATCACCGATGCCTGCATCGACTGGTCCGCCACCGAGAACACCCTGCGCGGCATGCACGCCAAGCTCAAGGATGTTCTGCCGAAACGTCAGCGCAGCTGATCAGCGTTTCACGGGCATAAAAAAACGCCGGGCATTGCCCGGCGTTTTCGTGTGTGCGATTCAGATCTTGGCGGCGCGGCGCTGATGACGTTCCATGTAGCGCTCGACGTAGGAGCACGACGGGATCACCGTGTAGCCCATTTCTTCGGCGTACTGCAGCGCGCTTTCGGTCAGCGCGGCGGCAATGCCACGGCCGCGCAAGGCGTTGGGCACGAAGGTGCGATAGATATCCAGGGTCTGTTTCCCCAGATCCATATAGGTCAGGTAGGCACGATGACCGTCCACATTGGTCTCGAACTGATGACCAGCCTGGTCATGGTGGATGGACAACGCCTCGCTCATCACTACTCCTCGCGGGTCTCGAATTCTGACCCCTACCTTACCGATGTTTTTCCGGCGAAGGAACATCTACGCCACCCCGTGCCTGATGGACACCGAGAAAAACCACACCGGTCTCGCGCAATCGAGCACGTCATAAATAGTAGGCACCATTGGCGAAAATGCTCAAGGTGCGCTCGTCATCATGCTCGTTGAACGGGTGACTCCGATGGGCGTAGTGGCAGGCGCGGGGACGATATTCCCCAGGCACTCGCCTGAACATTGCCGGATGTCGAGACTTAAGACGCAGCCTCTTCTTTAAAGTCACCTCAAGAGCGACAAAGATATGTGAGGCGTCATGCAAAATCGGAACAAAAGTGTAGACGAATTCATCTAGGCAGACTTGGTGCAAGACGCAGAAACAGCACCGGACAACGGGAACTTTTTCTCATTAACACGCTCAGGCCGGGGCCTGCAGCTGGATATTTTTTATACAGCCCGGTTAAAAGTTGCTCGAAAAAGAATCAACGCCTACAATTTTTTTTGCTTCTTGCGCTCCGTCAGTTTACTTACTACAAGTAATGGGTAGTATGTACGCCGGCTATTTCCTCAATCGGAGGAGAAAGCCACTTAATTGAAAGTCCTTGAAGGGGAACACGATGAACAACGTTCTGAAATTCTCTGCTCTGGCTCTGGCCGCAGTTCTGGCTACCGGTTGCAGCAGCGCATCGAAAGAAACCGAAGCACGTCTGACCGCTACTGAAGACGCAGCTGCTCGCGCTCAAGCTCGTGCAGACGAAGCATACCGTAAAGCTGATGAAGCTCTGGCTGCTGCTCAAAAAGCACAACAGACTGCTGACGAAGCTAACGAGCGTGCTCTGCGTATGCTGGACAAAGCTAGCCGCAAGTAATAATCCCTCGGGATTGTTATCAAGCCGACCCATTTTTTGGGTCGGCTTTTTTATTGCCGGTACTTTCCCCCGGGCAATAAAAAACCCGCCGACGCTGCACGCGCCTGCGGGTTTTGATCGACTTACTGCTGCAGGTCGATCGGGGTGTTCGAGACCATCGGCGCCGAGGTATTCGGTGTGCCGATTTCAGTTGGCAGGCCATCTTCGGCCGCTACCACATCACGCACGACATCCCAGTTCACGCGCAGGTTGTTGGTGACATCTTCGCGCTTGAGCATCGCATTGATCACTGCAGTGTGCTTGTCGACCACTGACGGGTTCCCCTTGTCATCGATGGGTGTGTGCGCTTCCAGATAGACCTTGCCGCCACTGCTGCCGAACTTGTACGCATCGTTGAGAATGCGCACCGAAGTGCCGACCGGCACCATGGCTGCCATTTCCAGCACGTTGTTGTTGAACATGCGGAAGCAGCCGTGGCTGGTGCGCATGCCGATGCCGAACTTCTTGTTCGAACCGTGGATCAGGTAGCCGGGAGTGCCCAGGGTGAACTTGAACGGCCCCAGCGGGTTGTCCGGGCCGGCCGGTACCACGTTCGGCAGCGGATCACCGTCGGCGGCGTGCTCGGCCTTGATCGACGCCGGAGGGGTCCAGGTCGGGTTCGGCGTCTTGGCAGTGATCGAGGTGTGTGCGATTGGCGAGCCCCAACCTTCACGCCCAATCCCCAGCGGGAAGGTGTACACCACGTTCCGGCCTTTCGGGTAGTAGTAGAGGCGGTACTCGGCGAGGTTGATCACGATGCCTTCGCGTGGACCCGGCGGCAGAATGAACCGGGTCGGCAGGACGATTTCGGTACCGGCGCCCGGCAGCCAGGCATCGACGCCCGGGTTGGCCGCGACCATTTCCGAATAACCCAGGTCGTACTTGGTGCCCAAGTCAGCGAAGGTGTCTTCGTATTTGGCCTTGATCACCTGCACCTGGCCGATGATGTCCTCACCGGGTGGTGGCAGGGGAAACTCCAATGCAGCAACGGGACCGGCCACACACAGGGCGGCAAGTGACAGGCAGCGGGTGACGGCAGGAAAGCGCGGCAACATCCGGAAAATCCTTCGCATGATCAACAAGGGTATAAGAGCGCGATTGTACACCGCACCTCGGGAATTCGGGGAGATGCGCCGATGGCCAGCCAGAAGTCTTCATGTAGGAGCTGTCGCAGGCTGCGATCTGTTGATCCTAGAGTTCGAAACGCAACTCAGGCCAGATCGGCGAGGTGCCGCGCTTCTGCGACTCGAGAATCGCCCGGCACAACGAACACAGACGCTGATCCTGGAATACCCGACGATCCACACTCGACCAGCGCGGTTGTGCCGGCAGCAGGCTGCCACACAACGTGCGGTCTGCCGAGCCACCGAGTTCGAGCTGACGGGTCACCAGATGCACCCGCACTTCCTGGCAGGCGAACAGATCCAGCTGTTCGTCAGGCTCGATCAGTTGGTAGGCAAACAGGGACCAGGCAGGACGCGGCATCGGGGGCTCCAAATAAGGGGGCGCCACATTAGCCGAAAGCCTGCCGCTAGAAAAGCCTCATAACAGCGGTTTTAGCGTCGGCCAGACATTTTCCAGCAACTTGCCCTGAGCCCCGGCAGCCGGGTGCAGACCATCGGCCTGCATCAGTTCGGGATGCCCGCCTACGCCGTCGAGGAAAAACGGCACCAGCGGGATCTTTTTATCGTCGGCGAGTTTGCCGTAGACCTCGGCGAAGGCATCGGTGTAACGCTTGCCGTAGTTGGGCGGCAATTGCATGCCCAGCAGCAGCACCTTGGCGCCGCTCTGACGCGAGCTGTCGATCATCGCCGCAAGGTTTTGTTGCAATTGCGTTGGCGGCATTCCGCGCAGGCCGTCATTGCCCCCAAGCTCGAGGATCACCAGTTCCGGCTTGTGCTCTGCAAGCAGCGCCGGCAGGCGCGCCTGGCCTCCGGCACTGGTGTCGCCGCTGATCGAGGCATTGACCACTTTGTCGTCAAAACCCTCCTGCTTGAGCCGTTGCTCGAGCAGCGATACCCACCCCAGGCGGGTATCCAGTCCGAAACCGGCGCTGATACTATCGCCAACGATCAGGACAGTACCCGCCGCTGCGTTCTGGGCCATGCACATCAAGGCCAGGCCAGCACTCAAAAACCACACACGCATCGGATTCTCCATGGGCGCAAGCATTCTCACCGCGAAGAACCTCAGCAAAGTGGTTCCCAGCGCGGAAGGTGAACTGACTATCCTGCACGAACTCAGCCTGGAACTGAACCAGGGCGACAGCCTGGCCATCGTCGGCGCGTCCGGTTCCGGCAAATCCACCCTGCTCGGCCTGCTCGCCGGCCTCGACCTGCCAAGCAGCGGTGAAGTCATCCTCGCGGGGCAAGGCCTGAGCAATCTCGACGAAGACCAGCGCGCGCGAATCCGTGCCGAACACGTGGGTTTCGTCTTTCAGTCCTTCCAGTTGCTCGACAGCCTCAACGCCCTGGAAAACGTCATGCTGCCGCTGGAACTCGATGGCCGCAAAGACGCCCGCGAACGCGCCACCGAACTGCTGCAACGGGTCGGTCTCGGCCAGCGCCTGACGCACTCGCCGCGCCAGCTCTCCGGCGGCGAACAACAACGCGTGGCGATTGCCCGGGCCTTCGCTGCCGAGCCGGACGTGCTGTTCGCCGACGAACCCACCGGCAACCTCGACAGCCACACTGGCGAGCGCATCAGCGACTTGCTGTTCGAACTGAACAAGGAACGCGGCACCACCCTCGTGCTGGTGACCCACGACGAACGCCTGGCCCATCGCTGCCGGCGCCTGATCCGACTTGAAGCCGGGCTGCTGGTTGCCCCTCTGGAGCCTTGATGGCACGTCTGCCGCTGTTGCGTCTGTTCAGTCTCGCCCTACGTCAACTCATGCGCGATGCCCGCGCCGGCGAATTGCGCGTGTTGTTTTTTGCCTTGGTCGTGGCGGTCGCGGCGAGTACTGCCATCGGCTATTTCGGCGCCCGCCTCAACGGTGCGATGATGCTGCGCGCCACCGAGTTCCTTGGCGCCGACCTGGTGCTTGAGGGCAGCTCGCCGGCCCGCGACGAACAGATCCGCAGCGGCACCGAGCTGCGCTTGAATCATGCGCAGGTGGTGGAGTTTTCCAGCGTCATTGCCACCGACAACGGCATTCAGTTATCGAGCATCAAAGCCGTCGACCGCGCCTACCCGCTGCGCGGCGAGCTGAAAAGTGCCCCGGCCCCGTTTGCCGCTGAAACCTCGGGCGGCGAGCCGCAACCCGGTGAAGCCTGGGTTGAAGCTCGTCTGCTGACTGCGCTGGATCTGAAGATCGGCGACAGCATCGACGTCGGCATGAAAACCTTGAAGCTGACCCGCGTGCTGACTTACGAGCCGGATCGCGCCGGCAACTTCTACAGCCTCACGCCTCGGGTGATGATCAATCTCGATGACCTCGCTGCCACTGGCGTAGTGCAACCCGGCAGCCGCGTGAGTTATCGCGAGCTGTGGCGTGGTGAACCGCAGGCACTGGAAACCTATCGACAACTGCTCAAACCCGGTCTGGCCGCCAATCAGCGCATACAGGATGCGCGCGACGGCAACCGGCAGATCGGCGGCGCGCTGGGCAAGGCCGAGCGCTACCTGAACATGGCCAGTCTGGTCGCGGTGCTGTTGGCCGGTGTGGCCGTGGCGCTGTCGGCCAACCGCTTCGCCAGTCGCCGTTTCGATGCCAGTGCCTTGCTGCGCTGCCTCGGTTTGTCGCGTCGGGAAACCATGCTGTTGTTCAGCATTCAACTGACCATACTCGGCCTGTTCGCTGCCCTCAGCGGCGCAGTGCTCGGCTGGCTGGCGCAACTGGGCCTGTTTGCCCTGCTGCATGATCTGCTGCCAGCGGACGTCCCGCCCGGTGGCCTGTTTCCGGCGCTCGCCGGGATCGGCACAGGACTGGTGGCGCTCGCCGGCTTTGCCCTGCCGCCACTTGCCGCGCTGGGTCGGGTGCCACCGCTGCGGGTACTGCGCCGCGACATGCTGCCGATTCCGTCGAGCACCTGGATGGTCTATGGCGCGGCGCTGGGTGCACTAGGCCTGATCATGTGGCGCCTGAGTCTGGATCTGCTGCTGACCTTCGCCCTGCTTGGCGGTGGCGTGGTCGCTGCGCTGGTGCTGGGTGGCTTGCTGCTGTTGTTGCTCAACAGCCTGCGCCGAATGCTCGCCCGCGCGCCGCTGCCGTGGCGTCTCGGTCTGGGCCAGTTGTTGCGTCATCCGCTGGCGGCGGCCGGGCAAGCGCTGGCGTTCGGTTTGATCCTGCTGTCGATGGCGCTGATCGCCCTGCTGCGTGGCGAGCTGCTCGACACCTGGCAAAACCAGTTACCGAAAAACGCCCCCAACTACTTCGCCCTGAACATCCTGCCGGCGGACAAACAGGCCTTCACCGATCACTTGATCAAGGTGTCCGCGCAGGCGGCGCCGCTGTACCCGGTGGTGCCGGGACGGCTGATCAGCATCAACGGCGAACCGGTGCAGCAGATCGTCAGCAAGGATTCGGCCGGCGACCGTGCCGTGCAACGTGACTTGAGCCTGACCTGGGCCGCCGACCTGCCGGCCGGCAACAAGCTCACCGCCGGTACGTGGTGGACCGGGCAACCCTCGGACGACGTACCGGGCGTGTCGGTTGAAGGTAAAGTCGCCGAAAGCCTCAAGCTCAAACTCGGCGATCACATGGTGTTCAGCGTCGGCGGGGTCAATCGTGAAGCGAAAGTCACCAGCCTGCGCGAGATCAACTGGGATAACTTCCAGCCGAACTTCTTCATGATCTTCCAGCCCGGCACCCTGAAGGATCTGCCGGCGACTTACCTGACCAGTTTCTATCTGGCACCTGGTCACGATCAGCAGATCGTCGAGCTGTCACGGGCATTCCCGGCGGTGACCATCCTTCAGGTCGAAGCCCTGCTCGAACAGCTGCGCAGCATCCTCGCCCAGGTCACCCTGGCGGTGGAATACGTGTTGTTGTTTGTGTTGGCGGCGGGGATGGCGGTGCTGTTCTCCGGCTTGCAGGCAACCTTGGATGAACGCATTCGCCAAGGTGCGCTGCTGCGTGCGCTGGGCGCGCAACGGCAGTTGCTGATCAAGGCGCGGCGCATCGAGTTCGGCTTGCTCGGTGCGGTCAGCGGCCTGCTCGCGGCCATCGGTTCGGAAGTGGTGAGTCTGGTGTTGTATCGCTATGCGTTCGATCTGCCATGGCATCCGCATCCATGGTTGCTGATGCTGCCGTTGATTGGCGCCGCGCTGATTGGCGGTGCCGGGGTGTTCGGCACGCGTCGGGCATTGAATGCGAGTCCGCTGACAGTCTTGCGCGAGGGTTGATAGACTCCAGCCTTCGTCACCACAAGAAGTTGCCATGAGCCGTTATCGCCCTCCCCGCACCGCCGGCACCGCGCTGATCACCCCTGAAGGTGAAGCGCGGATGCGCGCCGAATTCCATGAGCTGTGGCATGTGCGCCGCCCGCAGGTAACGCAAGCGGTCAGCGAAGCAGCGGCGCAGGGTGATCGTTCGGAAAACGCCGAGTACACCTACGGCAAGAAAATGCTGCGCGAGATCGACAGCCGCGTGCGATTTCTCACCAAGCGTCTCGAAGCACTGAAGGTCGTCAGCGAAAAACCCAGCGATCCGAACAAGGTCTACTTCGGCGCCAGGGTCACCATCGAGGACGAAGACGGCAAGCAGTCGCGCTACCGCATCGTCGGTCCGGATGAACTGGATCTGAAACTGGGTCTGATCAGCATCGACTCACCACTGGCCCGCGCCTTGATCGGCAAGGCGCTGGACGCCGAAGTCCGGGTACAGACGCCAACCGGTGAGCAGTTTGTCTATATCGTGGCGATCGAATATCCCTGAGCGTTTCAGCGGCGAGTGATCAAACCCTGCCGCGCAACGCGGGTCAGTTGCTTGATCATTTCCGGCGCGTCTTCAGCGCTCGGTGCCTGAATCACCGCCAGGTCAAAACTGTCACTGGCAAACCGCGCCAGCGACTCGCCATCTTCAACGAACTGGATCAGGAACGCGGCAGGACCGCCGCTGCGACGTGGCCAGCCATCGAGATAACGCAACAGCGTCGGCTGATGTTTACCGCCAAGCAGGATTTTCGGGTTGCGCTGGGTGATATGTGCCGTGATCGGCGCGGGACGTGCTGGAGGGCGTAGTGCATTCATCGTGTCGTGTCTCTGCCTCAAAAGTCTGCATGGCAGGTGAGAGGCAACACCGAACCAGCGCTTTAGCGGTATTTCGAAGCCTTGTTCCGGCTTCTGACGGCAACTGTCTGAGTCACCTGGCGCCCCGCAAGTAGCTGTTTAAATCGGCGCATGAGCAACATCCTAGATAACGTGACCGATGAGTGTCAAGAATCGGCCGCAACAAAAAAGGCCCGCACAATGCGGGCCTTTTGCTTGAGCCAGAGCGCTCAACCGGCGATGGCGCGATCCACCGACAGCTTGCCGGCGCCTTCGATCATCACCGCGAGGCTGCCACCGAGCAGCGCCAGGGCGAACTCGTAACCGTTGTTGGCCATGAACAGACCGTTGCTGATGTGTACGGTGAAGATCGCCACCAGCGACAGGAAGGTCAGACCCAGCGCCGCCGGGCGCACCAGCAGGCCGATGATCAGCGCCAGACCGGCGAAGAACTCGGTACCGCCGGCCAGCGTGGCCATCAGGTAACCCGGGTGCAGACCGATGCTGTCCATGTATTGCGCGGTGCCCGCCAGACCGTAACCACCGAACAGACCAAACAGTTTTTGCGAACCGTGGGCGGCGAAGATCACGCCGACCGCGATACGCAGAATGGTCAGGCCGTAACCGGCGCGAGTGAACAGAACCTTGTTGATCAGAGAGCTCATGGGGCATTCCTTGTTTTGCGAGAAGTGTGTTGGGATTGGCCGCTATATTAATCAGTTAAATTCATGTTAAAAGCGCAATTATTCCGCTATTACAATCAAATTATTAGATCATTTCCGTGAAGCGACTTTCTGTCCCCGGGGCTCCAGCGACTCCCGCTCCCGGTCGAACGCCAGGTAATACTTGTTCACGCTATTAACATAGCTGACGGGGCCCATGCCCACCTGCTCCATGGCGATGCGCTCGACCTGAAAGAACCACTGGTTCGGATTCAGCCCGCGCCGGCGTGCCTCGGCGCGCATGCCCTGCACCCGCTCCGGGCCGATGTTGTAGGCCGCCAGGGTGAACGCCATGCGCTCGCGCTCATTGAGTTTCGGACTGTTGAAAAACTTGCGGCGAATCATCGCCAGGTACTTGGCCCCGGCCTGCACATTCGCATCGAGATTCTGGATGTTGCTCACACCGACCCGCTGCGCTGCGGACGGGGTAATCTGCATCAACCCGGTCGGGCCACTGCCGCTGCGGGCGCTGGGTTGCAGGGCTGACTCCTTGAAGGCCAGCGCCGCCAGATTCAGCCAGTCCATGCTTTGCGCGTCGGCGTGTTTTTGCAGGGTCGGGCGCAGTTTCTCCAGACGCTGGCGGTCAGCCTTGGCCAACGGATAATGCACTTGATAGAGCCGTCGATAAATCCGCAGAAACTCTGCATCCTCGTTCGCCGGCTTCCTGTAGCCGACCAGGAAACGATCGATGCTCGCCCGCAGCATCGAGGCATCACGGCGCACGAACCAGTATTCCTCACCCGGTTCGCTGATCATCAATTGCCGGTCGAAACGCAGCTTGGGCAGGATCTTGCCCCAACGCTCGGCGATCGGTTGCTCGACGACGGTCAGGTGAAAGATTCCCCCCTGCACCATCTCCAGCACGTCCTCGACCGCCAGCGTCGGATCGACCCATTCGATCTTGATCGGCGCCAGTTTGTGCAACGCCAGTTTCTGATTGAGCTGGCTGACCGCCTCCCCCGCCGCACTGCCGGTGGGCAACGCCAGGGTTTTGCCGGAAAGCTGCTCGACCTTGGTGTAACGGCGCTCGCCCTTGATGCCGACCAGCACCAGCGGCACGTTGCTGGCGATCGGCTCACTGCTGGCAACCGCGTGGCCGGGTTGCAGATCAAGCAGCTCGCCGGGCGCGACCAGATCTCCTTCACCACGCTGCAAGGCACCGAGCAGTTGATCCTTGGCTTTGGGAATGATCTTGAGGGTAATTTCCTGACCATCGCGGGCGTGGCCATTGAGGTATTGCTCGAAGGCGCGCAGGCGATGGTATTCGACGCCGATGGCCTGACCCTGGACTTCACCGGAACTGTTGCGGCTCTGATTGACCAGCACGCGCAACACTCGACTGCTGCGGATCTCCGACAGGTCACGAACCTTGGCGGCCGGCACGGCTTGCTGTGGCCCGGGCAGGCGCGCAACCGCCGTTATCGGCAGCAGCAGCGACGCGCACAACAGGAGCAAAACCGAGGGACGATGCATCCACTCTCCGGAAAGAATACGGGGTGATTTCACCGCTGAACGGTCGAAATCACCGACGAAAACAGAGCGCCTGGAGCGCTGGCAAAGTGCGAGAGACTGGCACAGTGATGGCTTTTCTGCCAACCCGGGCTACGTCGCGGCATCAAAAGACAGCTATAACTCGTTGTAGTTCTTGGCTTTTCTTATAAATCTACAGCTCTGGTATGCTTTCCGGCCTTCGGCCCGAGGTAGAACCATGCAACTCATCGATATCGGCGTCAACCTGACCAACCCCAGTTTCGCCGAAAAACATCAGGCCGTGCTCGACCGCGCCTATGCTGCCGGGGTCTGCCAACTGGTGCTGACCGGCACCAGCGTCGAGGGTAGCGAACAGGCGCTGGAGCTGTGCCGGCAACTGGATCAAAGCGGCCAGCGGCTGTTTGCCACCGCTGGCATTCACCCGCATTCGGCCAGTGACTGGAACGCTGACAGCGCGCGTCGTTTGCGCAGCCTGCTGCACGAGCCAAACGTGGTCGCCGTGGGTGAATGCGGACTGGATTTCAACCGTGATTTCTCGCCACGCCCGCAACAGGAAAAAGTCCTCGAAGAACATCTGGCGCTGGCGGTAGAACTGCAGTTGCCGGTGTTCCTCCACGAACGCGATGCCAGTCAGCGTCTGCTGGAAATCCTCAGGGACTTCCGCGATCAACTGCCCGCCGCCGTGGTGCACTGCTTTACCGGCGAGCAAAAAGCCCTGTTCAGTTACCTCGATCTGGACCTGCACATCGGCATCACCGGTTGGATCTGCGACGAGCGCCGTGGCACGCATCTGCACCCGCTGGTCAAGGAGATCAAGCGCGGACGACTGATGCTAGAAAGCGACGCGCCGTACCTGCTATCTCGCACCTTGCGCCCAAAGCCGAAGAACGGCCGCAATGAACCGGCGTATCTGACCGAGGTGCTGCGCGAAGTGGCGCTGCATCGGGGCGAGACCGAGGAAGATCTGGCTGCGCACACAACGGCGTGTGCCCGCGCGTTCTTCAACCTCCCCGCCCTGCCCTGATACACCTCAAATCCCATTGTGGGAGCGGGCTTGCTCGCGAAGGCGGTGTGTCAGTCATTGTTAATTAACTGAACCACCGCCTTCGCGAGCAAGCCCGCTCCCACAAAGGGGCTCAGCGTAGAACCTGTTGACCTGTATCAAGATCTTCAGATCTGCATAGCGGCACAATGCTGGCACCTTGCCGAAACTGTTTCCGCTATCAGAGAAGACCTCCATGGGTGCCTGGCTTAGCAATATCTCGCTGAAATACAAATTCTGGGCGGTCAATGCGGTCGCTTTCGTCACCACCCTGCTGCTGGTGCTGTATGCCG
Source organism: Pseudomonas sp. AM14(2022) (assembly GCF_036346455.1). Classification (NCBI taxonomy): domain Bacteria; kingdom Pseudomonadati; phylum Pseudomonadota; class Gammaproteobacteria; order Pseudomonadales; family Pseudomonadaceae; genus Pseudomonas; species Pseudomonas sp. AM14(2022). The sequence continues at coordinate 104,244 of NZ_JAOTNY010000004.1, forward strand.
TGCAGCTTGAGCAGCAGGCATGCAGCCACGCCTCACAGGCTTCCGCTCAGGCCCAGGCACAATTGCTCAAGGCCTGGCCGGCCGGGCAGGCGCTGCCCAAGGCCGATCAGGTGCTGACCTTCAAACGCGGTGAAGCGCCGCGCCTCAACGATCAACCGGTGCTGGAGATCAGCGACAGCAACGGCTGGAACGAGATCAACCATCTGCCGCTGTTCGGCAACAACCCGCTGCTGGGCGCCGAAGTGTTCAGTCGTGGCGACGGCGAGCAAGTCGCGGTCATCGCCTATGGCCCGAGCCTGGCGCAAGTGTTCAGTGAACGCTTTGCCAACTACGCGGTGGCGGTGTTCATCCTGATGCTGGCCATGCTCGGCGCTTCGCAGTTGCTGATCCGCTTCCTGCTCAGTCAGCTCAACACCTTGAAAGACGTGATGCTGCACGTCGAGAAAAGTGGTGACCTTTCGGCCCGCGTGCCGCTGGCCTGCAAGGACGAAGTCGGGCAGATGGCCAATGCGTTCAACGCGATGCAGGCCGGTTATCAACGCGTGGTCACCACCGTTGCCAACACCGCGCGGCAACTCGACGTCGGCGCTGCGCGTCTGGCGGCGAGCATGAACGAAGTGCGCCACGGCATGCTCGGTCAACAGAGCGAAACCGATCAGGCCGCCACTGCGATCAATGAAATGACCGCCACGGTTTATCACATCGCCCAGCACGCCGGTGCCACCCGCGACCTGTCGCAGACCGCCGATGGTCTGGCCGGCAGTGGCCAGCAAGTGGTCAGCCGCGTGCAACAGTCGATTGCCGGACTCTCCAGCGGTGTGCAGCAGACTGCCGAAATGATCCAGCGCCTGGCCGAAGACAGCCAGAAGATCAACGGCGTAGTCAGTGTGATCCACAGCATCGCCGAACAGACCAATCTGCTGGCGCTGAACGCCGCCATCGAAGCGGCCCGTGCCGGCGAGATGGGCCGCGGTTTTGCGGTGGTCGCCGACGAGGTGCGCAATCTCGCCAAGCGCGTGCAGACCTCGACCGATGAAATCACCACCATGGTCTCAGCGCTGCAGGCCGGCACCCGCGATGCGGTGGACTTCATGCAGGAGAGTTCGTACAAGGCCGATGACTGCGTGCAGCAGGCGCAGGAGGCGGGCGAGGCGCTGGCGGAAATCACTGGCGCCGTGGCGCAGATGCGCGAGAGCAACACGCAGATTGCGGTGGCGGCGGAGCAACAAAGCCAAGTGGCGGAAGAGATGAATCGGGCGGTGGTGAGCATTCGTGATGTGACCGAAAACACCGTGCAACAGACCGTGGATTCGGCGACCACCAGTAATGAGTTGGCGACGTTGGCCGGGGAATTGAGCAAGGCCATCGGTCAACTCAAACTTTAAGGGACTCATCGCGAGCAGGCTCACTCCTACAGGGGATTTGTGTGCGCAGCAGATCCTTTGTAGGAGTGAGCCTGCTCGCGATGGCGTCAATTGCAACACCATCGAATCCAGCCATTGCACCTATCACCACCATAGCCAACCTTGATTCGCCGCCCCACTCGCCCCGGCCTATTCTTCAAGCATGTGTTCAACATGGATCGAGGAGTAGTCAACATGGGCAAACGTCACCCCAATCTTCCCGCGTGGCAATGGCGCGCGTACCCGAACAATCACCAGCACCCGACCAATCTGGTGTTGCACCTGATTGCCGTGCCGCTGTTCATCGTTGCATTTCTGTTGATCGTGTCCGGCGTGTTCAGCTTGAGTCTGGCCAGTATTGCCATCGGTGTGATCGGTATCGTCGCGGCGCTGGGTCTGCAGCGCCACGGCCACAGCCTGGAGGCGCAAGCCTCCGAGCCGTTCAGTGATCGTAAAGATGCCGTGTCACGCTTGCTGGTCGAGCAGTTCCTGACCTTTCCGCGGTTTTTCCTCAGCGGCGGCTGGTGGCGCGCCTGGCGGGAGCGCCACCGTCGGCATTGAATGATTCAGGCAAAAATCGTCACAGTCTGCCGACTCATGGCGATCAACTCCCCCTCCGCGCTCCACAGCTTGGCGGCGACATGGCCGTAGCCGTCGGCGGCGTATTCGATGTCTGCCAGGTATTTGCACCAGTCCAGCGTGCTCAGGTCGCGTAGCGGTTGCACGAATTCGATGGTCCAGGTCAGCGTGCTGCCCGGTGCCGGTTTCTTCAGGTACGGCAACAAGGCCGGTGGCCAGGCATCCACCAGCGCCAGCAGATGCGCCTCATTGACCGGTTCTTCCTTGACGTCCCCACGCAAACGTACCCAGCCGCCCATCTGCCGCGATGTGTTGCCGGTGAACGGCATGCCGCCGACACTCCAGCGCATCGCCAGATGCCGCATGAATTCCGGGGTCACGCCCTTGATGTAGGGCAACTCCTGGCATTCGTCCCAGTGTTTCATTTCAACTGCCGGATAGGCCTCGACTGCGACTTCCGAAGGTCGCGAAGCACCAAAGCTGCCCTGCACGATCGTCACTACCTGACCGTTCTGCACAGCCCGGCCCAGCACTTGGCTGACCGCTTTGCCTTCGCGCAACACATCGACTTCGAAGCTCACCGGGACTTCCGGTTCGACCGGGCCGACAAAGGTGATCGCCAACGAACGCACCGGGCGCTCCGCCGGCACTTCCGCGCGCATGGTTTCGTATTGCAGCGCCGCGACCAGGCCACCAAAACTGGCTCGCCCCTGACCCCACTCGGCGGGAATGGTCACTTCTGGCTGGCGACGGACCGCCTCGATCAGATCGGAAAAGCGCATGACAACCTCGGCAAGCGAAAAAAGGGATGCAGCGATCTTAACCAGCATGGCAGAGCGCCGCAGCGTCTATTCCGGTCAAATGGACTGACAGAAAGGCCTTAAGGTCAGGAAGATATTCGAATGTGGGAGCGGGCTTGCTCGCGAAAGCGGTGTATCAGTAGACACATCTGTGACTGACACACCGCTTTCGCGAGCAAGCCCGCTCCCACAGGGGATCTGAGTGGATTCAGGATTTGAAGCAGCTTGAACTGAGTTTATCCAGCACCCGATCCGCCTTGGCTTCAGCCTTGATCAGGCCTGCCTGCCACGTCGCGACGCAGGGTTGCAGATCGCTTTCCAGTTCGGCCCGCGCCAGCCACTGCCAGCAATCGTGCCAGTCACCCAACGCGCCCTGCGCCGACTTCAACCGCGGCAGCGCCGGCTCAGGCAGGCGATCGAGTTCCGGATAGGCTTCGATGCCATACCGCACGCGCTTGATCAGCAAGCGCAGACGATGGCGGTCGTGGGCCGGATCGTGCAGGGCCTCGTCGAGTTTTTTCCATTGTTTGTGCAGGCGTTTTTCGATGCGCTTGCCCAGACCCTTGAGCAGCCCCTGACGCTCGGAAGCACGCAGGAAACGCGGGAAGGCATCGAGGATGATCAGCAGCGAAGCGACTTCGGCGCTCGCTGCCAATGCTGGATAGGCTTCGTCCATTTGCGCCATGCGCCGCTGCGCCGCTTGCGGTTGATCATGCTTGAGCAGATACGCCGCCAACACCTCGCGATCACGCCACGGTGTGGTCAATTGACCAACTGCCGACGCCGCGCCCTCCAGTTGCTCGACTCCGGGCAAACCACGCAAGGGTCGCAACAGGCTGCGCAAGCGCCGCACCGTGGTGCGCAAGTCGTGCAGCGCCTCAGGGTCGGTACGCGCAGTCAGGCGCGCCTGACAGGCCAGCAGCCGCACTTCCAGGCTCAGGACATGAGCCACCAACCGGTCAACCAACCCAGACATCGCTTGCTCCTGATTCAAATGGCTTGAAAGACCAGTCTGCCGCTGCAAGGCAGACGCATCCTTGCGTCAGGTCAGCAGCTTAGCGTCCGGCGCGGGATTCGCGAATATAGAAACGGGCTTTCTCGGCCTTGTTGCTGCAGCCTTCAAAGCCTTCGAATTGCTGTTGAGTCTTGGCCGCGGTCAGCAACGACAGCGCCTTGGAGTAGCTGACCGTGCCGGCGAAACCTTCGGCCTTGGCCAAGTCCAGTTCATGCCACGCCGCATCCAGCTGACTGCCACAGCTGTCCCGATAAGCAGTCTTGCCCGCGCAACCGGCCAATGCCAGCGCAATCAACGGCACACAGATCCAGGCTTTCATCACTCACACCTCAAAATAGGTCAACAGTCGTGCAGGTAAGACGTTGCGGCGCGGGAAAAGTGCCTTGGCGCCCCATGAATCTGCGGTGACCAGAGCATAGCGCCGAGCGGTCACGGAGTATCGAAAAAACGACGCCCCTGCCGTCTCCAGCGACCCTGCCGATTGTCGCCCGCCCCCCGAAGGGTGCATTGTGGAGCCTTGTCGGGAGGAAGTTTGATGAAAAAGCGTGTCGCACTGGTGCTGGGCTCCGGAGGCGCCCGGGGCTATGCCCATATCGGGGTCATTGAGGAAATCGAAAGACGCGGTTATGACATTGCCTGCATTGCCGGTTGTTCGATGGGCGCGGTGGTCGGCGGGATCTATGCGGCGGGCAAACTTGACGAGTACCGCACCTGGATCGAAACCCTCGACTATCTGGATGTGCTGCGGCTGGTAGACGTGAGTTTTCGCCTCGGTGCAATTCGCGGCGAAAAAGTATTCGGACAGATCCGCAAGATCGTCGGCGAGATCAACATCGAAGACCTGCGCATCCCCTACACTGCGGTCGCCGCCGACCTGACCAACCAGCAGGAAATCTGGTTTCAGGAAGGCTGCCTGCATCAGGCGATGCGCGCCTCGGCGGCAATTCCCAGCCTGTTCACCCCGGTGATGCAAGGCAACCGGATGCTGGTGGACGGCGGCATTCTCAACCCGTTGCCGATCGTGCCGGTGGTCTCCAGCCACTGCGACCTGATCATCGCGGTCAACCTCAACGCGACCAACCAGCGCCACTACAAATTGCCGGTGATTCAGCGCCCGCCCGCGTTTCGTTCGCGCTTCGACAGTTTGCTCAGTTCGCTGGGTTCGAAGATGCCGTTCCGCCGCAAACAGGCCGAGCAATTGCTGTTGCTGGAACAGGAAGCGCTGCGCGCCGAAGCCGCCGACATCAACCCGTGGCTGGAAGGCAGCGAACCGGAAAGTCAGCAACCGGCAGCGGCTCCCGAACGCGAAGGCGCACCGAAATCCGCCACCGGTTCGTTCATCATCGACAACGTCGGGCCGGCGTCACTGCTGGACCTGATCAACCAGAGTTTCGAGGTGATGCAGACCTCGCTGGCGCAATACAAGATCGCCGGTTATCCGCCGGACATCCTGATCAACGTGCCGAAGCGCGTGTGCCGGTTTTTCGAGTTCTACAAGGCGCCGGAACTGATCGCGCTGGGGCGGGAGATTGCGCGGGATACGCTGGATCGGTATGAGAGTGAGCAGGGCTGAAATCACGGCTGGCTGTCAGGGCCTCTTCGCGAGCAAGCCCGCTCCCACAGTGGCCGGTGTGAAACACAAATTTCAATCACACCGGAGAATCCTGTGGGAGCGGGCTTGCTCGCGAAGGCGTCAGCTCAGCCAACCCAAAACCTACAGGCTGTTGTCACTCAACAGCCGATACCCAACCCCCGCCTCCGTCACAATAAACCGCGGCCGCGTCGGATCATCCGCCAGCTTCTGACGCAAATGCCCGACCACAATCCGCAAGTAGTGACTGTCCTCGGTATGCGTCGGCCCCCAGATGTCCTTGAGCAATTGCTGCTGGGTGATCACCCGGCCCGGATGCCGTGCCAGTTGCGCCAACACTGCGTATTCCTTGCGAGTCAGCGCCACTTCGGCACCGTCGAGCAGCACGCGCCGATAGGCCAGGTCCACGGTCAACGGGCCGAACGTCAGCGCCGCCTGTTGCGCCTCGCCGGCCGGTGCCTGACGCAACAGCGCACGGACCCGGGCGAGGAATTCCTGAATGCCGAACGGCTTGGTCACGTAGTCGTTGGCGCCGCCATCCAGCGCCTGGACTTTCTGCCCTTCGCTGGCCCGCACCGAAAGCACCAGCACCGGCGCGGTGGCCCATTCGCGAAACTCGCGCAGCACCTGCTGGCCGTCCATGTCCGGCAGGCCGAGGTCTAGCACCAGCAGGTCGGGTTTGTTCAACGCCGCCTGCGCCAGGCCCTCGGCACCGGTGCCGGCCTCCAGCACTTTGTAGCCTTGTGAGGCGAGGCTGATGCGCAGGAATTTACGGATCTGCGGTTCGTCATCGATGACCAAAATGGTCGCGGTCTGGCTCATGAATTCACATCAACACAAAAGATTGGCAAGAGAGTAGCGCAGTCGCGATCAGGCTTCATTGTCCATCCCCGGTTGCGTCTGCAATGGCAGGTGCAGGGTGATGCTGGTGCCGTGCCCGTCGATGCCGTCGGCGACGCTGATGCGGCCGCCATGCGCGCCGACCATGCCCTGACAGATCGCCAGGCCCAGACCGGTGCCCTGCCCACCGCGATCACCGCGTGCGGCGGTGTAGAACATGTCGAAAATTTTCGCTCGCTCGTCCTCGGGAATCCCCGGGCCTTCGTCGCTGACCGTGAAGAAGATCTCTTCGTTATTGGCACCAGCACTCAATTGCAAACGCCCGTGTGGCGGCGAGAAGCGTGCGGCGTTTTCCAGCACATTGACCAGCGCCTGCTCGATCAGCGCCGCATGCACGAACAGTAGCGGCAACTCGGACGGCACATCGGTGCTGACCTGCAACGGCGCGAGCACCGCACGCAGGCGATTGAGCGAACTGCCGACGATGTCCGCCGGCGCCACCCAGTCGCGCGCGAGCTTCAATGCACCGTGGCCGAGGCGGGTCATGTCCAGCAGGTTCTGAATGTAGCGATCGAGGCGTTCGGCTTCGTCGCGGGTGCCTTCGAGCAACTCGCGGCGATCCTCCAGCGGAATGGCTTCGCCGAGGGCCAGCAGGCTGTCGATGCTGCCGCGCATGGCGGTCAGCGGTGTGCGCAAATCATGCGATACCGAGGCCAGCAGCGCACTGCGCAACTGCTCGGTTTCACCGTGCAAGCGCGCGGCTTCCAGATCGTCCGCCAGTTGCGCCCGCGCCAGTGCCTGAGCCAGTGGCTGACTCAACGCAGTGAGCAGGCGTCGACGCTGGCCGCTCAAAGTCTGGCCTTCTTTGGCGCAGACCCCGAGCAGCGCCAGCGGCCCGTCCTCCACCGACAGCGGCCACCACCACCAGCGACCGAACGGCAGCGTACCGGTGCCCATGCCGGCCGGTTGATCGTGTTGCCAGGCCCAGTCGGCGGCGGCGCGTTCGGATTCGCTGAATTCCAGTGGCCCGCCGGTCTCGACTTTCCAGCCGCCCTGGCCGTCGCGGTTGAGCAGGCACAATTGCAGATCGCTCCAGCCGTTGAGGTGCTGCGCAGCAGCGCTGATCACTGCCTGACGATCCGTCGCCGCAGTCAGTTTGCGCGACAGATCGAGCAGCTCTGTGGTCTCTTCCTGCGTGTCGCGCAACGCCTGCAACTGCCGCCGCTGACGCGCCGCAAGATTGCCGGTGAGCGCCGCCATCAGCAGGAAGAACAGCAAGGTCAAAACGTCTTCTTCGCGCTGAATGGCGAAGGAAAAATTCGGCGGAATGAACAGGAAGTCGTAAGTCAGAAACGACAACGCCGCGCAGGCCAGCGCCGGGCCCAGACTGCTGCGCACCGCCACCAGCAGCACCGCCGCGAGGAACACCAGCGAGATGTTTGGCAGCGGCAAAATACTCGATACCGCCCACGCCAGGGCACTGGCCAACAGCGTGGCAACCAGCGCCAACAGATAGTCGAACCAGACCAGCGTCGGCGTCGCCCGCAGACGCGGTTGCGGGTGTTCATGGTCGTTGTCGAGGACGTTAATTTCCAGGCCGTGGGCCTGGCGCAGCAAACGCGCGGCGAGCCCGCCACCGAACAGGCGACGGCGCAGACTCGGCCGCGACTGCCCGACCAGCAGCAGACTCGCCCGGCGTTCGGCAGCATGCTGAATCAGGGTTTTCGCCACTTCGCCGGCGCGTAACAACACCACTTCGCCGCCGAGGCGTTCGGCCAGTTGCTGGGCATTTTGCAGGCGCAGGCGCGATTGCTCGTCGCGCACTGTGCCGTTGTCGACATGCACCAGACTCCACGGCAAATGCCGGCGCTGGGCCACGCGGCTGGCGTGACGCACCAGGCGTTCGGCATGCGCATCGCCATCGACGCCGACCAGCAAACGTCCGCGCACCGCTGGAGCTGCCTGACCAAGTTGGCGGTAGCCTTGAGCGAGATCGTTATCGACCTGCGCGGCCGCCGTTTGCATCGCCAGTTCGCGCAGCGCGGTGAGGTTGGTCTGGGTGAAAAACGCATCGATCGCCGCCCGCGCCTGTTCCGGCACGTAGACCTTGCCTTCGCGCAGACGCTCCAGCAGCTCGCGCGGTGGCAGGTCGATCAGCAGCAGTTCGTAGGCTTCCTGCAGCACCCAGTCCGGCAGGGTTTCGCGCACCTGCACACCGGTGATCCCGCGCACCTGATCGTTGAGACTTTCCAGGTGCTGGACGTTGACCGTGGTGTAGACGTCGATGCCGGCGGCGAGCAGTTCCTGAATATCCTGCCAGCGCTTGGCGTGACGACTGCCGGGGGCGTTGGTGTGCGCCAGTTCGTCCACCAGTACCAGCTTGGGTTTGGCTGCGAGCAGGCCGTCGAGGTCCATTTCTTCGAGCATCACGCCACGGTATTCCGAGCGCACCAGCGGCTGCTGCGGCAACCCGCCGAGCAGCGCTTCGGTTTCCGCACGACCATGGGTTTCGACGACGCCGGCGATGATTTTCACGCCCTGGCGCAATTGCGTGTGCGCGGCCTGGAGCATCGCGTAGGTCTTGCCGACCCCGGGGGCGGCGCCGAGGAAAATCTTCAGCCGGCCACGGCCGTCGCGGGGCAGGTCTGCTAACAGCGCGTCGGCGCGGCCGGAGTCGCTCATGCTTGATGTTCTCTCTTCCAGATAGTTATGCGGTGTTCTTTCGGTCCTCTTCGCGAGCAGGCTCGCTCCCACATTTGGAACACGTATTCCTGTGGGAGCGAGCCTGCTCGCGAATGGCCGCGCCGCCGGTTCAGAGTTTTTCCAGCGCCATGTTCAGCTCCAGCACATTCACCACCGGCGGCCCCACCAGCGGCTGTTCGATGTGCGCATCGAGCAGTTGCTGCAAGGTCGCCACCGGCAAGTTGCGCGCTTGCGCGACACGCGCCAGTTGATAGGCAATTGCCGCCGGTGGCAAGTGCGGATCGAGTCCGCTGCCGGAGGTGGTCAGCAGCGCCAAGGGCACCGGCCCCTGGCCTGGCACCTGCAACTTGTTGGCGTCGTCGATTACCCGAGTTGCCAGCGCCGGATTGCTCGGCGCGAGGTTGCTGGCGCTGCTGGAAACGGTCGCGAAGGCGCCCGCCGAAGAACGCGGATGAAACCACGCATCACCGACGAAATCCTGGGCGATCAACGACGAGCCGCGCACCTTGCCATCGGCGTCGTGCACCAGGCTGCCGTTGGCCTGTTCAGGGAAAGCGACCTGCGCAACACCGGTCACCACCAGTGGATAGGCCACGCCGGTGATCAGGGTCATCAGCACCAGCAGGCTCAGGGCCGGACGTATCATTGTGGACATTGCAAAATCCTCGAATTCAGAAAGCGGATACCGCGTTAATTCAGGTGGACCGAGTCGACTTCATCGCCAGCAGGCTGGCTCCCACAGGAGGCCGCATTGCAAATGTGGGAGCGAGCCTGCTCGCGAATGGATCACACCAAATGCAAAGCCGTGAGCAGCATGTCGATCGCCTTGATCCCCACGAACGGCACCAGAATCCCGCCCAGTCCGTAGATCAGCAGGTTGCGCCGCAGCAGTGCCGCGGCACTCGCTGCCTGCACGCGCACGCCACGCAGTGCCAGTGGAATCAGCACCACGATGATCAAGGCATTGAAGACGATCGCCGAGAGGATCGCGCTCTGCGGACTGGTCAAGTGCATGATGTTCAGCACGCCCAGTTGCGGATAGATCGCGGCGAACAGCGCCGGCAGAATCGCGAAGTATTTGGCCACGTCGTTGGCGATGGAAAACGTCGTCAGCGCACCACGGGTCACCAGCAATTCCTTGCCGATCTGCACCACGTCCAGCAGCTTGGTCGGGTCGCTGTCGAGGTCGACCATGTTTGCGGCTTCGCGTGCGGCTTGCGTGCCGTCGTTCATCGCCATGCCGACGTCAGCCTGGGCCAGCGCCGGGGCATCGTTGGCACCGTCGCCGCACATGGCGACCAGACGACCGTCGTTCTGCTCAAGGCGGATGCGCGCCAGTTTTTTCTCCGGGGTGGCTTCGGCGAGCACGTCATCGACGCCCGCTTCTGCCGCGATGGCCGCAGCGGTCAACGGGTTGTCGCCGGTGACCATCACCGTGCGAATCCCCAGTTTGCGCAGCTCGGCAAAACGCTCGCGAATGCCTGGCTTGACCACGTCCTTGAGATGGATCGCACCCAGCAGCTTGCCGTCGGCGCAGACCAGCAACGGCGTGCCGCCGCTCTGCGCGATCTTGTCGATTTCCCGCGACAGCGCCGGGGCCAGATCGGAGCGTTGTTGGCCGAGGAACGACAGCAGCGAATCGACTGCGCCCTTGCGGTAAACGCGGCCCTGATAGTCGACACCGGACAAGCGGGTTTCCGCACTGAACGGCACGGCAGTCAACGTATCCAGTGCCGGCTCGGTTTGCGGATGCAGACCGCGCAGGTACTCGACGATGGATTTGCCTTCGGCGGTTTCGTCCGCCAGCGAAGCGAACAACGCGCCTTCTGCCAGTTCGCGACCATTCACACCCGGCGCCGCATACACCGCGCTGCAACGGCGGTTACCGAAAGTGATGGTGCCGGTCTTGTCCAGCAGCAACACATGCACGTCACCGGCCGCTTCCACGGCGCGCCCGGATTTGGCGATCACGTTCAGGCGTACCAGTCGATCCATCCCGGCAATACCGATGGCGGACAACAGGCCACCGATGGTGGTCGGAATCAGCGTGACCAGCAGCGCCACCAGGAACACCAGCGGCAGGCTGCCGTTGGCGAAGTGGGCGAACGGCTGCAGGGTCACGACCACCAGCAGGAAGATCAGGGTCAGGCCGATCAGCAGGATATCCAGCGCGACTTCGTTCGGGGTCTTCTGGCGCTTGGCGCCTTCGACCAGGGCGATCATGCGATCGAGGGTCGACTCACCGGGGTTGGCGGTGATCTTCACCAACAACCAGTCGGACACCAGGCGCGTGTTGCCGGTGACCGCCGAGCGATCGCCGCCGGACTCGCGAATCACCGGCGCCGACTCACCGGTGATCGCCGCTTCGTTGACCGCCGCAATGCCTTCGATAACTTCGCCGTCACCGGGGATCATCTCCCCCGCCTCGACGCGCACCACATCACCCTTGCGCAGGCTGGCGGCGGGCACCACCTGGAAGCTGCCATTGGCCAGTTTGCGCCGCGCGCTGAGGCCTTCGCTGCCAGCCTTGAGGCTGTCGGCGCGAGCCTTGCCGCGACCTTCGGCCAAGGCTTCGGCGAAGTTGGCGAACAGCACGGTGAACCACAGCCACAGGGCAATCTGCGCGGCGACGAAAGTCGGCACGACGTTGTCCGGGATGAAGCACAGCACGGTGGTGAAAATCGCCGTCAGTTCGACCACCAGCATCACCGGCGAACGCACCAGTTGGCGCGGGTCGAGCTTGACGAAGGCTTGCACCAGCGCCGGACGCCACAGGGCCGAGATCGCGGTTTTCGGTGCTTCTGCCGACTTCGTCGGCACCGCAGGTTTTGCAGGAACATGCATATTCATGATCGATTCCTTAGAAGCCCATGCTCAAGTGTTCAGCAATCGGACCGAGCGCCAGAGTCGGCAGGAAGGTCAGGCCGCCCACCAGCAAAATGGTCACGGTCAACAGGGTCACGAACAGCGGGCCGTGGGTCGGGAAGCTGTTCTGGCCGATCGGTGCGGTTTTCTTCATCGCCAGGCTGCCGGCCAGGGCCAGTACCGGCAGGATGTAACCGAAGCGACCGATCAACATGCCCAGACCGAGCATCAGGTTGTGGAACGGCGTGTTGGCACTCAGGCCACCGAATGCCGAACCGTTGTTCGCGCTGGCCGAGGTGTAGGCATAGAGCAACTGGCTGAAACCGTGCGGGCCAGGGTTGCTGATGGTCGCCGCCGGGCCAGGCAGAGCAGCCGCGATGGCGCCGAGTACCAGCACGCCCACCGGCATCACCAGCAAGGTCACCACCAGCAATTGCACTTCCCGCGCCTGCAGTTTCTTGCCCAGGTATTCCGGTGTGCGGCCAATCATCAGGCCGGCGAGGAACACTGCGATCAGCACGTTGAGCAACATGCCGTAGAGCCCGGCACCGACGCCGCCGAAGATCACTTCGCCGACCATCATGTTGACCAGCGCGACCATGCCGCTAAGCGGGTTGAGGCTGTCGTGCATGCCGTTGACCGAACCGTTCGACGCTGCGGTGGTGGTCACCGACCACAGCACGGTGGCGGTGGTACCGAAGCGTGCTTCCTTGCCTTCCAGTGGCGCGGTCTGTTCGACCGCGACATTGTTCAGCGCCGGGTTAGGCTGATATTCGGCCCACAGCGAAGTCGCGCCGCCGATCAGGAACAGTGCGAGCATGCAGGCGATGATCGCGCGGCTCTGACGCTGGTCTTTCACGTAATGACCGAAGGTGAACACCAGCGCTACCGGAATCTGGATGATCGACGCGAGTTCGAACAGGTTGCTCCACGCGGTCGGGTTCTCAAACGGATGCGCCGAGTTCACACCGAAGAAGCCACCGCCGTTGGTACCCAGTTGCTTGATCGCAATCTGGCTGGCCGCCGGGCCGAGCGGGATCACTTGATCGACGCCCTGCATGGTGACGGCATTGACGTATTGCGCGAAGGTCTGCGGCACGCCCTGCCAGACGAGGTACAGCGCCAGCAGCAGGCACAGCGGCAGCAGGCCGTAGAGGGTGGCGCGGGTCATGTCGACCCAGAAGTTGCCCAGAGTCTTGGTCGACTTGCGCCCGATGCCACGGCACAGCGCAACCAGCACCGCCAGGCCGGTGGCGGCACTGACGAAGTTCTGCACGGTGAGACCGACCATCTGACTCAGGTAGCTGAGGGTCGCTTCACCGCTGTAGGACTGCCAGTTGGTGTTGGTCATGAAGCTGACCGCGGTGTTGAACGCCTGGGTCCATTCCTGGCCCGGCAGGTTTTGCGGGTTCAGCGGCAGGTGATCCTGAAACAACAAGATCGCGAACAGCAGCAGAAAACCGGCGAGGTTGAACGCGAGCAAGGCCAGCGTGTACTTCTGCCAGCTCTGCTCAGCCTGCGGATCCACCCCGGCAATTCGATAGCAACCGCGCTCGACCGGGCCGAGAATCGGCGTCAGCCAGGTGCGCTGACCTTCCATCACCTTGTAGTAAAAGCGCCCGAGGAACGGCGCCGGCAGCAAGACCACCGCAAAAAACGCGAGGATCAGCCAATAGTCATAACTGTGCATAGCCGCTCCTAGTTCCGATCCGCGCGCAACAGCGCAACCAACAGATAAATGAACAGCCCGGCTGCCAACAGCAGGGACACCCCGTCCAGAACGCTCATGGAAGATCTCCGTTTTACGGCGTATTGCCGCGTGTGGAGGCATTGTCGGAAAGGAGGCTGTAAAGGAACGAGACCGAGGGAGTTGGCTGGGCATAAAGAAAGCGTAAAGAGTGGGTTTATGTGTTCGTTACAGGTGGGGTTTGCGTCGTGTTGGCGGGCCCCTTCGCGAGCAAGCCCGCTCCCACAGGGGATTTGTGAACGCCACAGATCCAATGTGGGAGCGGGCTTGCTCGCGAAGACGGCATAACCGACAACATCGCACCCAACTGGCGCACAAAAAACACTCATCCAGCCGCGAACATCCCCGATACGACAGCTTTCAGCGCATTACGACCTGACTCCCAGCAATGGCACGCCCGCTGCACACGCCCTCCCCCGAGCTTTCCAAACCGTTCCGGGAGCAAGCGCATGAACACACAACTCAAACCCACGCTGGGCACCTTGCACCTGTGGGGCATCGCCGTCGGGCTGGTGATTTCCGGCGAGTACTTCGGCTGGAGTTACGGCTGGGGCGTGGCTGGCACGCTGGGTTTTCTAGTGACCTCGTTCATGGTCGCCACGATGTACACCTGTTTCATCTTCAGCTTCACTGAACTGACCACGGCGATTCCGCATGCCGGCGGGCCGTTCGCTTACAGCCGTCGTGCGTTCGGTGAGAAAGGCGGGCTGATCGCCGGGCTGGCCACGCTGATCGAATTCGTTTTCGCACCTCCGGCGATTGCGCTGGCGATCGGCGCCTACCTGAATGTGCAATTTCCAGCGCTCGACCCGAAACACGCGGCAGTCGGCGCCTATATCGTGTTCATGACCTTGAACATCCTCGGGGTGAAACTGGCCGCGACGTTCGAACTGATCGTCTGCGTGCTGGCGGTGATCGAATTGCTGGTGTTCATGGGTGTGGTCGCACCGGCGTTCAGCTTCAGCAGTTTTGCGTTGAACGGCTGGGCCGGCTCCGATGTGTTCGGGCCGCCAGCGATTGCCGGGATGTTCGCCGCAATTCCTTTCGCTATCTGGTTTTTTCTGGCCATCGAAGGCGCGGCGATGGCCGCCGAAGAAGCCAAGGATCCCAAACGTACGATCCCCAAGGCCTACATCAGCGGGATCCTGACCCTGGTGTTACTGGCGATGGGCGTGATGTTCTTCGCGGGCGGCGTCGGTGACTGGCGCACCCTGGCGAACATCAACGACCCTCTGCCGCAAGCGATGAAGACCGTGGTCGGCGACAATTCCGGCTGGCTGCACATGCTGGTGTGGATCGGCCTGTTCGGTCTGGTGGCGAGCTTCCACGGGATCATCCTCGGCTACTCGCGGCAGTTCTTCGCCCTCGCCCGCGCCGGTTACCTGCCGGCGTCGCTGGCGAAACTCTCGCGCTTCCAGACCCCGCACCGCGCGATCATCGCCGGCGGCATCATCGGCATCGCCGCGATCTACAGCGACGGCCTGATCAACCTCGGCGGCATGACACTCACCGCCGCGATGATCACCATGGCCGTGTTCGGCGCGATCGTGATGTACATCATGAGCATGCTCAGCCTGTTCAAATTGCGTAAATCCGAACCCAATCTCGAGCGGACTTTCCGTGCGCCTTGTTATCCGCTGATTCCGCTGATCGCACTGGTGCTGGCGGTGGTGTGTCTGATCGCCATGGCCTGGTTCAATGCACTGATCGGGCTGATTTTCCTTGGCTTCATGGCGGTCGGTTTCGGCTACTTCCTGCTCACCGGGCAACTGCGCGCTGACGCTCCGGCCGATGCGATGCTGACCGGCCGCTGAGGGATTTCGGGTACACCGGGCTTAACCGGCCTAGAATGGAACCACTGCGAACTCACTTCGCTCAAAGTGGTATGCAGCGTCGCTGGCGAAACCCTCGCCCGCCGAGCTGCCATTAAGGAGAGCCGTTATGCCCTGGTATGCCTGGTTGATTCTGGTCGTTGCAATCGGCTCGATCGTTGGCGGATTGATGATGCTGCGCGACACCGCCAACAAGGTTGAACTGACCGATGAAGAACGCAAACGCGTTGCACAGCGCAACGCCGAAGCGGACATCAAAGACGCGCAGGATCGCTGAACGAAGAACCCCGCCTGAATCGGCGGGGTTTGTTTTTTGTGCGGAGTATTAACTCCAAGGATCGTATTGGACTCAGCGGCGCGCTTTTAAGAAGTAGAAGTACAGTCACCATGTCATTTACCTTGGTTAAGATGGTGGTCTTGTTGCGGAGAGTTCCACATGCGTTACTCGCAAGATCATAAAGCTCAAACCCATCAACGGATCATCAAGGAAGCCTCGGCGCGATTTCGCAGAGACGGCATCGGTGCCACCGGCCTGCAACCGCTGATGAAAGCGCTAGGGCTGACCCACGGCGGCTTTTACTCGCACTTCAAATCCAAGGACGAACTGGTCGAGAAAGCCTTGCAGGAGGCAAGCAATCAAGTCGATGGCCTGTGCGCCGAGATCTTTGCCAAGGAACAGCCGCTGCAAGCGTTTATCGACACCTACCTGTCCGAATGGCATCAGACCTCCCCGCACGAAGGCTGCCCGCTGCTGACCATTTCCTCAGAGCTGGGTCTGCGCGGCCAGCCGAGCCCGACCAGTGATGCAGTACTCAATGCCCGGCTGAGTCAAATCGAAGGCACCCTTGAGGGCGACAATGGCGCCGATCGGGCCATTGTCATCATGTCGACGCTGGTCGGCGCGCTCTTGCTGTCACGCAGTGTCGCTGACGTCGAGTTTGCCCAACGCATCCTCGACGTCACGCGTGATCACCTCAAGCAATCGCAGGACTAAGCCTGCCAGCGCTTGAACAGCACACTGGCATTCACCCCGCCAAAACCGAAACCGTTGGACAGGGCATACTCGATCGGCATCGACCGTGCCTGACCATGAACGATGTCTACACCCGCACTCGCAGGATCCGGATTATCGAAGTTGAGCGTCGGCGGGACGACCTGATCGCGGATGGCCAACAAGGTGAAGATCGCTTCCAACCCGCCGGCAGCGCCGAGCAAATGCCCGGTGGCGGATTTGGTCGACGTCACGGCGATTTTATTCTCCGTACCGAACAGCGCCTTGATCGCTGCCAACTCACCAAGATCGCCCACCGGCGTCGAGGTCGCATGCGCATTGAGATGCTGCACCTGATCTGGCGCAACACCCGCCTGAGCCAGCGCCAACTGCATCGCGCGTCGTGCACCGCTGCCGTCCTCCGGCCCGGCGGTGAGGTGATAGGCATCGGCAGTGGTGCCGTAACCGACCAGCTCAGCCAAAGGCTGCGCGCCACGGACCAGTGCATGCTCCAGCGATTCGATCACCAGCAGACCGGCGCCCTCACCCATTACGAAACCATCGCGACCACTATCAAAGGGTCGTGAGGCACGTTCGGGGGTGTCGTTGTAACCGCTGGACAACGCTCGCGCCGCGGCAAAACCGGCCAGGCTGACCCGATCGATGCAGGCTTCCGCGCCGCCGCAAACCGCGATATCCGCTTCACCGGCACGAATCATCCGCGCAGCATCGCCGATTGCCTGGACCCCGGCAGCACAAGCAGTCACCGGTGCGCCGAGCGGGCCCTTCAAAGCGTGCTGGATCGACACATGTCCGGCCGCCAGATTGACCAGAAACGATGGGATGGTGAACG
This sequence comes from Pseudomonas sp. AM14(2022), assembly GCF_036346455.1. Taxonomy (NCBI): domain Bacteria; kingdom Pseudomonadati; phylum Pseudomonadota; class Gammaproteobacteria; order Pseudomonadales; family Pseudomonadaceae; genus Pseudomonas; species Pseudomonas sp. AM14(2022). Next base: position 121,463 of record NZ_JAOTNY010000004.1, read on the forward strand.
GCGACAGACGACGCGGGCCACGACTGTCGGTGGTGCGTACGGCGTCGGCTATTGCACCGAACCCGCCAACACCGGAGCCGATGATGGTCGCGGTGCGCTCCTGATCCTTGGCCTCGGACGGCTGCCATCCGGCTTGCGCCAACGCCTGCCGTGCTGCTTCCATTGCAAACAGGATGAAGCGATCCATCTTTTTCTGTTCCTTGGGCGGCGTGGCAAGATCCGGATCGAAACCGGCCTCGACGTCCTCCGCCGCCGTTGGCACCATCCCGGCGACCCGGGTCGGCAGATCTGCGCTCACCGCCTCCGGCAAATTGCGCAAGCCCGAGCGCCCGGCGAGCAAACGCTGCCAGACAATCTCGAGATCACTGCCCAAAGGCGAAACCAGGCCCATTCCGGTGACAACAATTCGACGCTGACTCATACCGCAGTTACCTCTGATCAATTTTTGTAGCGTTGGGCCGCGGAGCTGCGCGACAGATTCGGTGCCATGACATGCCGTGCACGCACAAAGGCCTGCCATTCACTCTCGTCGGGCAGCGACGGGATGGTAATCAACTCGCCCTGATCCAGACCGGCGAGCGCCGCATCGACCATCTCGCCGGCCTCCATCACCATCTCCGCCGGAATGCCGCTGGCATCGATGCCGGAACGCTCCCAGATCTCAGTGCGGGTAACGCCAGGCAACACCGCTTGCACCTTCACGCCAGTGCCTTCGAGCTCGGCGTTGAGCGACTGAGTCAGGCTCAACACGTAGGCTTTACTCGCACTGTAGGTTGCATTGAAGCGTTCTGGAAACAGCGCCACCACCGAGGCGATATTGATGATCGTGCCGCGTCCAGCCTTGGCGAAACTGGCGGCGGCTGCCGAGGCCAGCAACGTCACGGCGGTGACGTTCAACTGGATCAGACGCTCCAGTTGCTCGGCGTCGGAATTGGCCAGCAAACCATCGGCTGCGACCCCTGCGTTATTCACCAACAGGCTGATGCTCGAATCACTGCGCAGGCGTTGCTGGAGTTTGAGGACATCGTTCTTTTGCGTCAGGTCGGCTTTGAGCACTTCGACCTTTACACCGTGGGCCTCTCGCAACTGGTTCGCAGCGCTTTCCAGACGCTGTTGATCACGGGCCACCAACAGCAAATCAAAACCTCGCGCTGCCAGCCGCTGCGCGTAGATGGCACCGATACCGGACGATGCGCCAGTGACGACAGCGGTACCTTGAGACTGGACTGGACTCATGAGAGCGCTCCTGAAACATATTGGGAGATAGGCCTCCAACGCTCACTGGCCTGGAGGTGACGGAAATTATTATAGGCATAATCCAAAGACAATATGATACCCATAATTTTCAGCTCACCGACAAACGCGACGCCGCTCCCTCTGTCGCATCGCTGCCACCAGAAAGCAGAAAGGCCGGTCAATGACCGGCCCCTTGGCGTTGAATAATCAGCTTAGTTCACTTCCAGCTTGTCGCGGTTGCGATCCAGGATCGCCTTGCCGATGCCCTTCACTTCAAGCAGTTCATCCACCGAGGCGAATGGCCCATTAGCATCACGATACGCAACAATCGCTTTGGCTTTCGCCTCGCCGACTCCGGACAATTGCTTTTGCAGCGTCACGGCATCGGCGCCGTTCAGATCGACCTTTTGATTTTCAGAAGTCGTTGACGCGTCCATCACCACGGGCGGCTTGTTCACTTCGGAAGAAGCGAGAGGCGCAGCAATGGCGGCAATCGAGGCGCTGGTGAGCAAGGCAAAAATCAGGGAGTGGAAATATCCGGTACGCATAAGTGACGCTCCATCATCAATTGAGAAAGCAGCTTTTCCGAAGCTGCTCTCCAAACTTAGGCTATGATGGGAGCCTGTCAAAAACGCGTCCGTTACAGGATGTGAAACAATCAGGGTTCGAGACGGCGTTGCTGATGGATCCAGTCGACGATTTCGCCGTCGGGGGTGTAACCGCTAACGGTTTCACGCAGAAGCTGGCGGACTCGAGAGTAATCATCCGCGTCCACAGCGGCGAGCAGTTCGCTCAAGCGTGCTTTCAAGACATCCCAAGGCAAATGATCTTCACTGGCGGTCATGATCATCGGATGCGGTGTCGCGGCAACGTTGTCGCCAATCAACAGCTCCTCATAGAGCTTTTCACCGGGACGCAACCCCGTGAACTCGATGGAGATATCGCCCTGAGGGTTGCGTTCGGAACGAATGCTCAAACCGGACAGATGAATCATTTTCTCGGCAAGTTCAACGATTTTCACCGGCTCGCCCATATCCAGCACAAACACGTCGCCGCCCTGCCCCATGGACCCCGCCTGAATCACCAGTTGAGCGGCTTCCGGGATCGTCATGAAGTAGCGGGTGATTTTCGGGTGGGTGACCGTCAGTGGGCCACCCGACTTGATCTGGCTGTGAAACAGTGGAATGACAGAGCCGGAAGACCCCAGCACATTGCCGAAACGAACCATGGTGAAACGGGTCTTGTTGACCCGGGAGACATTGGACTTGTCGCCAAACAACACCGGAGCTATCTCGCGACTCAAGGCCTGAAGCGTCAACTCGGCAAGGCGCTTGGTGCTACCCATGATGTTGGTTGGACGCACAGCCTTGTCAGTCGAAATCAACACGAAGTCGGACACCCCGGACTGCAACGCAGCCTGAGCCGTATTGAGCGTGCCGATCACATTGTTCAGCACACCTTCGGCGATGTTGTGCTCGACCATCGGCACATGTTTGTAGGCGGCGGCATGATAGACGGTTTCGACCCGCCAGGTCCTCATGACATCGAGCAGTTTGTGTGGGTGGCGGATCGAACCGAGAATTGGCAGCAAGTGCACGGATACGGACTCCCGGCAGCCGCGTCGTTCCAGCTCTGAGAGAATGCTGTACAGATTGAACTCACTGTGGTCGAACAGCAGTAGCGTGGTCGGCCCCAATGCGAAGATCTGGCGACACAACTCCGAACCGATCGAACCTCCAGCCCCCGTCACCATCACCGTCTTGCCCTTGATACAGCGTTCGAGCAGATCCGGCTGCGCAGGTACCGAATCACGCCCTAGCAGGTCGGCAATATCAACCTCCTGGATATCCTCGACCTTGACCCGGCCGCTCGCCAGATCGGTGAAGTTCGGCACGCTTCTTACGTGAAGCGGAAACCCTTCCAGCAGGTTGAGGATCTCTCGGCGGCGCGCCCGGGTAGACGACGGAAGCGCGAGGAGGATTTCCTGAGCTCCCGTGACATCGATCATCTCCTGAATGTGCTTGGGCTTGTAGACATGCAGGCCGGAAATCGAGCGGTCGGCAATGCTCGGATCATCGTCGACGAACGCCACGGGGCGCATGACCTTGCCCATGCGAAGTGCTGCCACCAATTGATTGCCGGCAACGCCGGCGCCGTAGATGGCGACTTTTGTCAAGCCGTTGTCACGGCTCGTGAAAGGTACGTGCAGAGACGCAGTAAACCAGTCGCCCATGAAGTACTGACGCATGCACAGTCGCAATCCGCCGATGATGACCAGACTCAGCCACCAGTAGTTGAAAATGATCGAACGTGGAACAACGACCTCGTGATTGCTGTACCAGTAGACGACAACAGCCAGAATCAACGAAGAAAGACTGACAGCCTTGATGATCGCGACCAACGCGTCATTACCGAAGTAGCGCATGACCGCCCGGTACATGCCGAAGCGGATAAACAGAGGAATGGCAACAATAGGAGCGAAGGCAAACAACCAGAGATGCACTTTGAAGGGATTGTACATGTCGTCTATCCCCAGCCGGACAATGAATGCCAACCAGAGCGCGGCCCAGACCAGAACAACGTCTGTTATCACTTGTATCAGACGCTTGCGCCGCCGGGGCAATCCCAGCAACCGCTCTCTGACTTTGTTCAATGACTCTTCAAACACCTCAGCCCCCTCCTTTCAACTGACGCATCGCCCAGGCAGGCCAGTAGCACATCTCGTCTAGTTTAAACCCAAATGACAATGTCAAAGCCGTTACCGGGATTTTCATCAACCCTCTATTCGCGCTTACCGGCTCCAAACCCGATTGCCAGCACCAGCAGAGGAGCATAGGCCACAATCAGGCCCAGGCAGCCGTCCAATCCAAAACGCGCCACCGCAACAGCAATTGGCAACAGCCAGAACATATTGATTGCCGCAACGGCAATAGTTACCGGCAAATGACGGCCGAACCGACGAGAGGCAAACTGATAGGCATGACTGCGATGGGCTTCATACACTTTGTCACCACGCAGCAGCCGGCGTAGCAAGGTGTACGTCGCATCGACAATGAATACACCAAACAGAATCAGCCACCCCCATAAAAAATCGGCCGAAACCGCTGCGGCCTGCAACGAAAGGCCTCCCAGGACAATCCCCAGGAATCCGCTGCCAGCATCGCCCATGAAAACTTTCGCGGGCGGGAAGTTCCAGAATAGAAAGCCGGCGACACATACGGCCAATAGCAGGGGCGCCCAGATCAACTGCAACGAACCTTCGAGCCAAGCGAGCAGACATGCGCCGAGACAGACACTGATGGCTTCGACACTGGCGATACCGTCGATGCCGTCCATGAAGTTGTAGAGGTTCAACAGCCACACCAGATAAACCACGGCAAGCAGATGCCCCGGCACACCGAGATCGGCCTGCCATCCGAAAATCGTGATCGATGGCAAGCCTCCCATCCAGCAAAGCAACCAGGTGGCGGCCGTAAAATGACCCAGCAGACGCCAGCGGGCAGCGATATGCCCATGGTCATCCATGAAACCGATAAACGCGACCAGGCCGCCCGCCACGGCAATTGCCCAGAACTGAGTCGGAACAATGAGGTCCCGCCATAGCAGGAAAGCCAGCGCAAGCATAAAGGTCAGAACAATCGCGACTCCACCTCCGCGCGGGGTCGGGACCGAGTGTGAACTGCGGGCGTTGGGAATATCCAGCAGGCTGCGCGACAACGCGTAATGTCGCAGAAGCCACGTGAAGCCAAAGGACAGCAGCGCAATGACCGGTATGATCCATCCGAAATTCATGATTGACGAGTATCCAGGAAGTGCTGCGCCGTCAGACTGAGGGCGCTGTCAAAGGCAACCGGTGGGGTCCAGTTCAACAGCTGCCGGTTTTTGCTGATATCAACCTGCAGGGAAGCAAAAATCCGCTGCGCCAGTGCCCGACGCCCCATCAGCGTGGCTACGCCATCCATCAAGCCAACCGGTACCGGCAGCAGCCGCGCTGGACACCCCAAGGCAGCGGCCAGCTTGCGCAACAGTTGAGTCGTCGATAGATCTTCACCATCACTGGCCAGAAAAGTCTGGTTGGCCGCGCCAGGGTGCTCGGCGCATGTCACGATCAAGTCGACCAGATTGTCAATCGCGACCAGGCTACGCCGATTATCCAGAGCACCGAACGGTAACGGCACGCCGCGATACAACCAGCGCATCATGCTGAGAAAATTGGCTTTCACTCCCGGGCCGTACACCAGCACCGGCCGGATGATTACCAGTTCCATACCTGTGGTTGCAGCCAATGCCCGCAAGGCCTGTTCGGCTTCAAGCTTGGAGACGCCATAGGGATCGACCGGGGCGGGCTTATCGTCTGCCGTGAACGGATGACCCGGCGCCGTGACCTCACCGTTGACCTTGATCGAGCTGATGAAAATGAACCGTTTGACGCCGGCAGCAGCAGCCTGACGCGCCAGATTCAAGGTGCCATCGACGTTGACCAGGCGAAATACTGCCAGCGGATCGGCTGCAGCCTCGTTCATGACATGAACGCGTGCTGCCGCGTGAATGACACAATCGACATCCTTTAGCGCCGCACTCCAGTCCTGCGGCGGTTCGAGCCCCGCGCACGGAATCGAGCACACCCCGGATGGAAACGACATCACAGCGCCCCGCACCGGAGCGATGACCGCGCACTCTGGCAATTTCGACAAACGTTCGATCAATGCTCGCCCCACAAAACCGCTGCCTCCGGTTACCAGAAATGTCTTGGAGCTCATGGGCGACCCTTGAGGAAACATGAATGACGGCGAAGAGAACGCGCGCAATCTTCGTGAAATGGCAATCAACCATCCCCTCGATGAAGAGACAGAGAGCATCCGGGGAACAGCTTTGGGCGGCAGTTTATTGAATCGGAGAACGGTTGACCACTTTCGCGAAGATGCCCACTTTCGGATCTTGTTGAAAACCGCCTGAACTAACGCTGAACAATGACTTGAAGCACACGACATCGAGTTACTTGAAGTTGAAACGCCCACTCATTTCGAGATTTTGCGATTCACTACCCAATACAGCTCGCCAGCTGAAAATCATTGAGCCTCCACTTCCTGCCTCGAAAGAGCTTTCACGTCCTCAAGACAAACAAATCGTCTAAATGCGCTTCGCAGGTTGGAGCGGGCTCAGGGTGCGGATAGAATCCTTCCGGAAAGTGGTACGAGCGCATATCCTCATTGGTCACCTGCGTGCTCGCCCTATAAATCTTTCGGCGAACCCCGCCAAAAAACAGATATCGCACGTCTTTTGCTTCGAAATGGAGAGCCCCATGCAGCAGATCAATAACCTTGCAGCGAAGATAGAAAAATTTCAATCGCAAATCAGTTCTTCGGTGCAACGCGTGATTGCCAGCGGCTGGGTAATTTTGGGGCCGGAAGTCAAACGCTTTGAAACAGGCTTTGCTCAATATTTGAATGCCGGTCATTGCATCACGGTTGCCAACGGCACCGATGCCATCGAGCTGGCCCTCAAAGCGCTGGGCGTCGGCAAAGGCGATCAGGTCGCAACCGTGGCCAATGCCGGGATGTACACCACCACTTCGGTACTGGCCATCGGCGCTACACCGATTTTCATGGACGTCGATCTGCAGACTCACGTGGTAACCCTCGAGGGGGTCAAGCAGGCGATTGAAGCCGGCGCCAAAGCCGTAGTCGTCACACACTTGTATGGTCTGGCAGCCCCACAGATCAAGGCCATCGCCGAATACTGCAGTGCTCGCCAGATCCCGTTGCTCGAGGATTGCGCTCAGGCCCATGGCGCCGAGCGTAACGGGCAACGTGTCGGCACTTTCGGTGACGCGGCGAGCTTCAGTTTCTACCCGACCAAAAACCTTGGTGCGCTGGGTGACGGCGGTGCCGTTGTGACCAACTCCGATGCCATTGCCCAGCGCGTAGCGCAACTGCGCCAATACGGATGGTCCTCGAAATACTGCGTCGAGCTGGACGGCGCCCGCAACAGTCGCCTGGATGAAATGCAGGCCGCGATCCTGTCCGAGTTTCTACCGCACCTCGACGAGAGCAACGCACGCCGTCGCGAAATCGCCGCGCGCTACAGAAACGAAATCCGCCACGCGGATGTGAATCACGCTGAAGATCAAGGCACCGCCTCGGTCGCGCACCTCTACGTGATCAAGTCGACGAAGCGCGATGCGCTGCAAGTGCACTTGCGCGAAGCACAGATTGCGTCCGACGTTCACTACCCGATCCCGGACTACAAGCAACCAGTCTTTGGCAAGCAGTTCGCCGACTACAGCCTGGCCAACACCGAACAACTGGCCTCGCTGATCCTGACCCTGCCTTGCTACCCGGAAATGACCGACGAAGAAGTCAGCACTGTGATCACCGCCGTCAACGGATGGGTGGCATGAGATATTCCGTTATCGTCCCAGTCTACAAGAACGCTGACTCGATACCCCGGCTGATCCAGGCCCTGACAGACATGAACGACACCCTCGAGAATCAGCTCGAGGTGGTTTTTGTGGTGGACGGCAGTCCCGACGATTCGTTTGCCCTGCTCAAGAATTCACTGGGTACCATGCGCTTTTCCGCGCAATTGTTGGCTCATTCGCGCAACTTCGGCTCGTTTCCGGCCATTCGCACTGGCCTGATGGCTGCCAGGGGCGAGTATTTCGGCGTGATGGCAGCAGACCTTCAGGAGCCGCCAGAGCTTTTGATCAGCTTCTTCAAATCGCTTTCCAATGACGAATGCGACGTCGCCATCGGCACCCGCAATGCCCGTCAGGATCCGCTTTCCAGCCGCATGGCCTCCTCGATCTTCTGGGGTCTGTATCGCCGACTGGTCGTGCATGACATGCCCAAGGGCGGCGTGGATATTTTCGGTTGCAACAAGGCGTTTCGTGAACAACTGCTACAGCTGAACGAGTCCCGCTCGTCGCTCATCGCACTGATCTTCTGGCTGGGCTTCCGTCGCAAGTTCATCGAGTACGAGCGTCAGACCCGCCTCGAAGGCAAATCGGCATGGACCTTCAAGAAAAAGCTCGAATACATGATGGACAGTGTGTTCGCCTTCACCGACTACCCGATCAGACTGCTGACCCGAATGGGCGCGATGGGCTCGCTCATCTCTCTGTTCATTGGCGTAATGGTCATCATCGCGCGACTGTCGGGAGCCATTGAGGTACCGGGTTACGCCGCAACCATGCTGGTGGTGCTGCTGCTGGGGACATTGAATCTGCTCGGGGTCGGCCTCGTGGGCACTTATGCCTGGCGGGCCTACGAAAACAGCAAGCAGCGACCGCTGGCCATTGTCTGCATGAAACTCGACAACAAGGAAATCCCAAATGAGTGAGCCGTTCATCCATGCCAGCGCCGATGTCAAAAGCAAGAACATCGGCAAGAACACGCGCATCTGGCAGTACGTGGTGGTCTTCCAGGATGCGGTGATTGGTGAAGACGTCAATGTCTGCTCACACTCGCTGATCGAAAACGACGTAGTGATCGGCGATCGTACGACCATCAAATCCGGGGTTTATGTCTGGGACGGCCTGCGGATCGGCTCCGATGTATTCATCGGCCCGAACGCCACGTTCACCAACGACAAGTTCCCACGCTCGAAGGTCTATCCGGAGTCGTTTTCACAGACGGTGATCCAGGATGGCGCCTCCATCGGCGGCGGCGCAGTCATCCTGCCAGGCATCACCATCGGCACGGGTGCGATGGTCGGCGCCGGCGCAGTGGTCACCAAATCCGTACCACCTTATGCCATCGTCACAGGCTCCCCTGCCCGGATCACCGGCTACGTCGAAAACTCCGCCTTCAGCGATGCCGCCAAAAGCCCCGCGGCGAAGCCCGACGAGCAGTCGGACGCGGTGGTTCGAATCGGCGTGGGCGATGTCACCACCCACCGTTTCAAATACATCGCCGACATGCGTGGCGACTTGTCGGTTGGCGAGTTCCACAAGGAAATCCCCTTCACACCAAAACGCTACTTCCTGGTATTCAACGTTCCAAGCCAGAAGACTCGTGGTGAGCATGCCCATCACAAATGCCACCAGTTCCTGATTTGTGTAAAAGGCAGCTGTGCGGTGGTGGTCGATGATGGTACCAATCGGGCAGAAGTACTGCTGGACGCACCAAACAAAGGGATTTACCTGCCACCACTGACGTGGGGCATTCAATACAAATACTCTGAAGACGCAGTGCTGCTGGTATTCACTTCCGACTATTACGAAGCTGAAGACTACATCCGAGACTATTCGGAATTCACCAAGATTACTGCCAAAACAACCGCGCCGTGATAGCCCTGAAAGACAACCCGCAAGTTCGCCGCTGGCTCAGTTTCCTGGTCGGTGGCGGACTTAATACCGGGCTTACATACGGCCTCTATCTCCTGCTGGGCTATCTGATCGATTATCAGATAGCGTACGCAACTGCGTACGCAGCAGGGATAGTTTTTGCATATTTCTTCAACGCAAAAATTGTATTCAAAGTCGAACAGTCACTGCTTGGAATGGCAATCTACCCCACCATTTATCTTGTGCAATACATCTTCGGCGCATTGCTGCTCAATCTGCTGGTTGAGCATTTGCACTTGCACAAGGCTATCGCTCCGATACTGGTCATATTGCTGCTACTCCCTTCAAGTTACCTTTTAAACAAATTAGTTCTAAAGGCAACACCCAAAACAAAGCCCTCGAAGGACTGACAGGCGCCCCATGATCGCAACCACAGATCAGAAGATTACTAGCCCCTCGCCATCAGTCACCGAGAAAAAGCTAACTGGGTTAGCCCACTTGGCACCCTCACCACTTACAATCATCTTTATGTGGCTGCCGTTCGGCTTTTCTCTCACTGAATTGCTTGAAGAATGGGGCGTCATCGAACTGTTCAGCCGAATAGGCACTGATTATTTTTTTTGCAAGAAGGTCGACAGGCAACACTACACCCAACACCGTGGCCGTTACGAATAGGTTACTGCCTTTTCGCCTACTGACTGCCAGCCTGCTCATGATCTGCTTTAAAAACGTCTCCACACGCTGAGCTGCAATTCAGCGGCTTTAAAGACAAGTAGCAGCCGCGAGCCCCGCCCAGGGTGAGAGCTTAAGCATTTTCAAAACCACGAGGATTGTATGGATAACCGAGGACTTTTATTTGTAACTCGCACTGAATGGAAATTTGCGCTGGCGGGCAGTATCGTTTCGTTCTTACTTGCTAGCCTCGTTCTGTTTGGCTGGCCCAACTTTTTTCCAGCGTTCATAAACAAACCATTTCTCTATGCTGGCGATGGTTTGGCGATCGACTGGCTGGCGCAGCGAGCGATTGAAGGGTGGATTTTTGACAACCCCAGGAGCGGATTTCCTTTTGGCTCAAGCTTTTTAGACTATCCCGGCTCGGACACTGGAAACTTCCTGATCTACAAATTGCTCGGGCTACTCTCCGGCTCGGTCATACCCGCAGTGAATCTGCATTTCATGCTGAGTTTTCCAGCGGTATTTCTAACAACGTTCCTGGTGCTCAGATACTTCGAAGTTCGACGTGCTTACGCAATGTGTTTTGCGATGCTGTTCACCTTCGCCCCCTTCCACTTTGCCCGCTACCTGTACGGGCACCTGCTTTACACTTGGTATTTTTGCGTACCACTTTTCTATTACTACGGCTACAAACTTGCTCTTGGCAAAGCGCTGTTCAATCTACGCAGTTTTAGCGGAGCGTTGAGCCTCATCACGATTGCAGCGCTGTTGAGCTCATTCGGGGTCTATTTTGCTTTTTTTGGCGTGATCGTCATTATCGTCTGCGCCATTTTTGGAAGCATCCAACAGACCTCGGGCAAACCGATCTATCAGGGAGCTCTATTTTCTGTTGCCATTTTCATTGGCGTAGTCGCTAACCTCGCCCCCAACATCATTGATCGCGCAACTCACGGCCAGAATCCAGAAGTCGCTCAGCGCATAGCACTAGAAACGGAAGTTTACAGCCTGAAGACTATTCACCTGCTTCTTCCGCAACCCGATCACAGAATTTCAAAATTGAGCGAGTTCACCAAGAACTACCAGCGAACCTTCCCGTTATCAAACACCACTTCTTACATCGGCGTAGTTGGGATAGCGGGCCTATTGGTAATTTTGGCGACCATCATGGCTGCCTTGGCTGGCAAAAACATTGATCGACGAATCAGTCTGGCAGCAATTGTCGTCCTTGCTGTAATGCTTACGGCAACTACGGGCGGTTTCAGCGTTGTGTTTGCGATGCTCATTACCCCGGTCATTCGAGGGTGGGATCGCATCGCCATTTTTATCAACTTCGGTTGCCTGCTCGCGCTGGCAATTACTCTGAACGGCGCCAGGCTTAATCGTCTTTACGAACGCGCCAGATACGCTCCGCTGGCAATTGCCACTGCCATCACAACAATTGGACTCATCGATCAGACAACTAATTCGTATAGAGCGGTAATTGATGGCGCTGCGGCCATCTATGACATCGACTCGAATTTCATTAAAAAAATCGAGGAAACGCTTCCTCCTCAGTCAGCGGTGTATCAACTACCGTATTTTGCTTTCCCAGAATCAGCTCCAAAAAATAACCTGTCCGTATATACACTCGGATCAGCATTTTTCAACTCCCAAACATTGCGTTGGAGCTTTGGCGGGATCAGGGGCAGGGAAGGCGATCTTTTCTACAGGGCTCTCGAGCAGAAATCTGCTGAAGAGCAAATAGAGGCCGTCAAAAAGCTCGGCTTTTCTGCCATCTACATTGACCGTCGTGGGTATGCGGACCGTGCCGATACCCTCATTGCAGATTTTACAAAACTGCTGGGCCCACCCGCATTGACGCGCGCGGATGGAGAGGTAGTTCTTTTCGTACTGAAAAAATAATTTAACTCATGACCATGAGGATCTGCAGGGCCAAAAGACTATAACGAAATAGTCGTAGCGCAAAAACTGCAGATCCGGATTGGCACTGATTATTTATTGCAAAGTTTTCTATACAGAGCAGCATAGGCCTTGACCATCTGGTCGGCCGAAAATACTTCCAAATAGCGCTGCCTGGCCTTCTTTCCCATCTCGCCAGCCTTCTCACCGTTATGCCAAAGGTTGCTCATCCCTTCGGCCAGCGCAACGGAGTCACGGGGAGGCACCACCAACCCGGTCTCATTAGCGATATTGATATAGGTCGTCCCCGAGCCGATCTCACAAGAAATCAGCGGCTTGCCATACATGGCAGCCTCCAGCAACGAGATGCCAAACGATTCCGAACGTAGATGGGAGGGAAACACAAAGGCGTGGCACAGCGTCAACAGTGCAGCCTTATCATCGTCTCCCAAACCACCCAGAAAATGCACATTACCCAACCCAAGCCGTCCAGCCTGCTCTTTGAGCTCAGCCTCCTGATGCCCCCCCCCGAGGATCACCACCGGCAAACCTGTGATACTGGCCGCCTCAAGCAAATAATCCAGTCCTTTGTAGTAACGCAGAGCGCCTACAAACAGGAAGAATTTAGTACCTACCCTGCCACGCCAGTAGTCCAGTCGCTCTTCGGAGACCTCGGGGTAGGTCTCACGGTCCAGGCCATAGGGGATAATCTCGACTTTGTCGCAAAAGCGGGTCAACACCGGGCTGCTCTGCGCGTAGTTCGGTGACGATGCGACAATACAATCCACGCCGGACAAAAAACGGTTCATCAAGGGTTGGTACAGTTTGAGAAGAGTCTTTTGTTTGACGATGTCGGAGTGATAACTGACTACCGACGGCTTGCCATGACGGGTAGCGAAATGCACCAGGTCCATATAAGGCCATGGGAAGTGGTAGTGAACAACGTCAGCCTCTTGCGCCAGTTGCGCAAAATCCTTGATCGCCGACAAGGAGAAGCCTGTCGAAGCCACGTGCAGATCAAGCTTTGAACGGTGGGTTAAATGATTACCAACCATTTCATTTCGGGCTGCTCCCCTTTCGCTCAGATACAGGACCTGTGATGAGAATCCGTGTTCAATACCTCCCTGAGCGATCTGAAAAATGACTTGCTCGATACCCCCCATGGTTTCCGGGTAGTAGGTTTTGAAGAAGTGCAGAACCTTGATCATTTTCCGTCGATTACCCTTTGATAGACCTGCAAGGTTTCCTGCGCGCAACGCTCCCAGGAAAAACCTTGTGCATGCTGCATTCCATTGACGATAGCGCTCTTGCGCCATACGTCATCGGTCAGTCCACGTTCAATCAGGCGGGCCAGTTCGTCGACATCCATCGGTTCGCACATCAGCGCAGCGTCTCCGGCGACCTCCGGCAGCGACGAGCTATTGGAACAAACCACCGGAATGCCGGAACTCATGGCCTCAAGAACCGGCAAACCGAAACCTTCGTAAAGCGATGGGAAAGCGAACAACCTCGCCCCAGCAAACAGCAGCGGCAAGTCTTCACTCGGAACAAATCCAAGGTAATGAGCCCACCCCTCGCGCCTGGCACTTTCCAGCTTTTGATGAATCACGTCGTTACGCCAGCCTTGGTAACCCGTGAGGATCAGAGGCCAACGCTTTCGCACTGTGACAGGCAACCGACTATAGGCCGCGAGAAGCGTCTCGATATTCTTGCGCGGCTCAATGGTTCCGACAAACAGCGTATAGCCATCAGGCTCGAGACCATGCCGGGCCAAGGCGATCCTCAGCTCTTCGGATGATCTTGGGTAAAATTCAGGGGAGCTCGCCAGCGGCACGGTATGTATCCGCTCAATTGGCCATGAAAAATAGCTGGCCAGCTCCTGGCGGGTAAACTCTGAATCGGTGATCAGCGCATCGGCTCTTACCAGTGTGGTCTTGAGCTCTTTCTGCAGGTAGCGGACCAGTTGTGGCGCATGACAGTGGGCCCAGGTAAAGGGCGAAAGGTCATGAAACGTGGCGACACTGCGCCCGGCAAAGGGAGGGAGATAATAATTGGGACTGTGATACAGAAAGTCGCTGTGCCCCTTGAGCGCAGCCTTTCGCAGCATCGGCATCAACAATCGATAGGCTTCTACAGCCAGAAAATTCTTCTGTACAGCTCGCTTCAAACCATAGCCACTACCGGATTCGTTCGCAGCAGTGGGCAATTCGGGCAAGAAACGTCGACCGGCAAAAAACTGCAGATCTGTAATTTCGGGACTTTGCTGAAGCCTCAGCGCAAGTTCGTAGGTATAGCGACCAATACCGGTCAGCGGAAAGCGGATCGGCTCAACAGAGAGAACTAGCTTCATTTATTCCGCCGAAAGCATCCAACTCAGAGTCTTATCCAATCCCGGGGTATCCCAGCCTGCCACCAACTGGCAGAGACGAGTGTTATCACCACAGAGGATTTTTACTTCATTGGCTCGGACAAATGCCGGATTCACCTCGACCTCCAACTGGTGGCCGGTATATGCAGAACACATGTCGATCACTTCACGAAGGGTATGACTCTTTCCGGAACTGACGTTTACTGTTTGCCCCAATGGTCTGGCCTCGATCAAGCCACGATACGCCTTGACCACTGCCCGCACATCACTGAAATCCCGGGAAACATCCAGATTGCCCAGTTCGATCTTGTCGGCACGCCGACGAAAGTGCGTAACGATCTTGGGCAACAGGAAACTGTCGGCCTGGCCCACGCCGGTATAGTTGAACGGACGCGTAATCACGATCGGTAACCGGTTGAACCAAAGACTGGCCATGTACTCCATGGCGAGCTTGCTGACCGCATAATCGTTGGCAGGCGCTGGTGAAGTGGTTTCACTCAACAATCCCGCCGACGCATTGCCATAGACATTGGCGCTGCTCGCGAGCAGTACGCAATCCGGCACCTTGCCGCAGGCTTCAACAGCCTCCAGCAAATGGCGGGTACCGATGAGATTGACGCGGTAGAACGCATCTGCGGCACCGTGCCCGACAAAGGCCAGCGCCGCAAGATGCACTACTACATCAGGTTGAATAGTTGCCAGCAACTTGCGCAGAGCAGGACCATCGGCCAGATCCACCTGAAAATAGCCAGGCTCGTCCGAGGGTTGCGTTCCCATCCCTATCACTTCATAGCCACCAGCCTTAAGCTCGGCAGCCATGTATCGACCAGTGAAACCTTGAACCCCCGTAATCAGCGCGCGTTTACCGGCAATACTCATCAGAACGAAAACCCTTTTTCATTTCGGCGCAGGTCAGCTTCGACCATCATGCGGCACAGCTCTTCCAGCGTGGTTTTCGGTTCCCAACCCAATGCCGCCTTGGCCTTGGCCGGGTTACCAATCAACAGTTCAACTTCCGTAGGGCGGTAGAACTTCGGATTGATGGTGACCAGCACTTTGCCGGTTGCCTTGTCGGTACCCTGCTCGTCTTCCGCAGCGCCGCTCCAGGAAAGGTCGATCCCGGCAGCCTTGAACGCCATGGTGACGAAATCACGCACGGTTTCAGTGCGGTTGGTCGCCAGTACGAAAGTGTCCGGCTCATCGGCCTGCAGCATGCGCCACATGCCCTCGACGTATTCCTTGGCGAAACCCCAGTCGCGCTTGGCGTCCAGGTTGCCGAGTTCCATCTTGTCGAGCAGGCCCAGCTTGATCTTGGCCACGGAGTCGGTGATCTTGCGGGTCACGAATTCACGGCCGCGCAATGGCGATTCGTGGTTGAACAGGATACCGCTGGTGGCGAAGATGCCGTAGGACTCGCGGTAGTTGATGGTCATCCAGTGCGCATACAGCTTGGCAACACCATAAGGACTGCGTGGGTAGAACGGCGTGCTCTCAATCTGAGGAATCGCCTGGACCTTGCCGAACATCTCGGAGGTCGAAGCCTGGTAGAAACGTACCTTCGGATTGACGATACGGATTGCTTCCAGAAGATTCACACAACCCATGCCGGTGATGTCGCCGGTCGTCAGAGGCTGATCGAAAGATACGCCTACGAAGCTCTGGGCCGCGAGGTTGTAGACCTCGGTGGCTTCGGTGGTCTGGAGCAGACGAATGCTGGCCGACAGGTCGGTCAGGTCATACTCGACCAGGTGCAGATTGGGATTATTTTGGATCCCGAGTTCTTCGATACGCCAGAAATTGACAGAACTGGTCCGACGGTAGGTGCCATAAACCGTATAACCCTTTTCCAGCAGCAGTTCCGCCAGGTAGGCGCCGTCTTGCCCAGTAATGCCAGTAACGATAGCTTTCATGCGAATCCTCTAAACTCCATTTGAGCGCCTTTAGCAGGCTCTGTTGTGTCAAACGCGCCATTGGGCTCCACTGGAGAGCCGCAAATTCTTGCAGATCATACAGAATGCAGCCCCGAACGACGATACCCAACCTGCTTTCAACACGTAACCGTATACATTCCGGAAGCATTGGCTGGCTGCAATTCCTGCTCGTTGCAGTTCAAACGGAGCAGCTGCAACGCAGTGATCCTTGAAACGTCTCCCTTCTGAAATTCAAGGCTTGAAGCCCCCACAACACTTCCGGCCCCAATGCTTCAGGAACCATAAAGAAATAATGTAGAAAGAGTGACACTCCTCCGCCCCCGGCCTAAAATGGCGTGTTTTTTTGATCACTAATCTGGTGCTATTAATGCGCAATGGTTCTGTAAGTATCGCGCTGTCGGATATCGTCGCCGCGACAAAACGATACGCTCTGGTAGGGATGCTAGGCTGGCAAGACGTCCGGCAGCGCTATAGAAGGTCGGCATTGGGTCCATTCTGGCTGACGATCAGCATGGGCGTGATGATCGGAACCATCGGGATAGTGTTCGGCCAGATCTTCAACTCTCCCATGCACGAGTTCCTTCCGTTTCTCGCCATTGGCATGATTTTCTGGAGCTTCATGTCCTCGGTCATCACCGAAGGTTGTACCGGCTTCATCGCCGCCGAAGGCATCATCAAGCAATTGCCGATCCCTTTGTTCGCCCACATTCTTCGCATGATCTGGCGCAATATCCTGATCCTGGGCCACAACATCGTGATCTTCCCGTTGGTACTGCTTGCCGTCAGCAAGCCTCTGACCTGGCTAGCGTTCATCAGCATTCCCGGCCTGTTGCTGGCACTACTGAACCTGACGTGGATCGCCTTGCTGCTGGGCATCCTGTGCGCACGCTATCGTGATCTGCCTCAGATTGTCGGAAGTTTGTTGCAAGTAGTGTTCTACCTCACACCGATCATGTGGATGCCGAGCTTGCTGCCTCAAAGGGCCGGGCTTTACCTGCTTGACCTGAATCCGGTCTACCACATCATATCGATCGTCCGCTCGCCACTGATCGGTCAGTTGCCAACTGCCACCAACTGGTGGGTTTCCCTGGGCATGGCCGCTGTCGGCTGGGTCGTTGCGCTCGTGGTCTACGGCCGTTACAAGCGCCGCATCGCTTACTGGCTCTAAGAAGAACTCCTAATGTCGCTGATCGAATTCAAAAATGTTTGTGTGGATTTTCCGATCTACAACGCTAACGGCCGTTCCCTGAAGAAACGCCTGATTCAGGTTGCCACCGGTGGACAATTGGGCGCGGACCAACAGGGTCGCGTCATCGTCAGAGCACTCGAAGACCTGACTTTCACCTTGCGTGACGGTGACCGGGTCGGGCTCCTTGGCCATAACGGCGCTGGCAAGAGTACGCTGCTGCGCCTGCTCAGCAGTGTCTATGAGCCATCGTCGGGCACCGCTCGAATCAATGGAGAGATCGGCTCCCTGATCGACATTTCCCTGGGAACGGATCCCGAAGCCACCGGACGGGAGAACATCTACCTGCGCGGCGGCATTCTGGGCATGACCAAGGCACAGATCACCGAAAAGCTCGACGAGATCATTGAGTTTTCCGAACTGGGTGACTTTGTCGACATGCCGATCCGCACCTATTCCTCGGGCATGCACCTGCGCCTGGCCTTCGCCGTTTCGACCACGATCAAACCGGAAATCCTGTTGATGGACGAATGGCTATCGGTGGGTGACGAAGGCTTCAAGCACAAAGCCGAGATCCGCATGAACGAGTTGGTGAAGTCGACCAACATTCTGGTGATTGCCAGCCACTCCCGCGAACTGGTCATGCACACCTGTAATCGGGTGCTGTGGCTGGAGCACGGCAAGATCAAAATGGATGGAGACCCGACAACGGTCACCACAGCCTACTTTGGAGCTTGAAGCTAATGAACAGCATTAAGCGCAATGGCGTGGATATCGAAATGGCCTTCAGGCAGGCGTCCAGACGCCCGCATGCCATTTCAATTGTCGAGCCCGTCGCGAGCGCTGACAACAGCCATGATGCACCGCTCCCCACGCCTGCAGCACCCAAGCCACCTACAGATGCCAGATTGATCCTGCGACATCAGATCAAACAGGCATTTCGCCGGATGGCCAGAGGGGCCTTCCGCCTGGCCAGACCAATTGCACGCCCGATGCTGTTTCGCCTGCGCAGCTATTTTGTATCCTCCATCCGACAGGAAATACTGGATGAGTTCAGCAAACTGCAAATCCAGCAGTTACAGCAGTTACAGCAGATACAGCAGCTACAGCAGATACAGCATCAAGAGCACATCCTGCATGAGCTCCAGCGCCTCACGCACTCGGCAAAGGTACAAGCTTCACTGGTGCAAAGACTTTTTTCCAAGCAGCTGGAACAGGAAAACCTCAACAAGCCACAACTGGATCGAATCGAGCAATACTCGCTACTTAAGCCACAACTGGATCGAATCGAGCAATACTCGCTACTTGATGCCAATCGCATAGCCATCAATTCAGGCCCTGATGAAACACTGGTCAAAACAGCCGTCGGCTATGTCGTTTGTGCATCCAATGACCACGCCCTGCTGATCTGCCTGCTAGAGGCGGGCGAACTGGAGCCAGGCACCCGCCGCCTGATCGAACGCCTCGTCAAGCCTGGTGACGTCTATGTAGATGTCGGTGCCAATATCGGCCTCCACTCTATTGCAGCCGCTCGAGCCATGTCCGGCCAAGGCAAGATCATTGCATTCGAGCCATTTGAACCGACCCGCAAGCTGCTCGAAAGAAACCTTTGGCTCAACGGTTTCTCGGACATGTGCGAAGTTTCGCATTTTGCCCTTTCGAATAAAGCGGGAAGCCACAAGCTGCATCTGGGTGCCACCAGCGGTCATCATTCGCTCTATGAACTGGACGACGCGCCATCCTTTGCCCCGATGACATCGGTGGAAATCAGCACTTCCACTCTGGACGATTTCCTGCCAACAAACCAGCCAGTCAAACTGCTGAAGATTGATGCCGAAGGCGCAGAGATCGACATCATAAAAGGCGCACAGAAGCTGCTCGCGGCCAATCCGCAAATGCTCATGATCGTCGAACTCGGCCTTTCTCACCTGAGGAGGAACTCGCTTCGTCTCGAGGACTGGCTGGGGCACTTCACGGATCTGGGGCTTGTCTACAGCGTCATCAATGAGCAGACCGGCGAGCTTGAAACGTGGTCGCTGGAACAGCTGGCCAGCACAGATTCGATCAACCTGTTGTTTTCATCGCCGGAATCGCTGGACGCAGGAGGCTTGGATAAATGAAAAGCGAAGTCATCGTTGTAGGTGCGGGCGGACATGCAAAAGTTTGCATCGAGCTACTTCAGGCACAGGGCGATACTGTCGCTTATTGCGTCGGCAATACGGACAGTCCAGACACCTGTCTGGGTATTGCGGTATTGAAAAGCGATGATCATCTTTTGGCTTTGAGAAAGGAGGGGTACCAACGGGTTTTCATCGCCATCGGATCAAACCCGGTGCGTAACAAGCTCGCGAAAAAGGTTATCGAAGCTGGTTTTCAGTTGGTGAATGCGATCAGTCCTGCGGCTGTTGTTTCACCCTCGGCCTCTCTTGGCAGGGGAATCGCAATCATGGCGGGCGCGGTGATCAACGCAGAGGCGAGTATTGCCGATCTCTGCATCATCAACACTGGCGCCACCGTCGACCATGACTGCGTGATCGGACAGGCGGTACACATTGCTCCGCAGTGCGCATTGGCGGGTAACGTGCGCGTGGGCAATCTCAGTTTTATCGGCGTGGGCAGCAAGATCACTCCCGAGATTCACATTGGTGAATCAGTCATGGTGGGTGCTGGCAGCGTCGTCATCTCGAATATCGGGCCAGCAATCACCGTTGTCGGTGTGCCAGCCAAAGTTTTGAACAAATTTTGAAGGAAGAGACATGAAACGTATTTCCGTTGCACAACCAAAACTCGCTGGAAACGAACGCAATTACGTGCTCGATTGCCTGGATACAAACTGGATCTCCTCTAACGGCAAGTACATCACCGCCTTCGAAGAAAGCTTTGCCGCGTTCTGTGGCGTCAAGCATGCGATCGCCACCAACAACGGCACCACCGCTCTGCACCTGGCCCTGGTCGTACTTGATCTGCAACCCGGCGACGAAGTCATCATCCCCACCGTAACCTATATCGCAACGGCCAACGCCGTACGCTATTGCGGCGCGACTCCAGTACTGGTGGATGTATGCGCCGATACCATGAACATCGACCCGCAAACGATCGAAAGCAAGATCACCGCCAAGACCAAAGGCATCATCCCGGTGCACCTCTATGGTCATCCGGCACAGATGGACGTCGTCAACGAAATCGCCCGCAGGCACAACCTGTGGGTCGTCGAGGACGCCGCCGAGGCACACGGCGCCGAAGTCAAGGGCAGCAAGGTGGGCAGCCTGGGCACTTGTGCGACCTTCAGCTTCTTCGGCAACAAGATCATCACCACCGGTGAAGGTGGCATGATCACCACCGATGACGACGAACTCGCCGCCAAACTGCGCCTGTTCCGTGGTCAGGGCATGGATCCGAATCGTCGCTACTGGTTCCCGGTAGTCGGTTACAACTATCGTATGACCAACATCCAGGCGGCCATTGGCCTGGCCCAGATGGAGAACATCGATACTGCACTTGCCGATCGCGAACGCCTGGCCGGCTGGTACAACGAAGCGCTGGCAGACCTCAAGGGCAAGATCATCCTGCCGACCGAGGCATCGTGGGCCAAGCAGGTCTTCTGGATGTACAACATCTTCCTGGCGGACGGTGATGAGCACAAACGTGACGCCGTCATGCAGAAACTGGATGCAATGGGCATCGAAACCCGTCCGGTTTTCTACCCGATGCACGTCCTGCCGCCTTACAAGGAAGACAACACCTACCCGGTAGCAGACCTGTGGTCCGGCCGCGGCATCAACCTGCCGACGCATCAGGATCTGACCCGGGAAGACATCATCAGAATTGCGGCGAGCCTGCATGAGGTCTTGACGGCCTGATGAAAATTGCACTTTGCTCCACCTTTGTGCCGTTTATCAGGGGCGGCGGAAGAAACATCGTCGACTGGCTGGCCTCGACCCTGACCGAAGCCGGTCATCAGGTCGAAGTCGTGTACCTGCCCGAACTCGATGCACCGGACCTGCTGTTTCAGCAGATGATGGCCTTGCGCTGGGTGGATCTGCAGGCGGCCGACCGGGTCATCTGCTTCCGTCCCCAAGCGCATTTGATTCCGCATCCGCACAAGATTCTGTGGTTCATCCATCACATTCGTGCGTTCTACGACCTGTGGGAGAGCCCTTATCGTGATTTTGCGGATGACACCAAGCACCGCGCAATCCGCGAAGCTCTCTTCGATGCGGATACCCGGGCACTGGGTGAAGCAAAGACGATTTTCACAAACTCGAAAGTCGTGTCAAAAAGACTCAAGACCTACAACGATGTCGACAGCGAAGTGCTCTACCCTCCCGTATTCGAGTCTGAACGCTTCCACTGTGCCGGATACAACGACGAGATCGCGTATATCTGTCGCCTCGAGCACCATAAGCGTCAGCACTTGCTGATCGAAGCGTTAAGCTATACGACGACTCCGGTTCGCCTGCGCCTGCTGGGTACAGGTGCAGGCCCCGACTATGCCAATGCCCTTCGTCAAAAAATCGATGAATACAACGTGGCAGAACGCGTGATCCTCGACGACCGCTGGATCACCGAGGAAGAAAAAGTCGAACACCTGTCCGTCTGCCTTGCGGCCGCCTATTTGCCGCTGGACGAAGACTCATACGGCTACCCGAGCTTGGAAGCCAGTCACGCCGAGAAGCCGATTCTCACTACCACTGACTCTGGTGGCGTTCTTGAACTGGTTGAAGATGGCTATAACGGTTACATCGCCGAGCCAACTCCAGAGTCTCTGGCAAAAGCGATGGACAAACTTTTCAGGGAAAGAAACGTGACCCAAGCCATGGGTAAAAACGCCAAGCAGCGATTGGTTGACTTGAAAATTTCCTGGTCGCATGTGGTGGAGCGCCTGTTGGCATGAAAGTCTTGATCGTTAACAACATGGCCCCTTTCATATGGGGTGGTGCAGAAGAACTCGCCGTCAATCTGCAAAAGAATCTGAACGTCGCCGGACACGATGCCGAAATCATGCGAATCCCGTTTCAATGGGAGCCTGCATCGCGCATACCGTCTCAGATGCTGATGGCGCGCACACTCGAACTGTTCAACACTGATCACGTCATTGCTCTGAAGTTTCCGGCCTACCTGATCCGTCATCACCGAAAGTCGTTGTGGCTGCTTCATCAATACCGTCAAGCCTACGATCTGTTCGATGTCGGCCAGACCAATCTGCCTGCGGATGAAAGCGGCGCAGACATTCGCAAGGCCATCATCAACGCCGATAACGAAAGTTTTGCCGAAAGCCGACACATCTTCACCAACTCGGAAATCACGCGGCAGCGATTGCTCAAATACAACGGCTTTGACTCCCAAGTACTGCTGCCACCGGTCAACGACCCGGAAGCCTTCACGGGTGGAAAGTTCGACGACTACATATTTGCAGGTGGTCGGGTAAACGGCATGAAACGCCAGTTCCTTCTTCTGCAAGCACTGTCCAAAGCCGACAAACGAGTCAAATTGATCATTGCCGGTCCACCGGAATCCGAATCCGACGCACAACAACTGCGCGCAATCGTCGAAGAGTTCGGCTTGCAGGATCGGGTGAAGCTCGACCTGCGCTTCTTGCCGCGAGCCACTTACGTGGATTACGTAAACCGCGCACTTGCCGTGGCCTATATCCCGTTCGACGAAGACTCATTGGGCTACGTCGCTATGGAGGCAGCTACCGCCCGCAAGGCCTTGATCACTACCACAGACAGCGGTGGCATCCTTGGACTGGTCAATCCCGGATCGACCGGCTGGAGAGCCGAACCAACCGTAGAAGGCCTCGCAGAAGCAATGAGCGCGGCATTCGATAACAAAAAACGCACCAAACAGTACGGAGAAGGCGCACAGGCATTGTGGAACAACCTGGGCATTAATTGGCCTGAAACCGTCGAGGCGCTGCTCAAATGAAACTTGTCATATTTACACCGGGCGTCCAATCCTCGGCCATTGGCCGGATGACCCGACTTGTGGTTCGAGCCCTGCTGGCCCAGAAGCACCATATCGTAGTGGTGCGAACCGAGAGTCCGCATGCTCTGGCCAGGGAAGCTCACGATTTCGGCTGCACGCTACTGACTTGGATGGATGAAGCGCAGGTCTACGAGGCAATCGCAGGTGCTGACTGCCTTGTCTATCAGATCGGTGACAACTACGAGTTTCATGAAGGTGGCGTTGCATGGCTTCAGAAGGCTCCCGGCATCGTTTGCCTGCATGACTTCTTCGTGGGCCATTTATTCTGGGGCTGGGCCCAACAACGACGCGAAGAAGCCAATCACATTCTGACCCAGTGGTACGGGTCGAAGGTTGCCACTGACTACTTCAACGTCAGTGACAGTGCGACCTTTATCAACAGCACACGGGAAACTGCACCACTGACCGAGTGGATTAGTTCGATGGCCACCGGCGTCATTACCCACAGTAATTGGGGTTGCAGCCGTGTCATGGCCGCTTGCGCAGGTCCGGTATTCGTGACTCCACTGGCTTACGATGCACCCGGCGCGCTCAACTCACAAAGCGAATGCAACAGTGACAACAAGCTGAAAGTGTTGACCATTGGCCACGTCAACCCGAACAAACGGGTTGAGAGTTGCATCCAGGCAATCGCAAGCGATCCGTTACTGTGCAAAAACATCAGCTATCGACTAGTCGGTGCCATCCTTCCCGAAGTTGAGAAAAGGCTCGCCGAGCTCGCAACCAACAGCGGCGTCGAACTGATTATTTCAAACGAGGTCGATGACGCGACATTGTCCCAGGCCATCATAGAAGCCGATGTCATCAGTTGCCTGCGCTGGCCAAGCCTGGAAGCCGCCTCAGCTTCAGCGATTGAAGCGATGCTCTACGCAAAAGCCACGATCGTCACAGATACCGGCTTTTACAAGGAGTTACCTGATCAATATGTGCTCAAGGTCTCGGCCGACAATGAGATCGAAGACTTGAGGAAGGTGTTCCTCGCGCTGCAAGGCAATCGGTCCCTGTCCGCGGACATCGGAAGCGAGGCTCAAGTGTGGGCAAAAGAAACATTTACAGCTGAAAACTACGCCAAGAGGCTGGAACAGGCCATTCCCGTTGTTCTTCGGGCTAAAGTCATCACTTCAGCAGCCAATCACTTTGGAAGCATTATCGAAAGATGGTCAGCCAACCCTGAGTTGCTCGGCACTCCCGACATACTCGAACCACTGAACATCTTCAACACAAACACTATCGTATGAACCCTGTTACACGGTGGATCACCTGCTGATCCACCGTAAAACAAGATTTGCCTTCGTTATTGCTGCTTCACGCTATCAAACACATATCGCGCCGTGTCCTTCCAAGCCACCGGCTTGTAGTCACGTTTGATCGCCTCTTCCCTTGCAGCCAGCGCTGCCGGATCGAACGCATACTTCTGCAGCTCCGCCACCCATGCCGAGACATCCCACGGCTCCAGATAATCCAGCAGCTCACCACCCACTTCCGGTATCGACGCGGCACTGGAAGCGAGGCAGTACTTGCCGGCAGCCAGACTCTCTGCAACCGGTAATCCCCAACCTTCATACAGCGACGGAAATGCCGTCATCATGCAATGACGATAGAGGTGCATGAGGTCCGAATCGGAGACATTGTTCAGGATGCGAATGTAGTCCCTGGTTCTCGGATCAAGCTGGATATCCGCCAGCAAGTCACCAACACCCCAGCCCGACATTCCAACAAACACCAGTTTCGGCAGATCCTGAACGCCACTATCAATCAGACGTGTATAGGCGCGGTAAAGAACCTCGTGATTCTTGCGGCGCTCGATCGTTGAAACGAACAGTACAAAACGCTCATTCAACAACGCTTTCACATCAGCACTGATGTCATCGCTCAGTTCATGCGAGAGCTGGCATCCCAGCTTGACCACCGCCGTTTGCGGGACCGGTGCACCCAACTCTTCGAGCAGTGCGATCAGGTCCTTGCGCGTGCATTCCGAGATACAAAGGATCTTGTCCGCACACCAGGCGACGTCCGTGAAATAGTTGGCGAACCTGGCCGCCACATCACCCACGCACAAATGGGGAAGCCTTACCGGGATCACGTCGTAGCAGAAGAGAATGACGCGCAGACCGACCTTCTTCTTGAGCTCATAAAGATGCGGAAGATCCTTGTTGTCCCAG
Organism: Pseudomonas sp. AM14(2022); assembly: GCF_036346455.1. Classification (NCBI taxonomy): domain Bacteria; kingdom Pseudomonadati; phylum Pseudomonadota; class Gammaproteobacteria; order Pseudomonadales; family Pseudomonadaceae; genus Pseudomonas; species Pseudomonas sp. AM14(2022). The sequence goes on from NZ_JAOTNY010000004.1 coordinate 147,195, forward strand.
TCCAGACCCACGGAAATGTAGCTATCACCCTTCGAGAACGGATGACCGGCCGTCGCTGCCTTGACGGACGACGGCGTAAAGACATGAGTCCGGTTGGCTGGCTTCAGGAACCCCTTGATAGCCGACCGCATGTGCCGAAGAGCAATCACGGCCTCGACCATTGACACACGGCGCAACTGGAAGAACTGATAAATGCGCCCACTGACTTTTGGCGGCAAGCGGTTGAGCACCTTTATCGCTTTCTCTTTCAGTCGGGCCTCGATCGAACTCTTGTTCGCGCTACTCGCAGCAACCTTGCCCGGCCCAGCAGCGTGCGCACCGGAGATTCGCTTGAGCGTCGCGGCCACCTCAGCGGTGTCGACGGCGCTGTAGCCCGTGGCACGGTTGTAGAAGCAAAACTTCACGCTCTCACCGGCAGCAATCAACTCAAGCGCATGAGCGGCCGCTTCCGCCTCGGTACGAATAATGCCTACCGCCGGCCGCCGCCAGCCAAGGATGGTCGTTACGTCAAACCAGGTAGTCATGCTTGCGCCTTCTTTTCAATGACTTGTATTGCTGCATGCGGAATCGATTCCAGGCTCCGGGCCCAGGTCAATGATTCCCGGGACTCTCTATCCGGACCGTTGCCATCGATCGTTGCCGGCCCGGTCAGGCGCTTGCGGATCGCCGCGTGAAACTCGTTCGGCGTACGGGCAACACTGATTTCCGGCAGATCCAGATGCTGTTCGAAGCCGCGAAACGCAGACTCCGTTCCGACCACGTATTTGCCCGAATAAATGGCTTCCGCCGTCTTGATGTTCGAGCCGCCGCCATGGGGAATCGGTAACAGAAACGCATGAGCGAGGGTTTTCACCGCATCCAGGTCATCGTCAGGCAGCATGTACAAAAGTTTCAGGCGCGACAGGTTCAATTGCCCCCAGCGACTGTCCCGAAGCGTCGACTCCAGGTGCTCGCAAACACTGCCGACCACCACCAGCTTGCTGTCAGGCGGAATGCACGCCAGAGAACTCCCCAGACACTCATTGAAGCCCTTGAAATTAGGTGGATGAGCACTGGCGACATAGAGAATCCACGGTGATGCTGGCAGGCGCGCCTTCCAGCTCTCGAGCACTTCGATCTTGGCCGTCCAGGGCGCAATGCCGTTAGGAGCCAACAGCGGCATTTTCGCCCCCCAAGCCTTGAGGATGTCGTAATCCGCTTGCGTTACCGCTACGGCAATATCAGCCTCCAGCGCAGCCTTGCGCTCAAGGGCTTCAATATCGGCAATGACCGGCTCGGCACCCTTGATCCCGTAACTGTCGAGAATTTCCAGCTTCAGCGGGGCCTCGATGTTCTGGGACCCGTAAATCAGGCAAGCATTACTGTATTGCGGCAGCTGTTTGATCTTCAGGACCAGCGGCCATAGCCATGGCTGCTCGACATGAATGACGTCAATCACTGCAGGCAGCTTTTTGAGGATTTCGGCAAACCCGCCCTGCTCCGAGGCGGCGAACTCCCCCGACAGCAAATCGTTGATCAACGGCACATAGGTGCCCTTGTATTTGCGAAAGCTGCTGCCAGCGGGAAAGCTGACATCATTGGAACCCAATGTCGACGGCGGGTAACCCTCAGGCTCATAAACGGCCAGATGAGTAACGCTCCAGCCATTTTCCTCGAAGGTTTTCGCGATGTTGGCAACCCGGACCTGGCCGCCGTGGCGGGGGCTGATGATCGGATAGGTGCTTAGCAATAAAACCGTTTTCAAAATATGAACCTATAAAATTGATATTTCACAACCCGCGACCGCACCGCGATGTTTCGCTCACCGAAGCACGGGCGCTGTTGAATACCAAAGAGACCAAAGGTCTCATGCACCCTTGATCAGCGTTTCAAGCTCTTTCAGTCGAGCCCACATCAACGCTTGATCGCCCCTGGACTCGACGTTCAGCCGCAACAGTGGCTCTGTGTTGGAACCACGCAGGTTAAAACGCCAGTTGTCAAAGGAAACGCTGATGCCATCCGTTCTGTCGAGGACCGGACTCTGGGGCAAATAGTGCTCAAGAACCTTCTGCAACATCGCCGGCACATCGTCGACCCGATAGTTGATTTCGCCGGTGCACGGATATGCCGCAATACGCTCGTCAACCAGTTGCGCAAGGGTCTTTCCGGTGGTGGACATCAGCGCTGTCACCAACAACCACGGAATCATCCCGCTGTCGCAGTAGGCGAAGTCGCGGAAATAGTGGTGGGCGCTCATTTCGCCGCCGTAGATCGCATCCTCAAGGCGCATGCGCTCCTTGATGAAGGCATGCCCGGTTTTGCACAGGACCGGTACGCCGCCTGCCTGCTCAACCTGATCGATGGTGTTCCAGGTCAGGCGCGGGTCGTGAATGATCTTGCTGCCCGGGTGCTGTTTGAGCAGCATTTCCGCCAGCAGGCCAACCAGATAGTAGCCCTCGATGAAGCGACCGGTTTCGTCGAAAAAGAAGCAGCGGTCAAAGTCGCCGTCCCAGGCCAGTCCCACGTCACAGCCCTTGTCCAACAGCGCCTGGCGCGTCAGTTCGCGATTTTCCGGCAGCAGTGGATTGGGCACGCCATTGGGAAAGTTACCGTCCGGTTCGGCATTGATCAGCACCCACTCGAAGGGCAGCTTGTCGATCAGTTCCTGCAGTACCGGACCGGCGGCGCCGTTGCCTGGGTCGGCGAGTACCTTCAGCGGTTTCAGATCCGCAACGTCGATATACGTCAACAGATGGGCGATGTAGCGCCCCTTGTCCAGCTCGTGACGAACACCACCAGGCTCGTCTGCCAGGGGACCGAGATCGCCACTTTCCACGCGGTCTCGAATCGCATTGAGCCCTGTATCGCCACTGATCGGTCGCGACTGCGACTTGACCAGCTTCATGCCGTTGTACCCTTTGGGGTTGTGACTTGCAGTGATCATCACACCGCCATCGGCACCGAATGCGCTGGTGGCGAAGTAGACTTCTTCGGTGCCACACAAGCCGATATCAATGACCTGCGCCCCGGCCTCGCGCAGACCGCGGGTCATTGCTTCGGCCAGCATCGGGCTTTCCAGCCGCATATCCCGCCCCAGCACGATGCTCTTGCCTTGCAGCTCGGTGACCATGGCGCGGCCAATCCGATAAGCCACATCTTCGTTGAGGTCGGAGGGCACCTGGCCACGGATGTCATAAGCCTTGAAGCAGCGGGTTTTGATAGGGGTATGCATTCTGGTCTCTTGCCGGGAAACGGGGACGACACATTTCGAACGGGTCGTGCGTCATCGATAGGAATTAAAGTCGAGGGTGGACACATGCAAATAAGCCTGACCGGTTGAACAATCACCCGTCAGGCTTATGACTGCCAGCACGCTGTTACTTGTCAACGCGGCCGTAGATGTCTTCAAAACGAACGATATCGTCCTCACCCAGATACTCGCCGCTCTGCACTTCGATGAGCACCAAGTCGATCATGCCCGGGTTCTCCAGGCGGTGCCGGTGACCCGCACGGATGAACGTCGACTCGTTGGTGTCGAGCATCAACTCCTGCTGATCATTGACCACCTTTGCCATGCCGCTGACGACAATCCAGTGTTCGCTGCGATGGTGATGCATCTGCAGGGACAGAGAGGCTTTCGGCTTGACGACAATGCGTTTGATCTTGAAGCGCTCGCCGTTTTCCAGGGTAGTGTACGTGCCCCATGGACGATGCACCGTGCGATGCAGCAAATGCACGGTATGGCTGCAGGCCTTGAGCTGGTTGACGATATGCTTGACGTCTTGAGCATGATCCTTGTGGGCGATCATCACCGCGTCGGGCGTATCGATGACCAGCAGATCTTCCACACCGACCAGGGCTGTCAGGCGCCCTTCACTGTTCACATAGTTGTTGCGTGAGCCATGGGACAGAACCTCACCTTCGAAACGGTTGCCGTTTTCGTCAGCCGGGGTCAGCTCGCTCACGGCATTCCAGGAACCGATGTCGCTCCAGCCAATATCGCAAGGAATGGTAGCGACTTTCGTCGAGCGCTCCATCAGGGCGTAGTCGATGGAGATATCCGGAACCTCGGCAAAACGCTCAGCATCCAGCGCCAGGCAGCGATATTTGCTCGAAGAAGTCAGGCGCGAGGCTTCGATTGTTTTAGCAACGGCATCGACGACATCAGGCGCGTGCTGGCGAAGTTCTTCCAGTACCGTGCCCACCCGGAAGCAGAACATGCCGGAATTCCAGAAATAATTGCCGGCACTCACGTACCCCTGGGCTGTCTCCAGGTTGGGCTTCTCGACAAAACGCGCGACCTTCAAGCCGCCCTCGAGTGGAGCATCCTTCTGCGCCTCGATGTAGCCAAATCCGGTTTCCGGATAGGTCGGCTGGATACCGAACGTGACCAGCCAGCCCGTGCTGGCCAGCGCAACGGCCTTGCCGACCGCCGCCGCAAAAGCTTTTTCGTCCTTGATCAGGTGATCGGCTGCCAGTACCAGCATGTGCGCGTCAGGACCATGGGTCGCCTCAAGTTGCAGCGCCGCCGCAGCTACGGCCGCTGCAGTATTGCGCCCGAAGGGCTCGAGGATGAAACCCTGAGCGTGCTTGGCCGTATTGACTACACCGTACTCGTCTTCAGTCTTGAACAGCAGTTCACGATTGGTGACCGTGAGGACCTCAACGACACCTTCAAGGCGCGAAGCACGCAAGAACGTCTTCTGGATCAGATTCTGACCATCCGGCAGATCCATGAAAGGTTTGGGATGAGCCTCGCGAGAAACAGGCCACAGGCGGCTGCCAACTCCACCAGACAAAATTACGGGAATCAGTTCCATGCTCTAAATCCTTAATCCCCCTTCCTGCCGATTGTTATCAGGAAAGCGGGCTCAGTTATGTTACTAGTCGTTCCTGCACTGAGATCAGCGCAAATTTTTACCCCTGCCGTTCGCATGCAAGCAGCAGATACACTGACACTTTCCACCCGAAGGTACCGCCCCCCCCCCCCTTTCAAAAGTACATAAGGGGGCAGACAGACTGATTCGACCAGCGAAACTTCAAATACACCGTCAGGTTCTGGCTGCCATTCTAGCGCGACAGCCATGAATTAATAACTCGGTAATTAACCTGCCAACCTGTGGACCGACGGAAAGAACACATTCAATTCGAAGGATGATCCAGCAGCTTCTGCAGGTACTGTCCGTAACCGGTTTTTTTCAGGCGATCAGCCTGTGCCGCGACGTGTTCAGCGCTGATCCAGCCGTTGCTGTAGGCAATTTCTTCGAGACAGGCGACTTTCAACCCCTGGCGATGCTCGATGGTATGCACGAAGTGCCCCGCTTCGAGCAACGAATCATGGGTACCGGTATCCAGCCAGGCGAAGCCTCGGCCCAACATTTCGACATTGAGCGTCTTCTGCTCCAGATAGGCACGGTTGATGTCGGTGATTTCCAGCTCGCCACGCTCCGAAGGCTGAATGTTCTTTGCAATCTCCACGACCTGGTTGTCGTAGAAATACAAACCGGTAACCGCATAGTTGGACTTCGGCTTGAGAGGCTTCTCTTCAATGCTCAACGCACAACCGTTTGCATCGAATTCCACCACCCCGAAACGCTCCGGATCGGAAACGTGGTAACCGAACACTGTAGCACCTGAGGTCTGGGCATTGGCCGAGCGCAGGTTCTCGGTAAAATACTGCCCGTAGAAAATGTTGTCGCCGAGGATCAGACAGCAAGGATCATCACCAATGAATTCTTCACCAATGATAAACGCCTGGGCCAGACCGTCAGGGCTAGGCTGCTCGGCATAACTCAGCTCGACTCCGTACAGGCTGCCGTCACCCAGCAGCTTGCGGAAGTTCGGCAGATCCTCGGGCGTGGAGATGATCAGAATTTCACGCATGCCCGCCAGCATAAGTACCGACAGCGGATAGAAAATCATCGGCTTGTCATAGATCGGCAGCAATTGCTTGGATACACCAAGAGTGACCGGGTGCAAGCGTGTGCCTGAACCACCGGCCAGAATGATGCCTTTACGGTTGGTCTTGATCATTTATCGAGAATTTCCCTGAGCATTCGGGTTACACCACTTTGCCAATCCGGCAAGTGTAAAGAAAAGGCCCGGCACAGCTTGTGAGTATTCAAACGAGAGTTCAAAGGTCGGCGTGCAGGGGTTGGGTAGGCACTGGTTTCAATCGTATTGATCGCTGTCACCGCGAACGCCTCACCCTGGCGGCGGGCAAAGTCGATCACGAATGACGCATAACCATGCCATGAGACTTCGCCGCCAGCCGCCAGGTGGTAAACCCCGGCAAGCTCTGGAGCCAGCAAGACACGCCGAATAGCCAGCGCCGTGACATCGGCAATCAGGTCCGCTCCCGTGGGTGAACCGATCTGGTCCGCGATCACGTTCAGCGTGTCGCGCTCCCTGGCCAGCCTCATCATGGTCTTGGCGAAGTTGCTGCCACGGGCTCCATAACACCAACTGGTACGGAAGATCAGGTGCTTGCAACCCGAGTCGATAATCACCTGCTCACCGACAGCCTTGCTGACGCCATAGCGATTCAGCGGGGCAACCGCATCAGTCTCTACCCAGGGTGTCGATCCCTGCCCATTGAATACGTAGTCGGTCGAATAATGAATCAACCATGCATCCAGCGCCGCAGCTTCTTCGGCCATGACCTGGCAGGCCTGCGCGTTCACGCAATGCGCCAGTTCGATCTCGACTTCTGCCTTGTCCACAGCTGTGTATGCCGCCGCATTGACGATAATGTCCGGACGCACGCGACGAAGGGTGGCTCGCAGGCCAACAAGATCGGACAAATCGCCGCACAGCCCGTCTTCGCCATGACGATCCAGCGAGATCAGCTCTCCTAGTGGAGAAAGGGAGCGCTGCAGCTCCCATCCCACCTGACCGTTTTTCCCCAGCAAGAGAATTTTCATCACTGGCCTGAACGATCCGCGTAGTTCTGATCAATCCATTGCTGATAACTACCGTTTTTTACATGGGCGACCCAGTCGGCATTGTTCAAATACCACTCCACCGTCTTGCGAATGCCGGTTTCGAATGTTTCTTGCGGCGTCCAGCCAAGCTCACGCTGGATCTTGCTGGCATCGATCGCGTAGCGCTGGTCATGGCCAGGCCGATCCTGAACATAGGTGATCAGACTGGCATGAGGGCAATGGGCGGACTCAGGACGCAGCTCGTCAAGCAATGCACACAGCGTGTGCACCACTTCGATGTTTTGCTTTTCGTTATGACCACCGATGTTATAGGTCTCGCCAACCACACCTTCGGTTACAACTTTATAAAGTGCACGGGCATGATCTTCGACATAGAGCCAGTCACGGACCTGATCACCCTTGCCGTACACCGGCAACGGCTTGCCCTCCAGTGCATTGAGAATGATCAGCGGAATCAGCTTTTCGGGAAAATGGCACGGGCCGTAATTATTCGAGCAATTGGTCACCAGTGTCGGCAGCCCATAGGTTCTGGCCCAGGCGCGTACAAGATGATCGGAGCTGGCCTTGCTCGCCGAATAGGGAGAGCTCGGCTGATAAGGCGTTTCTTCGGTGAAAAGGTCTTCCGGCCCTTCAAGGTCGCCGTAAACTTCGTCCGTCGAGATGTGATGGAAGCGAAAAGCTGATTTGCGATCACCTTCCAGGCCCGTCCAGTAGTGCCGGGCAGCTTCAAGAAGAGTGTATGTACCAATGATATTGGTCTGAATAAATTCGGAGGGACCGGAGATCGAGCGGTCAACATGCGACTCTGCCGCCAGATGCATGATCGCATCCGGCTGATGCGCTTGCAGGACACGTTCAATCTCTGCGCGATCACAGATATCTACGTGCTCGAAAACATAACGCGGGTCGTGACTGACTTGCGCCAGCGATTCAAGGTTACCGGCATACGTCAACTTGTCGACGTTCACTACAGAGTCGGATGTATTGGAAATGATGTGACGGATAACTGCCGAGCCAATAAACCCGGCACCGCCGGTTACTAGAATTTTCACGCGAAACCATACCCTTGAGGTGCTGACAGGGCTGCCAACCGAGCACTGTCTGATCCATGAATGCAAAAGCCCAAGTCGCAAGGCTTCTTTAAAAGCGAATTTTCAGCGACAAGCAAATATGCCGCTGTCGAACAAACGCGGCATTTTACAGCTTAATGAACGTTTTACTAATGGATATGGACAGGCCGCGGTGCAAATTCATCACACCCCCACCCCACAGCATTTCACCCCGATAGCTTGCGGGAGGCACTGGAAGAACGCCCCAAAAACCAGCCCAGTACCGGCCCGATCAGCATCCCGACGAGCAAAGCAATTACCATGATCAGAGACACTGGAAGTTGCGGACCAGCCCAGCCAAGAAACATCAGCGAGATGGATTGCTGATTTTCCAGTACAAACGCCAGAATCACCAACACCAGCAGCAGAATAAAAACACCAAGAAGCATGCGCTTGAGGTTACGCATGAGTAACTCCTTGAAAAGTAGCGACTGTCAAACTCCCTCCTCCTCTTCCTCATTCACCCGGTCACGCAACTCCTTGCCCGGCTTGAAATGCGGAACGAATTTGCCGTCGAGACTAACCGACTGACCGGTCTTTGGATTGCGACCTACGCGCGGCGCACGATAGTGCAGGGAGAAGCTGCCAAACCCACGGATCTCGATGCGATCACCGGTGGCCAGGCACTGGGACATTTGTTCAAGCATGGTCTTGATGGCCAGCTCCACATCCTTGGATGAGAGTAGCCCTTGATGGGTGACAATTCGTTCGATCAACTCCGACTTCGTCATATTTTTCCCTTCTTTTTCAAGCAGCTAGATCAGCGCTTGAAAGGTTTTAGCACGCCCGGAAGATTTTGAACAGCCCAGGGATTGACATATCTTCCTTGGCGCTGAAACGCCTGTTTTCAGTGCACACAAGCACAAGCCGAAGCAGTACACACTCAACGGCACATGACCAGCATGGTTCGAGTGACGTAGCCTGCGGGATTGAAGCCAAACGGATATTCATCTTCATCCTTGGCCTGATCAGATCGGGTGATTACTCTGTAACCCGCGCCCTTGCACTCCTTCGCTGCGCGCTTTTGGCATTTCTCCCACCCCGAACCCAGACCAGAGCAGTCGATCTCGATACCGCTGACGCCACGCACAGCATGCGTTTTGGCACTTGTGGTGCAGCCAGCCAGTACCAACACCGCAATCAAGACAATAAATCTGTTCATCCACTTCCTTATGCCAGGCAACGCCCGACTACTGCACGACTAATACCCAGCTTAGTCGCGAATAGGCGATTGATCCGATTAAAGAAACAGACAACCCGTTGAAGGGATTGGTTTCACCAACACTCCACTCCCAACCGCACCGCCACCAAATCGCAGGCACAAAAAAGGGCGACCGAAGTCGCCCTTTTTCATGATCAAGCAGAACTTAGTTCTGTTTGGCCATTGCTTGACGCAGCAGTGCCGCCATAGTGGTGTCAGCTGCTTCACCTTCCGGAGCTGCTTTCAGGCTCTGGATGGCTTCTTTCTCTTCAGCATCGTCTTTCGACTTGATCGAGAGCTGGATTACGCGGCTCTTGCGGTCAACGCTGATGATCTTGGCTTCAACTTCCTGGCCTTCTTTCAGAACGTTGCGCGCGTCTTCAACGCGGTCACGGCTGATTTCAGAGGCTTTCAGGGTTGCTTCGATGTCGTCGGCCAGAACGATGATGGCGCCTTTGGCGTCAACTTCTTTCACGGTACCGGTCACGATAGCGCCCTTGTCGTTAACCGAGACGTACTCGGAGAACGGATCGCTTTCCAGTTGCTTGATGCCCAGAGAGATGCGCTCGCGCTCTGGGTCAACCGACAGGATGACGGTGTCCAGCTCGTCGCCCTTCTTGAAACGACGTACGGCTTCTTCGCCCACTTCGTTCCAGGAGATGTCGGACAGGTGAACCAGACCGTCGATGCCGCCGTCCAGACCAATGAAGATACCGAAATCGGTGATCGACTTGATGGTGCCGGAGATCTTGTCGCCCTTGTTGAACTGGCCAGAGAAGTCTTCCCACGGGTTCGACTTGCACTGCTTGATGCCCAGGGAGATACGACGACGCTCTTCGTCGATGTCCAGAACCATGACTTCCACTTCGTCGCCGACTTGTACGACTTTCGAAGGGTGGATGTTCTTGTTGGTCCAGTCCATTTCCGAAACGTGTACCAGACCTTCAACGCCTTCTTCCAGCTCAGCGAAGCAGCCGTAGTCGGTCAGGTTGGTTACACGAGCGGTAACGCGAGTGCCTTCTGGGTAACGGGCTTTGATAGCAACCCATGGATCTTCGCCCAGTTGCTTCAGGCCCAGGGAAACACGGTTGCGTTCGCGATCGTATTTCAGAACCTTGACGTCGATTTCGTCACCAACGTTGACGATTTCGGAAGGATGCTTGATACGCTTCCACGCCATGTCGGTGATGTGCAGCAGGCCGTCCACGCCACCCAGATCGACGAATGCGCCGTAATCGGTGAGGTTTTTGACGATACCTTTGACTTGCTGGCCTTCCTGCAGGGATTCCAGCAGAGCTTCACGCTCGGCGGAGTTCTCGGCTTCCAGGACGCTGCGACGGGAAACGACAACGTTGTTGCGCTTCTGGTCCAGCTTGATGACCTTGAATTCCAGCTCTTTGCCTTCCAGGTGCGTGGTGTCGCGCACTGGACGGACGTCAACCAGGGAACCTGGCAGGAACGCACGGATGCCGTTAACGTCGACAGTGAAGCCGCCTTTAACCTTACCGTTGATAACGCCCTTGACCACTTCCTCAGCTGCGAAGGCTGCTTCCAGAACGATCCAGCATTCAGCGCGCTTGGCTTTTTCACGGGACAGCTTGGTTTCACCGAAACCGTCTTCAACCGAGTCCAGAGCAACGTGAACTTCGTCACCGACATTGATAGTCAGGTCGCCAGCGTCGTTGTAGAACTGTTCCAGCGGGATGAGTGCTTCAGACTTCAGGCCAGCGTGAACGGTTACCCAGCGAGCCTGGTAATCAATATCAACGATAACACCGGTGATGATGGAGCCTGCCTGAAGGTTCAGGGTCTTTAGGCTTTCTTCAAAGAGTTCCGCAAAGCTTTCGCTCATTTTAATTCCTGTAGATGAGGGCGAAGAATACGCCCATCTCCACACCCCAGACGGTGTGGGTTAGTTTCATTTAAAAGAAGCGCTGCAGGACTATGACTGGTCCCCTGCGGCCTTCTTGGTCACCCGGCGATATCGCGAATGGCGATCTCGCTCATGATGCGTTCAAGCACCTGATCGATGGACAACTCCGTGGAATCCAGCTGTATCGCATCAGCCGCCGGCTTGAGCGGGGCTACTGCGCGCTGGGTATCACGCTCGTCGCGTGCACGGATCTCATCTAGCAGACTCGACAGACTAACACCCTCGACTTTGCCCTTCAACTGCAAATATCGGCGTCGCGCCCGTTCCTCGGCACTGGCGGTGAGGAAAATCTTCAGCGGCGCATCCGGAAAAACCACTGTGCCCATGTCGCGACCGTCGGCCACCAGGCCCGGCGCTTCCTGGAAAGCACGCTGGCGCTGCAGCAGCGCCTCGCGTACCGCCGGCAATGCGGCCACCTGAGAAGCGCCGGAGCCGACGCTTTCAGTACGGATGACGTCGCTGACTTCATCGCCTTCCAGAATGATGCGCTGCAGCTGACCGTCGGTCGCCGCGATGAACTGCACATCCAGATGAGCGGCCAGTTTCTTCAGCAACTCTTCATTGGTCAGGTCGACACCATGGTTGTGCGCAGCGAACGCCAGCAGGCGATACAGCGCACCAGAGTCCAGCAGATTCCAGCCCAGACGCTTGGCCAGGATCCCGGCGACCGTGCCCTTGCCCGAACCGCTTGGCCCATCGATGGTGATGACCGGTGCAATGTTTTTCACGACTGAGCCTCTTGAGCCACGCGAATGCCGACCTGCGCGCACAGCGCGAGGAAGTTCGGGAACGACGTCGCGACGTTGGCGCAATCATGGATGCGGATCGGTGCAGTGGCGCGCAGCGAAGCGACGCTGAAAGCCATGGCGATACGGTGATCACCGTGACCATGCACTTCGCCGCCACCGATCTGGCCGCCATCAATGATGATGCCGTCCGGAGTCGGCTGGCACTTGACGCCCAGCGCCAGCAAGCCGTCCGCCATGACTTGAATGCGATCCGATTCCTTGACGCGCAGCTCTTCGGCACCGGTCAGTACGGTACGACCTTCGGCACACGCCGCCGCCACGAACAGCACCGGGAATTCGTCGATGGCCAGTGGCACCAACGCTTCCGGAATCTCGATACCCTTGAGTTTAGCAGCGCGCACGCGCAGGTCAGCCACTGGCTCGCCGCCAACTTCACGCTGGTTTTCCAGGGTGATGTCTGCGCCCATCAGACGCAGGATGTCGATGACGCCGGTACGGGTCGGGTTGATGCCAACGTGCTCCAGCACCAGCTCGGAACCTTCGGCGATCGACGCGGCCACCAGGAAGAACGCCGACGACGAGATGTCGCCCGGCACTTCGATATGGGTCGCAGTCAGCTTGCCGCCGGACTCGACCGACGCGGTGGCGCCATCGACGCTTACCGGGTAGCCAAAACCGCGCAGCATGCGCTCGGTGTGGTCACGGGTCGGCGCCGGCTCGGTCACGGTGGTCTTGCCTTCGGCGTAAAGACCCGCCAGCAGCAGGCAGGACTTCACCTGAGCACTGGCCATCGGCATGGTGTAGGTCAGACCCTTGAGTTTGTGCCCGCCACGAATGGTCATCGGCGGACGACCTTCGGCGGCGGTTTCGATCACGGCGCCCATTTCACGCAGCGGATTAGCCACGCGATTCATCGGACGCTTGGACAGCGACGCATCGCCGGTCAGGGTGCTGTCGAAGTTCTGCGCCGCCAGCAGGCCGGACAACAGGCGCATCGAGGTGCCGGAGTTGCCCAGATAGATCGGACCCGGCGCAGGCTTCAGACCGTGCAGGCCGACGCCGTGAATGGTCACACGACCGTGGTGCGGGCCTTCGATGACCACGCCCATGTCGCGAAATGCCTGCAAGGTCGCCAGGGCATCTTCGCCCTCGAGGAAACCTTCAACCTCGGTCACGCCTTCGGCCAGCGAGCCGAGCATGATCGAGCGGTGGGAAATCGATTTGTCACCTGGTACGCGAATCCGACCGGACAGGCGGCCACCAGGTTGAGCCAGGAAAATCAGATCGTTGGAATTCATAGCGTCCACATAGGCCCTGCGGGCCAGGATTTTACTGAAATGCTCGCGGGCAACCCGGGCGCGCGTGAAGACGCCCAACAATTGGTGCCCATCCCCTGCATCGACCGCGTCGCGCAAGGCGTCGAGGTCGCTGCGAAATGTATCGAGTGTGCGCAGGACAGCCTCGCGGTTGGCGAGGAAGATGTCGTGCCACATCACCGGGTCGCTTCCGGCGATTCTTGTGAAATCGCGGAAACCGCCCGCAGCGTAACGGAAGATCTCAAGGTTTTCATTGCGTTTGGCCAACGAGTCGACCAGACCGAAGGCCAGCAGGTGCGGCAGATGACTGGTCGCGGCCAACACTTCATCGTGGCGCTCGACCTGCATGTGCTCGACGTCGGCACCCAGTTCGCGCCACAAGCGATCAACCACCGCCAGTGCGGCCGGGTCGGTCTGCTCGAGCGGCGTCAGAATCACCTTGTGCCGACGGAACAGCTCAGAGTTGGAGGCTTCCACCCCGCTCTGCTCGGAGCCGGCAATCGGATGGCCCGGCACGAAGCGCGCTGGCATACCGCCAAACGCCTCGGTCGCCGCGCGCACCACATTGCCCTTGGCGCTGCCGACATCGGTCAGAATCGCCTGCCCCAGATCAACACTCGCCAGACGAGCCAGGACTTTCTCCATGGCCAGAATCGGCACCGCCAGCTGAATCACGTCGGCGCCCTGACACGCAGCGATCAGATCATCTTCACAACGATCCACCACACCCAACTCGACCGCCAGCTTGCGCGATTGCGGATCGAGATCGACCCCGACCACCTCGCGGCAGATACCGCTTTCACGCAAGCCTTTGGCAAACGAACCACCGATCAAGCCCAGACCGACCACTACAAGACGACCGATCATAGGTGCAGCAGATTGCAGAGCAGTGACATCACCCACGAGCCAGAACCTTACGCAGCGCTTCGAGGAAGCGGCTGTTTTCCGCCGGCAGACCGATGGTCACCCGCAGGTGGTTCGGCATGCCGTAATTGGCCACCGGACGCACGATCACGCCTTCGCGCAGCAAGCCCTGGAAAATCGGCGCAGCTACCTGACCGAGATCGACGCAGATGAAGTTGCCTTTGGACTCGATCCAGCTCAGACCCAACTCACGGAACCCTGCCTGCAACTGCTGCATGCCGGATTCGTTGAGCTGACGGCTTTGCGCCAGATACTCTTCGTCTTTCAGCGCCGCACAGGCCGCGGCCAGGGCCAGGCTGTTGACGTTGAACGGCTGGCGCACGCGGTTCAGCACGTCCGCTACTACCGCAGTGGACAGGCCATAACCGACGCGCAGCGCCGCCAGACCGTAGGCCTTGGAGAACGTGCGCGATACCAGCAGATTCGGATACGCCGCGAGGAAATCCAGACCATCCGGCAGATCACTGCCTTCGGCGTATTCGATGTACGCCTCGTCCAGCACCACCAGGACGTGCTCCGGCACGTCCTGCAGGAACTCGTCCAGCGCTTCGGCGCCGAACCAGGTACCGGTCGGGTTGTTCGGATTGGCGATGAATACCACGCGGGTATTGGCGTCGATGGCCGCGAGCATCGCAGGCAAGTCGTGCCCCCAATCCTTGGCCGGAATCACTTTGGCCTGCGCGCCGACAGCCTGGGTGGCGATCGGGTAGACAGCGAACGCGTGCTCACTGAACACGGCGTTCAGGCCCGGCGCCAGATAGGCGCGCGCCACCAGCTCGAGAATGTCGTTGGAGCCGTTGCCCAGGGTCACCTGATTCAGCTCGACGCGGCACTGCTCGGCCAACAGCGATTTCAGCGCGAAGCCGTTACCGTCCGGATAACGGGTCAGCTCGGCCAGTTCTTCGCGGATCGCCGCCAAGGCTTTCGGACTGGCGCCTAGCGGATTTTCGTTGCTTGCCAGTTTGACGATTTTCGCCGGATCCAGATCCAGCTCGCGCGCCAGTTCGTCCACAGGCTTGCCCGGAACGTACGGCGAAAGTTGTTGCACGCCCGGCTGTGCCAGAGCGAGGAAGTTGCCACTCATTTGCTACCGCCCCTTAGAGAACTGCTTTCGGGTAGGAACCCAGCACTTTGAGTGCTACTGCTTCCTGACTGATCTTTTCCAGCACACCTTTGATCAGCGGATCACGGTGGTGGCCGACGAAGTCGATGAAGAACACGTAGGTCCATTTGCCGCTGCGCGACGGACGGGTTTCGATCCGGGTCAGGTCGATCCCGTTGTCATGGAACGGCACCAGCAGCTCGTGAAGCGCGCCAGGCTTGTTGCTCATCGAGACGATGATCGAAGTCTTGTCGTCGCCGGTCGGCGGCACTTCCTGGTTACCGATCATCAGGAAGCGCGTCGAGTTGTCCGGACGGTCTTCGATCTTCTCGGCCAGACGTGTCAGGCCGTACAAGCCTGCGGCCATGTCACCGGCAATCGCCGCCGAATTCCACTCACCCTTGACCCGCTTCGCCGCTTCAGCGTTGCTCGACACCGCCACGCGCTCGACATTCGGGTAATGCGCGTCCAGCCACTTGCGGCACTGGGCCAGCGACTGGGCGTGGGAGTAGATGCGGCTGATGCTGTCGGTCTTGGTGTTTTCACCAACCAACAGGTGATGGTGAATGCGCAGCTCGACTTCGCCACAGATCACCATGTCGTGCTCGAGGAAGCTGTCGAGGGTGTGGTTGACCGCGCCTTCGGTGGAGTTTTCCACCGGTACCACGCCAAAGTTCACCGCACCCGCCGCCACTTCACGGAACACTTCGTCGATTGCCGCCATCGGCTTGCTGATCACCGCGTGGCCGAAGTGCTTCATGGCCGCCGCCTGGGTGAAGGTGCCTTCAGGGCCGAGGTAAGCCACTTTCAATGGCTGCTCGAGCGCCAGGCACGAAGACATGATTTCGCGGAACAACCGCGCCATCTCTTCGTTGCCCAGCGGCCCCTGATTGCGCTCCATCACCCGCTTGAGCACCTGAGCTTCACGCTCGGGACGATAGAACACCGGCACTTCGCCTTCGGCCAGCGAGGCCATCTTTACTCGCGCAACTTCCTGGGCGCAGCGGGCGCGTTCGCTGATCAGCTCGAGAACCTTGCTGTCCAGAGCGTCGATGCGAACGCGCAGTGCCTTGAGTTCTTGCTCGGACATCAGCCGTGTTCCTTCTCGAATTCAGCCATGTACGCCACCAGCGCGTTGACGGCGTTGATGTCGACGGCGTTGTAGATGGAGGCGCGCATGCCGCCCACGGAGCGGTGGCCTTTGAGGTTGAGCAGGCCGCGCTCGTCGGCACCGGCGAGGAACGGCTTGTCCAGGCGATCGTCAGCCAGACGGAATGGCACGTTCATCCACGAGCGGTCCGACTTGTTGATCGGGTTGCTGTAGAGGCCGCTGGCGTCGATGAAGTCGTACAGCGTGCGCTGCTTGACGTCATTCAGTTTGGCGATCGCTTCAACGCCGCCCTGCTCTTTCAGCCACTGGAACACCAGGCCGGACAGGTACCAGGCCAGGGTCGGCGGGGTGTTGTACATCGAGCCGTTATCGGCCGCGACCTTGTAGTTGAGCATGGTCGGGCACAGCGAACGCGCCTTGCCCAGCAGGTCTTCGCGGATGATGTTGACGACGATACCGCTCGGGCCGATGTTCTTCTGAGCGCCGGCGTAGATCATGCCGAAACGTGAGATGTCGACTGGACGCGAGAGGATGTCCGAGGACATATCGGCGACCAGCGGCACATCACCGGTTTCCGGGATCCACTGGAATTCCAGACCGCCGATGGTTTCGTTCGGCGCGTAGTGAACGTAAGCGGCGTCTTTCGACAGATTCCACTCGTTCTGGCCCGGAATGGCGAAATAGTCGTAAGGCTTGGCGGTGGCGGCAACGTTGACGTGGCCGTAGCGCGAGGCTTCTTCGATGGCTTTCTGCGACCAGATACCGGTGTCGATGTAGTCGGCAGAGCCGTTTTCCGGCAACAGGTTCAGCGGGATCTGCGCGAATTGCTGGCTGGCGCCCCCCTGCAGAAACAGCACTTTATAGTTCGACGGGATATTCAGCAGGTCACGCAGGTCCTGCTCGGCCTGGGTGGCGATGGACACGAACTCATCGCTGCGATGGCTCATTTCCATGACCGACAGACCCTTGCCATGCCAATCAAGGAGTTCACCCTGGGCACGTTGCAGGACAGCTTCAGGAAGCGCCGCAGGACCGGCACAGAAGTTATAGGCTCGCTTGCTCACATCCAATCTCGCTCTGATTTGGTGGTATCACGCATTACATCATCAGCCGACACAAATCGAATGTGGGAGCGGGCTTGCTCGCGAAAGCGGCTGGACTGGTGACATCGCCATTGAATGTCAGTCCCTCTTCGCGAGCAAGCCCGCTCCCACACTGGATCTTCATGGGTGTCGAAATTTCATACCGGACAAATAACAAGGGGGCGAATTTTCATCCGCCCCCTCGCTTGTCCGCTTATTCCTGCGGCTCTTCGTCAGCTGCGGCGTCGAGTTGCTGGTCCTCGGCAACGTCGTCGATCACGACATCCCCCTCGAACCCGGCACCCTCTTCACCTTCAAGCTCATCGCCTTCGACTTCCGACGGCTCCTGAACCCGCTCCAGACCAACCAGGGTTTCATCCTTGGCCAGTTTGATCAGGGTCACGCCCTGGGTGTTACGGCCCAGGCTCGACACTTCGTCGACACGGGTGCGCACCAGAGTGCCCTGATCGGAGATCAGCATGATTTCTTCGCCGTCGAGCACCTGAACCGCACCGACCAGTCGGCCGTTACGCTCGTTGCTGACCATGGCGATCACGCCCTGGCCGCCACGCTTGTACTCAGGGAACTCGGTGATCGCGGTGCGCTTGCCATAACCACGCTCGGAAGCGGTGAGGATCTGGCTGCCTTCTTCCGGGATCAGCATCGAAATCAGCTTCTGCCCTTCCGGCAGACGCATGCCGCGTACACCGCGGGCGGTACGGCCCATGGCACGCACGTCAGACTCTTTGAAGCGCGTTACCTTGCCGCCGTCGGAGAACAGCATCACTTCGCGCTCGCCATCGGTGATGGCTGCGGATATCAGCACGTCGCCTTCGTCCAGCTCCAGCGCGATCAGACCGACGCTGCGCTGACGGCTGAAGGATTCCAGCGGGGTCTTCTTCACGGTGCCGTTGGCGGTCGCCATGAAGATGTAGTGACCTTCGGTGTATTCCTCGACCGGCAGCATGGTGGTGATGTATTCACCGTCATCCAGCGGCAGCAGGTTGACCAGCGGACGACCACGGGCGGCGCGGGACGCTTCCGGAATTTCGTAAGTCTTCAGCCAGTACACCTTGCCCTTGCTGGAGAACAGCAGCAGCGTGGTGTGACTGTTGGCCACTAGCAGGTGAGCGATGTAGTCCTCATCCTTGACGCCGGTCGCCGATTTGCCTTTGCCGCCACGGCGCTGAGCCTGGTACGCAGCCAGCGGCTGAGTCTTGGCGTAGCCACCGTGGGAGATGGTCACGACGCGCTCTTCTTCCGGGATCATGTCGCCCAGGGTCAGGTCGAGACGCGCATCGAGAATCTCGGTGCGACGCACGTCGCCGTATTCGGCGCGGATCACTTCCAGCTCTTCGCGGATCACTTCCATCAGGCGCACGGCGCTGTTGAGGATGCGGATCAGCTCGCCGATCTGGTTGAGGATCTCTTGATACTCGGCCAGCAGCTTCTCGTGTTCCAGACCGGTCAGACGGTGCAGGCGCAGTTCGAGAATGGCTTGCGCCTGTTCTGGCGACAGGAAGTACTTGCCTTCGCGCAGACCGTATTGCGGATCGAGGTTTTCCGGACGGCACGAATCGGCGCCGGCACGTTCAACCATCGCGACTACGGCGCTGGATTCCCAAGGGGTGCTGACCAGCGCTTCCTTGGCTTCCGACGGAGTCGGCGACGCCTTGATCAGGGCGATCACCGGGTCGATGTTCGACAGGGCGACGGCCTGGCCTTCGAGGATGTGACCACGCTCGCGAGCCTTGCGCAGTTCGAATACGGTACGGCGGGTGACCACTTCGCGACGGTGACGGACGAAGGCTTCCAGCAGATCCTTGAGGTTCAGGATGCGCGGACGGCCGTCGATCAGCGCGACGATGTTGATGCCGAATACCGATTGCAGCTGGGTCTGGGCGTAGAGATTGTTGAGGATCACCTCAGGCACTTCGCCGCGACGCAGCTCGATCACGACGCGCATACCGTCCTTGTCGGACTCGTCGCGCAGCTCGGTGATGCCTTCAAGCTTCTTCTCTTTGACCAGCTCGGCGATCTTCTCGATCAGACGCGCCTTGTTCAGCTGATACGGGAGTTCGGTGATGACGATCTGCTGACGGCCACCGACCTTGTCGATGTCCTCGATGATCGAACGGGCACGCATGTAAATGCGGCCGCGACCGGTACGGTAGGCTTCGATGATGCCGGCACGACCGTTGATGATCGCGGCCGTCGGGAAGTCCGGACCGGGGATGTATTGCATCAGCTCATCGACGGTCAGCTCGGGGTTGTCGATGAGGGCCAGGCAACCGTCGATGACTTCACCGAGGTTGTGCGGCGGAATATTGGTCGCCATGCCCACGGCGATACCGCTGGAACCGTTGACCAGCAGGTTGGGGATGCGCGTCGGCATCACCGCCGGGATCATTTCGGTGCCGTCGTAGTTCGGCACCCAGTCCACGGTTTCTTTATGCAGGTCAGCCAGCAGCTCGTGCGCCAGCTTGGTCATGCGCACTTCGGTGTATCGCATGGCCGCGGCGTTGTCGCCGTCCACCGAACCGAAGTTGCCCTGACCGTCAACCAGCAGGTAGCGCAGGGAGAAAGGCTGAGCCATGCGGACGATGGTGTCGTACACCGCGGTATCACCGTGCGGGTGATACTTACCGATCACGTCACCGACAACACGGGCAGATTTCTTGTACGGCTTGTTGAAGTCGTTGCCCAGCTCGCTCATCGCGAACAGTACGCGACGGTGCACGGGCTTGAGGCCATCGCGCGCATCCGGCAGTGCACGGCCGACGATTACGCTCATCGCGTAGTCGAGGTAGGACTGTTTCAGCTCGTCTTCGATATTGACCGGGAGGATTTCTTTGGCCAGTTCGCCCATGAGAAGCCTGATTCCTTTTTCTGGTGAAACTTCGTCATATCCATATGGGATGTACGAAGCTCGTCGGGGCAGGCTGAGTGCCATGCGCCGACTTACGACAAATCAACAAATCGAACCGTGGATTTGCGCAGTAAAGACAGCTCCGTGAAGCTGCCTCGGAAAACGCCGGATGTTATCACAAGAGCCGCCACGCACCTATCCCCCAGATGCGCATGGAGCATAGTTAGTTGACCGATGACAGGCGTAAAGGGGACGAGAGAGGCTCAGAGCTTCTTTGAATGCAGATTTTGAGGCTGATTTGTGGATGTTTATTGACTTTTAGGGCCCCTTCGCGAGCAAGCTCGCTCCCACAATGTTCTGCGGCATGCACAAAACCTGTGGGAGCGAGCTTGCTCGCGAAGAGGACAACGCAGACATCAAGCCAATCAATGCAGGCGCTTGCGGCACATCAACTGGGCCATTTTCGCCGTATCCGGCCGCTCGACGATGCCCTTTTCAGTGACGATCGCATCGATCAGATCCGCCGGCGTCACGTCGAACACCGGGTTGAACGCCTCGACATCGGCCCCCACGCGCTTGCCACCCACCTCCAGCAACTCGGCGCCGTCACGCTCCTCGATCGGAATGTCGTCGCCACTGGCCAGATGCATGTCGATGGTCGAACTCGGCGCCACCACCATGAAACGCACGCCGTGGTGCATGGCGTTGACCGCCAGTTGATAGGTGCCGATCTTGTTCGCCACGTCGCCATTGGCAGTGATGCGGTCAGCGCCGACGATCACCCAGGTCACGCCTTTGGTCTTCATGATGTGCGCAGCCGCCGAGTCGGCATTCAGCGTCACCGGGATGCCTTCGTTCGCCAGCTCCCAGGCCGTCAGGCGTGAACCCTGCAGCCATGGTCGGGTTTCATCGGCATAAACCCGCTCGACCATGCCTTCCAGGTACGCCGCACGAATCACCCCCAGCGCGGTACCGAAACCACCGGTGGCCAGAGCACCAGTGTTGCAGTGGGTCAGGATCGCCTGGGCATTGCCCTGATGTTTGCGGATCAGATCGACGCCGAGCTGGGCCATGGTCAGGTTGGCTTCGCGGTCGCTTTCATGAATGGCAATGGCTTCGGCTTCCAGCGCCACCAGCGGATCGGCATTGTCCTTCAGACGATCGAGCCGATCGTGCATGCGATTCAACGCCCAGAACAGGTTGACCGCCGTCGGGCGGGAATCCGCCAGCAGGGCGAAATCCTCTTCCAGCGCCGCGTACCAGTCGCCGCCTTCAGCCACGCGGGCGCGGGCCGCCAGCACAATGCCATAGGCCGCGCTGATGCCGATGGCCGGTGCGCCACGCACCACCATCGAACGAATCGCCTCAGCCACACCGGCAGCGCTGGTGTAGGCAATCCACGTTTCCTCGAACGGCAAAATACGCTGATCCAGCAGGTGGAGCGCGCCATCTCGCCAATCGATGGCCTTTACTTTCTCCGCAGCCAACAGTCGATCGCGCATCCCTCACCCCGCACTCATGAACAAAAGCCGCCGATTATAGCGATCCCCCCGCGAAGACGCTCGGGTATACTTCGCCATCCTTTACAAAAGCACTGGAACCGACCCTCGATGCCGAAACCTGCCATTGCGCTCGACTTATTATTGCTGCCGACCTGGCTGGTACCCGTCGAACCTGCAGGCGTTGTGCTCAAGGAGCATGGCCTGGGCATTCGCGACGGTCGCATCGTGTTTATCGGCCCGCGCGCCGAAGCATTGAAGTGTAACGCCACTGAAGTCCGCGAATTGCCGGACGTGCTGCTCAGCCCCGGCCTGATCAACGCTCACGGGCATGCGGCGATGACCCTGTTCCGTGGCCTGGCCGACGATCTGCCGCTGATGACCTGGCTGGAAAACCACATCTGGCCGGCCGAAGCCAAATGGGTCGATGAAGAGTTCGTCCGTGATGGCACTGACTTGGCGATTGCCGAGCAGATCAAGGGCGGCATCAGCTGTTTCTCGGACATGTACTTCTTCCCGAAAGTCGCCAGTGAGCGCGTGCACAATAGCGGCATTCGCGCGCAGATCGCGATTCCGATCCTCGATTTCCCGATCCCCGGCGCCAGCAGCGCCGATGAGGCGATTCGTCAGGGCGTCGAGCTGTTCGGCGATCTGAAGCATCACGAACGGATCAAGATCACCTTCGGCCCACATGCACCCTACACCGTGGGCGACGAGAACCTGGAAAAAATCCGCGTGATCGCCGAAGAGCTGGACGCGTCGATCCACATGCACGTCCACGAGACCGCCTTCGAAGTCCAGCAATCGCTGGAGCATCGCGGCGAGCGGCCACTGGCCCGCCTCGGTCGTCTCGGCCTGCTCGGCCCGCGCTTCCAGGCGGTGCACATGACCCAGATCAGCGATGACGATCTGGCATTGCTGGTAGAAAGCAACACCAGCGTGATCCACTGCCCGGAATCGAATCTGAAGCTGGCCAGCGGGTTCTGCCCGGTGGAGCGCCTGTGGCAGGCTGGCGTGAACGTCGCCGTCGGCACCGATGGCGCGGCGAGCAACAACGACCTCGACCTGCTCGGCGAAACCCGCACTGCCGCGCTGCTGGCCAAAGCCGTCGCCGGCTCGGCCACCGCGCTGGACGCCCATCGTGCGCTGCGCATGGCCACGCTCAACGGCGCACGGGCCTTGGGCATCGAGGCGCAGGTCGGTTCGCTGGAGATCGGCAAGGCTGCGGACATTGTCGCTTTCGACCTGTCCGGCCTGGCTCAGCAACCGGTCTATGACCCGGTGTCGCAGCTTATTTATGCCACCGGCCGCGACTGCGTGAAACACCTGTGGGTCGCCGGTAAACAGTTACTCGACGACCGGCGCCTGACCCGTCTGGATGAACAACAGCTGGGCGTTACCGCCCGGGCCTGGGGCCAGCGCATCAGCGGCCACACCGAATCGTAAACACCGCGGAGCAGACTCCGCGGCTACAGCCCTTTTCAAGTTTTTCGAGGAATACATCATGAGCAACGTCGACCACGCCGAAATCGCCAAATTCGAAGCCCTGGCCCATCGCTGGTGGGACCGTGAAAGCGAGTTCAAACCGCTGCACGACATCAACCCGCTGCGCGTCAACTGGATTGACGAGCGAGTCAATCTGGCCGACAAGAAAGTTCTCGACGTCGGTTGCGGCGGCGGCATCCTCAGCGAAGCCATGGCCCAGCGCGGCGCCACTGTCACGGGCATCGACATGGGCGAAGCGCCACTGGCGGTAGCGCAATTGCATCAGTTGGAGTCCGGCGTCAGCGTCGAATACCGGCAGATCACCGCCGAAGCCCTGGCTGAAGAGATGCCCGAGCAGTTCGACGTCGTAACCTGCCTGGAAATGCTGGAGCACGTACCGGACCCGTCGTCGGTGATCCGCGCCTGCTACCGCATGGTCAAGCCCGGCGGCCAGGTGTTCTTTTCGACCATCAACCGCAACCCGAAGGCGTACCTGTTCGCCATCATCGGCGCCGAATACATCATGAAGCTGCTGCCGCGCGGCACCCACGACTTCAAGAAATTCATCCGCCCGTCCGAGCTGGGCGCCTGGAGCCGCATCGCCGGCCTGACCGTCAAGGACATCATCGGCCTGACCTACAACCCCCTGACCAAGCACTACAAGCTGGCCAGCGACGTTGACGTCAACTACATGATCCAGACCCTGCGCGAGGAGTAAGCCGATGGCCATCAGAGCAGTCCTTTTCGATATGGACGGCACCCTGCTCGACACCGCGCCGGACTTCATCGCCATCTGTCAGGCGATGCGCGCGGATCGCGGCTTGCCGCCGATGAACGACAAGCACATCCGCGACGAAATCTCCGGCGGCGCCAAAGCGATGGTCGCGGTGACGTTCTCGATGGATCCGGAATCGCCGGGCTTCGAGGAGCTGCGTCAGGAATTCCTCGAGCGTTATCTGGCCGGTTGCGCTGTGCACAGCAAGCTGTTCGACGGCATGGGCGAGTTGCTGGTCGACATCGAGCGGGCCAACCTGATCTGGGGCGTGGTCACCAACAAACCGGTGCGGTTTGCCGAGCCGATCATGCAGCAACTGGGGTTGGCCGAGCGCTCGGCGCTGCTGATCTGCCCGGATCACGTGAAGAACAGCAAGCCGGATCCGGAGCCGCTGATCCTCGCGTGCAAAATGCTTGATCTGGATCCGTCGACGGTTTTGTTTGTGGGCGATGATCTGCGCGATATCGAGTCGGGCCGCGATGCCGGCACCAAGACCTGCGCCGTGACCTACGGCTATATCCACCCGGACGACAACCCGCGGCACTGGGGCGCGGACGTGGTGGTGGATCATCCGCTGGAATTGCGCAAGGTGCTCGACAGCGCGCTGTGCAGCTGCTGACCCGCCCCCATCCTGTGGCGAGGGAGCTTGCTCCCGCTGGGTCGCGCAGCGGCCCCATTTTTACCTGAGTCCGCATTTTCTCAGGCACACCGCACTGGCTGGCACTACGACTGCTCCGCAGCCGAGCGGGAGCAAGCTCCCTCGCCACAGAGTTCAGCATTCGCCTTATGGAGAGGTTTTTATGTTTGATTACACCGCCCGTCCCGAATTGCTCAAGGATCGGGTCATTCTGGTCACCGGTGCCGGTCGTGGCATCGGTGCGGCTGCCGCGAAAACCTACGCTGCTCACGGCGCCACCGTGCTGCTGCTGGGCAAGACCGAAGCCAATCTGACTCAGGTCTACGACGAGATCGAAGCCGCAGGGCATCCACAACCGGCAGTGATCCCGTTCAACCTCGAGACCGCCCTGCCCCATCAATACGATGAGCTGGCGGCGATGATCGAGAGCGAGTTCGGCCACCTCGACGGCTTGCTGCACAACGCCTCGATCATCGGGCCGCGCACGCCGATCGAGCAGCTGTCGGCCGAAAACTTCATGCGTGTCATGCAAGTCAACGTCAATGCAATGTTCATGCTGACCAGCACCCTGCTGCCGTTGCTCAAGCTGTCGCAGGATGCCTCGGTGGTGTTCACCTCCAGCAGTGTCGGGCGCAAGGGCCGGGCCTACTGGGGCGCTTACGGAGTATCGAAGTTCGCTACCGAAGGCTTGATGCAAACCCTGGCCGATGAAGTCGATGGCGTGGCACCCGTGCGCTCCAACAGCATCAACCCGGGCGGCACGCGTACCAGCATGCGTGCACAGGCCTATCCGGGAGAAAACCCGCTGAACAATCCGACCCCGGAAGAGATCATGCCGGTGTACCTGTACCTGATGGGTCCTGACAGCGCAGGCATCAATGGCCAGGCATTCAACGCGCAATAACTGCCATACGTCGCTTTTGTTGCCGTGGCGGATTACCGTCGCGGCACGCAATTGCCGCTTCCCACCGTCACACTTCAGTCAAATATCCGCCACCCGCCCTCAAAGCAAAAAGCCATCCTGTTGATTCATAAAGGTTTTAATAAACCTGAACCGAATGGCACGACTTTCGCTCTAATTTTCCTCAAAGCATGCCGTGTGAAGGCACTGGGGCAAGGCCGATTTCGATAGCTGACTAATCGTCATCAGGCAGACTAAACTTACGCCAAATGTCCTACGGGACTGATGGATCAGTATGACGCGCAGCCCATAGCCGCTCTCACCCAGCCTGTAAGACAGACTTACTGCTTAGGGGCTCACGCCATATGAAATCACCCTCCCAGACCAATGCAATTGACTTTGACAGTGCCAAATTGCAACGCCTGGGCTTTGGTCAGCTGCCTCCGCTTCTGGAACGCCCGGCCAGCCTGGCGCAATTGCGCCAGCAAATGAGCCTGCAACTGCAAACCAGTCTTGAGCCGCAACGAATCCTCGGTCTGTTTTTCCGCGAAGTTCAGCGTCTTGTGCCGCTGGATGCCTTGAGCTACGTGCATTCGGGCAGCGACTTGCGCCTGGAGTTCGGTGCCCGCGGTCACCATTCGGTCAGCTACAGTCTCAGCCACGAAGGCGAGCACCTGGGCGAACTGGTGTTTCGCCGCAACCAGCGCTTCAGCGAACAGGATCAGGGCAACCTCGAATCGCTGCTGTCGTCGCTGTTGTTCCCGATGCGCAACGCCCTGCTGTACCGCGCCGCGACGCAAAGTGCGTTGCGCGACCCGTTGACCGGAACCGGCAACCGGATCGCCATGGAGCAGACCCTGCAACGCGAGATCGACATGTCACGCCGGCACCTGCAACCGTTGTCGGTGCTGATGCTCGACATCGACCACTTCAAACGGGTCAATGACAGTCATGGCCACAGCGCCGGGGATGACGTACTCAAAGCGGTGGCAGCGTCAATCAAGGGCCAGCTACGCAACGTCGACATGGTGTTTCGCTATGGCGGGGAAGAGTTTCTGATCTTGCTGTGCAACACCGGCCGGGAAGCGGCGGCGATGGTCGGCGAGCGTCTGCGCCACGCCGCGCAGACTGCAGAATATTTCGCGGACGGCAAACTGATCGACCTGACCGTGAGCCTTGGCTGCTCGACTCTGTTGCCGGGAGAGTCAGCGGACAGTCTGCTGCGCCGGGCCGACAGTGCGCTGTATGTGGCCAAGCGCGAGGGGCGCAATCGGTTGGCGATGGCGGGTTGAGTCCTTGCAGATACCCACAAACCACTGTGGGAGCGGGCTTGCTCGCGAAAGCGGTGTGTCAGTCAAACAATTGCTGACTGACACACCGCTTTCGCGAGCAAGCCCGCTCCCACATTTGGTTTGGCGTTTTGCCGAAAATCAGCTCTCTACAAGTGCCCGGCGTTCACGCCCGTGCAACGCCCGCTCGGTAGTTTCCAATTGCATGCAGCGCTCCAGAAACAGGTACATGTAGTCGTAGCTCTTGCACACCGCCTGACGCAGTTCGGTCTGCAGAGCCTTGCTCGGGTTCATGCCCGCCAGCGTGCAGATGATTTCCAGCGCCTCCCACGGGTGCGCGTCGTCGTACTGGGCATGCATCTTCAGCCACTTCATTGCACGCTTGCGCTCTTCTTCCGGGAACGCTGCCGCGTACACGCCAGTTGAGCAGACCAGCGCCGACCACTCCCCGGTCGCGCCCTCGATGGCGTAGTTGGTCGCAGCGATGGCGACGATCAGCGAATCCGCCGAACTCGTATGCCAGCACCAGTGACTCAGCGCATGCAGTTCCGGCGGTACTTGCTGGGCCTGCAGATCCTCCAGGCTGACGCCATGCGCGCGACTCCAGTTCAGCCAGTAGTCGGCATGATTGAGTTCGACGCGGATGTTGCGCATCAGCCAGCGGCGCGCCATATCCTCCCCAGGATGGCGGGCAAACTTGGTTTTGGTCAGGTTCTGCGCCATATACAACGCAAACTGTTCAACTACTGGCCAGCCCCCGATCAAGTACTGGCGCATGGTTTTGGCGCTGAGCTTGTTATCGCGCATGCGCAGGTACAGTTCATGTTCGACAACCCGGCGCTTGCTCTCGCTGCAATCTGCAATGAGCTGTTGTGCCCAGGCAGGATAACTTGCAGCTTCCATGAGTGGTCCGGTTCGGTTGAATGTGTCGATCACTGTTCGGCTCCTTTTGATTTGTGATTGTAAGGATCGGCAAGATATTTCAACGGAACGTGCCAGGCGCCTTGAACAACAGCGGCTGCGGTCTGGCGGGCCGACTTTGCAAACTGTCGCAGGTAAACAACTGCGGGCGTTCGATGACATAACCCTGAGCGTAATCCACCCCAATTTCAAGCAATGCCTGCTCGATCTGGGTTGTTTCAACAAACTCGGCAATTGTCTGCTTACCCATGACATGCCCGATGTGATTGATCACCTCGACCATTGCACGGTTAATCGGGTCGTCCAGCATATCCTTTACGAAACTCCCGTCGATCTTCAGGAAGTCTACAGGCAAATGTTTCAGATAAGCGAATGAAGACATTCCGGCACAAAAATCATCAAGTGAGAAGTAACAACCTAAGCCTTTGAGTTCATTAATAAATCTAATTGCGCTGCCGAGATTGGCAATGGCGCTGGTTTCAGTAATTTCAAAACAAATCATTTCAGGGGGTATAGCGTAATTAACAAACTGTTCACGCAGAAAGTGCAAGAACGCGTCATCTCCGATAGTAATGCCTGAAAGATTAATCGCACACATTGCCAACGGACCTTCATGTTGTTCGGTAATACATTGGGCAATCACTTTAAAAACATTCTCGACGACCCAACGATCCAGTTGACTCATCAGACCATAACGTTCGGCCGCCGGAATGAAACTGTCCGGCAGGATCATCCGTCCGGCTTCGTCATGCAGACGCAAGAGTATTTCGATGTGCCCCCCGCCATGGGCTGTAGCGCCCAGCGGAGCAATTTCCTGGGCATAAAGACAGAAGCGGTTTTCCTCCAGCGCCATGTGCAGGCGCTGCACCCAGGCCATTTCGCCGAAGCGCAGCGACAGTTCGGAGTCGTCGGCATGATAGACCTGCACCCGGTTGCGGCCCTTTTCCTTGGCCATGTAGCAAGCCATGTCGGCGGCGCGCAATGACGCTTCGAGGGTGGTCGGGGTCTGGGCGATGTGCACCAGGCCAATGCTCACAGTGGTCAAAAACGGCCGCCCCTTCCACACGAAATGCAGGTTCTGCACGGTCTGGCGCAGGCTCTCGGCGATTTTCTCGGCGGCATCCGGGGCGCAGTTCTCCAGCAGAATGCCGAACTCGTCGCCGCCCAGCCGCGCGAGGGTGTCGCTCTCGCGCAAGCCCGATTGCAACAGCGTGCAAATGTGCCGCAGCAACTCATCGCCGGCGGCGTGACCGCAGGTGTCGTTGACCAGTTTGAACTGGTCCAGATCGAGGAACATCAGCGCATGCCGAGCGGGCTGGCGCGTCAGATTGTGCAGGGCCTGCTCCAGGCGATATTCGAACTCGCGGCGGTTGGCCAGACCGGTCAGGGCATCGTGGGTCGCCTGCCACGACAGATTGGCGATGTATTGCCGTTCCTGAGTCATGTCATGCAGCACCAGCACCGTACCGATAACCTTCTCGGCGTTGCGGATCGGCGCGCCCACCAGCGTCACCGAGACCGTACTGCCATCCAGACGCTGAATCAGTTTGGAGTGCTCACTGCCGCCGATCAGTTGCCCGCTGAGAATATGCTCGATCAGCGTCAGCCCTTCGGTCTGCGCATTGTCATCGAGCAGATTGAACAGCGCTGCCAATGGCAACCCCGCCGCGTGCTCGGACTTCCAGTGCGTCATCGCCTCCGCCGCCGGGTTCATGTAATCGATCGCGCCGTTGACGTCGGTGGTGATCACCCCGTCGCCAATCGATTGCAGGGTGATGTGTGCCCGATCCTTCTCCAGCTGCAGCGCCTGGGCAAAGGCATGCCGCTGCTTGAGCAGTTTGTGGGTGCGCAACAGGGCCAGCACGATCAACCCCAGCGCCGTGGCCAGGTTGGTGAACAGCAGCAGGCGCAGGATCATCCGCGAGCCTTCGCCCAAGGCGTCGCTGAACGCCTTGGCTGCCGGCGTCACACCGTCGTTGATGGCAAAAATCTGCGCTTTCCAGTGCTGGATATCAGCTGGCGTCGCGATGTTTTCGCTGATGCCCTGATGCATCTCGCGCGCGACATTGTCCAGTTGCACCAGATAGGCGTCGCCGATGGTCCAGCGGTCGATCGCGGTTTCCAGATAACTGAAATGACGGAAATTGAGGTACAGCCAGATCAGGCTCGAGACGTCGTCGGGGTGGTTGCCGCCCTTGAGAATACCTTCGCGCGCCGCCTGCAGATCCGGCGGCTGACGATCCAGCGCCAGACGCAACTGGTGACCGCCCTGAGGCACGGCAATCGCTTGCTTGTATTTGAGAAAGATCGCCTCGTCGCGGCTGTCGGCATACAGGTTCAGGTAATAGATGGCGTCCTTCTGGCCCTTGGACCAGAGACTCTCGCCGGCGACATAGCCGCGAACGGCCGACAGGACGTAAAGACTCACGCCCCCCAGTAAAGCCTGAAATAACACGACGGCAATAAATGGCCAGACGATGCCCAACAACCGTGGCGTTCCGAGAGTCCTTTTATGCTTCATGAGGTCCTTTGCGCACACACTGTCATTTCAAGGGGAGATCGCCAGAGCCAGACAAGGGAGCGACCCCTTCCAGCAAACCAGGACATTTTCAACCGGCGATACGTATGTACCGCACCCGCTGTTCGCCATGCTTCGACACTGACGGCTTTCAATCATTCCAGAGCCGTTTTCCATGCAGTCACCTTCCGCCACGCTGCAACGCCATACTGCCCAACAGAGCGAATACCGCGCAATGATCTCTGCCCTGCGCGCGGTGCTCAGCGCATCGACCTCACTGCAGACCTACTACCTCACACCCCAGACACATTCACGCCTGGGTGCAGCCCACGACCAGGCGCAAAACCTCCTGCAAGCACTGTTCGATGACAGCGGCGAGCCACAATTGGCGGCGTACCTGCAAACGTCCAGAGGATCATTGCTGCAAGTCGACGCCGCGCCCGGTCACTGCAGCTTTTCCTTCAATCGTCCCGATGGCAGTTGCGCCCGCTTCACCATCGAGGATGTCACCCGGGCCTCCAGCACAATTCAAGAATTTCAGCGAGCGTTGCTGAGTATAGGCGCACACCTGCGTTCCGACAGGCTGCTGCCGTTGTCACAACTGCTGCGTGAGTCCGGGTTCACATTTGCCGACGTACAGGACGCCACAGCACTGGCCCGGCTGATCGGCAAGGTCGAAGAACAACGCGCCAGCCATCGACTGAATCTGCGACATCACCCGGCGCTGAAGGGACTGATGAGCGACGATGACAAAGCCGCGATTCACGACCTGATTGGCGACTGGCTTACCGGCAAAACCCTGTCAGCCATCGACAGCCTGGCCAGCGAAGTAACGCCCCCATTCACCCGCCAGCAACTGGAACAGCAGCCTGCCGCCTGCCTGGATCGCCTGCTCGACACCCCCAAGGCGCGTGACCTGGGCCAGCGCTTGCTGCAGAAACTGCAATGGTATGGCGCGCGGCCCGATGAGCCGACCGTGCCCGATATCGGCCTGCGTTTACTGCTCGAAGCGTTGTGCCTGTGGTACGAACTGCCCGGCGAAGGCAGCTCGACCGAAGTGGCTGGTTTTGCGCTGGAACAACGCGCTTACTACGGCGCCAGCTACGCCGCCATTCGCCGGGACTTTTTAAAGCACCTGGAGGATTCTCACCGAACCTCGACCCCGACCGAAAAACATCTGCTGGGATGGGTATGCCTGGCGCAGTTCGGACTGGATTTCCAAGTACGCGACATTCCTGACGACCTGCCGTACGCCAGCTCGGTGGTCTGGGTCAATTTCGTGCATGGCGTGCACCTCGCCCATGCCCTCGATCCACAGTTGCTGGAACATCTGAGCTTTCAGCAACTGGTCGATCTGCCGCTGCACAAAAGCGAAAACGCCAGCACCGACCTGCAAACCCTGATCGCCATGACCCGAGTGGCTGCCGCACAGACCTGGACACTGGCCACCGGAGCGCCGGCTGCAGCGAGCGAGACATCCGACGATCAACCGGCCCTGCTAGCGCTGGAAGATCACAAGAAAAAATTGAACGCGGCGATCCTGCAGCTGGACATCGAGCCGCCACGGCGACTCGCCCTGGCAAAACAGCAACTGGAGAAGGCGCTGGCCAACGAACTGTACGATCACACGACGATTCGCCTCAAACGCCACCATCCTTCAACGCCCAACCGTAGCCGACGCAGCATTATCGACACCCCGGATGTGGCATTGGCGACCTGGCCGTTGCTGGAGGTCTATGCCGCTGGCGGGCTGAGCCCCGACACGCGCTGGTACGTCAGCAACGATGGCCGCAGTGCCAGCGAATGGATCAGCCTCAACGCAGCAGGCAAACTGCAAAGCGGCTTCATCAATACCAACCAACCTGGCCGCCCCATCTCCCGATTCCCGAGCAACTGCACCTTGCCCGAGATCAAGCCCTTGTTCGACCAGCAGTTCGACGACTATCTGAGCAAGACCCGCAAGGCCTATGAATATCTGATCAAGTCGCTGCTGGTCACGCTGCCGTGGGATGACCGCCGGGCACTGGAGCACGGCGAAGTGAGGATTCACAGCCTCCGGGATCCGACACGGCACCTCGAATCTCACCTGGAAACACTGGAAAACATCTTGCCGTACCGGGCGCGCATGGGCTTCGTGCTGCAGGCGACGTATCAGGGCCCGCCACGCTTCTACGAATGCCTGCCACGCGCCGGCATCATTCGCCGACGCCCGGATCTCGATGGCACACATATTGGCGGTCTGTTATTGCCGCCACTACCGCCCAAACGTGGGCGCACCAAAGGCCAGAGCATCACCCGCATCGTCGCCCGCCGCCTGCCATTTGATCGAGAAGCCCACTGGAACGGTTTGACACCTGCCCCCGACGCCAAATGCGTCGCGATCCTCGAACCGCTGGGCGACTCCCTCCCGGTATCGATGATCCCGGCGGCCCATCACGACAGTTCGCCGAACCTGACCTTCACCTCGCCGCGCACGGCGCACATCGCCTCGTTCATCGCGACCCGGTTGTTCTATGCCGATGAGCAGGCGCTGCGCAGTGAGGCCTGGGGTGATACCCGTTTCGAGCGCGACAGCCGCAAAAAGCACTGGACTCATGCCCTCAAGGGCTTCATCCCGTTCTGGGGCAGTCTCGAAGACCTGCAGTCGGACAGTCCGGGCAAACGCGCAATGGGCGTACTCGGCCTGCTCCTCGATATCGTCTCGTTCGCGATTCCCTTGGGCAAATTCGTCGCCGGCAGCATTCGCCTCGCGGCCGTGGCCGGGAAAATGGCGATTCGCGTCGCCCTGCCACGCATGGCGCAATTGTCGAAAAACCTGCTGGTTTCGAGCTTGAGAAACCTCAATCCGCTGGACGCTGCGCCTGCTTTGCTCAAGCTCGGCGGCCGAGGTGCGATCGGCGCAGTGCGGGCCGTGGCGCATCTGGAACACCGCGCGGTTGCACGTCTGAAAAGGCTGGCCGGCAGAAGCGCTGACTATGACCTGCTGCACAGTCTGCCCCAGGCACTGGATGCCGGGCGCTGGAAAGCGCTGAACCCTGCCGATCATCTGGCCGTGGTCAGAGGCATTGACGATGTGCTGGTGCGCAACGTCGGCGGCTCGCGGCATCACTTGCTCGACCCGCTGTCCGACCGCCCTTATGGGCCGCAGTTGCTCGCACACGAGCATGATTTTTCGCTGGGGCGTTCGCACTACCGCACCGTGAAAAAAACCGACGATCAGATCGATATCGAAGTAGCGCCGAACACCCGCGTCGAGCTTGTCCCCGAGGCTGGCGGACGCACCACGGTCTTGATCGATGATGTGCCCTATCGACTCGACGGCGATGAACTGCGCCGGGCCGATCTGCTCGATGACAGTCAGCACTGGACGCTGCTGCCGTGCCGGATCCGTCGCGCACCGGGCGCGGGCGACTGCCGCGTCAGTTACATCACCGCAGAACCCGCCCCGATCCCCGCCGTCGGCACCATCGACAAGGAAAAGGGTTACGCGCCATGGTTCGGCGAGCGGGTTTCGGAGCCGGCCATGCTGCCCCATCAAGACGGAATGTTCCTGGCGGTCGATGCCAGGCTTTATCAAATCATCGATAACCGCCCGAGGCTGTTCACCGGTGATCTGCGACTCCTTGGATTCCATCAAGGCAGGCTGGTACCAAGACAGCAGATTCAAGCCACGCTGCAGTTTCGCAAAGGCATTTATGCGCGGATAAAAACCGGCGGCAGCTATGACGGGATCAATGACTCACATCAGGTTGGTGCGGTGCTAATGCCGGCCATCGACGACTCGGCCTCCTACGTGTTCTTCCGAATCAACATCCAGGAGTACTACCTGGCCACCATCGCCAAGGGTAAAAAAGCGCCCGATCAATTGACCTTCAGGCGCCTGGCAACCGCCGAACTGGCCGACGGCACCCTCGGTGCTGAACTGCTGACCGTCTACACCGGCTCGCTACACGCCAACAACATTGTGCGCATCCATGGTCTGGAATCGGTGCAGCGCGCGATGCACACCATGGAACAGATCGCGATCCCCATCGGCACCACGGCCATTCCTGCAAACAATATGAAATGGCTGAAGGTCGACACCAGCCCGGGCGAAGCACTGATGTTCGATCACTCGACACGGATGATCGTCACCCGCCTGCCCGAAGGTGCCGCCACCTGGGCGCGCAGCAAGGAAGCGCCGGAAGCCTTTCGGCAAAAAACCGCAGAGATTTTCGACACGTTGTTTCTGTCACCGACAATCACCCCGGCCAACACTAACGCGGCCCTGCGCATCGACAGTGCCATGCAGAAACTGCACAACCTGCTGCCCGTGCGTGAGCGGCCGCTCAACGCACGTAACATCGCCTATGCCGAAGTCACTACGGCCAGCGGCAAACGGGAGATCTACGTCAGCGTGTCCGGCGCGCAAGGCAGCACCCAGCGCCTGCCGTTGTTTCGCCACATGGGTGCCGATCACGTGCGGATCGGCGACACCACTTACATCAACATCGACTACAACCCAGACTTCCCGCGCACCTCGCTGGAGGTCACCGAGCAAGGGCAACTGCTGGCCGTGCCGCTGACCATCAAGGAGCTGAAAACCTATCAGCCGACGCAGACCAGCCGGCCGACCTCGCTGGACAGCGAAAGCAAACTGATCAGCGTGCTGCGCGAGAAATATCCCGACCCGACAGAAATCCGCACGGTCGACATCGCAACAACGATGCGCCCGTGCGAATCCTGTTCGGTGGTGATGAAGCAGTTCGGCCATGACGGCGGCGAGGCGGCGTTGCAGGTGCTGTGGGGCTGATTACAGGCGCTGCAGATGGCCGTAGAGTTTGGCGTAGAGGCCGCCATCGGCGATCAGTTGCTGGTGGTCGCCATCCTCGGCCACTTGCCCGCCATCGAACACCAGCACCCGATCCGCCTGCTTCACCGCCGACAGGCGATGGGCAATGATCAGCGTGGTGCGGCCATTGAGGAAGCGCGCCATGGCTTGATGCAGGTTGTATTCGGTGGCAGCGTCGAGGGCTGAAGTGGCTTCGTCGAGAATCACCACTTTCGGCTCGGCGAGGATCATCCGCGCAATCGCCAGACGCTGACGCTGACCACCGGACAGACGCACGCCGGAACGTCCGACGATGCTGTCGAGTCCGTCCGGCAACGCCCGGATGGTCGTCTCCAACTGGGCGATTTCCAGCGCCTGCCAGCAGGCTTCGTCACTGCGGGTGCGGCCCATGGTCAAGTTGGCGCGGACGGTGTCGTTGAACAGCGCCGGATGCTGCAGCACCACCGCGACGTTTTCACGAATCAGCTCCAGACCGATTTCCTGCTGGGTCGAACCGCCGAAACGAATGGTCCCGGCCGACGGCGTGTACAGCCCCAGCAGCAACTGCACCAGAGTACTTTTGCCGCCGCCACTGGCACCGACAATCGCGACTTTCTCACCGGGGGCAATGGACAGGTTCATCTGATCCACCACCAACTCATCGCCGTAACCGAAACTCAGCCCCTGCACCTCGATGCCCACGGTTTCCCGACCCTTGAACGGATCGACGCCGCCCGGGTATTGCGGCTCGTCAGCCCGCGCCAGCAGTTCGTTGATCCGCGCCAGTGCGCCACCCGCCGCGTAGTAGGCGTATTGCAGATTGAGCAGTTGTTCGACCGGGCCGATCATGAACCACAGGTAGCTGAACACCGCGAGCATCTGGCCGATCGACAGGTCGGAGAACAGCACCGTGAGCATCGCCGCCGCGCGGAAGATGTCGATGCCGAACTGGAACAGCAGACCACTGGCACGGTTCGACGCATCGGTCTTCCACTGCGAGTTGACCGCATAGTTACGCACTTCCTGCGCGCGCAAGCCGAGTCGCCCGAGGAAGAAGCCCTGACGGTTGCCGGCGCGCACTTCCTGGATCGCATCGAGGGTTTCGCTCAAGGCTTGAGTGAAACGCGAGGTGCTGTCGTTCTCCAGTTTCTTCAGGTGCTTGACCCGCTTGCCCAACTGCACCGTGGCGTAGATCACCAATGGATTGAACAGCAGGATCAGCAGCGCCAGCTTCCAGTGCATCCACATCAGGATGCTCGCGGTGCCGACCAGCGTCAGCATCGCCACCAGAAACCGGCTGAGGGTTTCGCCGACAAACTTGTCGAGGGTGTCCAGATCGGTGACCAGATGGGTGGTCACGGTGCCGCTGCCGAGGCTTTCGTATTCGCCGAGGGAAATCCTTTTCAGGCGCTGGATCAGCCGCACGCGAATGCGATAGACGATGTCCTTGGCCAGCCGGGCAAACAGCCGCGCCTGCAACACGCCAAAACACAGGGCGCTGCAACGCAGAGTCAGGGTGACCACCAGCATCAGGCCGATGTAACCCGCCGCTTGTTGCCACATCGACGGCAACACGTGGTTCATGACTTTCAGCGCGGCATCGCCATGCCCGAGCAAGACCTCGTCCACCAGCAACGGCAACAGCAACGGAATCGGCACACTGCACAGCGTCGCCAGCACGGCCACGCCGTTGGCGATCCACAGGGATTTTTTGTGATGCAGTGCCAGGCGCCGGACTTCTGCCCAGCTCAGCCGGTCGACACGCTTTACGGCTGGCGTGTCATCGGCCAGGTCAGGCACAGGCGGCGCGCTCCAGCCAGCGACCAAGCAGCGGCGAGAGTTCGCTGAGCGGTTGATAGCCGTTGGTCAACAGCGCCAGTTGGCCGTTGCGCTCGGCGAGCAGGGTCGGGAACCCGGCGATGCCCAGATCCTGCACCCAGCTGAAATCAGCCTGAGTCGCTTTGTGTTGGTCGGCATGATCGAACAGCGCGGCAAACTCGATACGCGGCACGCCGGCCTGTTCGGCCAGTTCGACCAACACACTGGCCTGGGTGACATCGCGACCTTCAGCATAAAACGCCTGCTGGATCAGGCCGACCAGCGTCCACGCGCAATCCGGCGCCAGGCTGCGCGCGGTGACGATTGCCCGACAGGCCGGCTCGGTGTCGTAGACAAAACCGTCGGGCAACGCCCCGTCGAACTTGAACGGCTGGCCGGTAGCCTCAGTGACCGCTTGCCAGTGCTCGAGGATGTAGCGCCGCGTAGTCGGTTCCAGCGCCGCACCGCTACCGGTGCGCAACCCGCCGACCACCAGGTGCAACTCCACCCCGGCTGCCTGCGCCTGCTCGACCAATGCCTTGGCAACCGGAGCGAACCCCCAGCACCAGGAACACATCGGATCCATCACATAGAGCAGGCGCGCAGTCATGATCAGGCCTCGGTGGATGCTTGTTTATAGTTGTAGCCGATCGGGTGCGGCATGTTGCGCGCCTTGGCCAGTTCGATCTGCTTCTGCCGATCGATGGCGCTACGGCGGGTTTTCTCGCTCAGCTTGTCCCAGCAATGCGGGCAGCTGATGCCGGCCACGTAGTGCTCGGAGGCGCGATCTTCAACACTGACCGGTGTGCGGCAGGCATGACATTGATCGTAGTCGCCTTCGCTGAGGTCGTGACGCACGGTCACGCGGTTGTCGAACACGAAGCAGTCACCCTGCCACTTGGTTTCTTCCTGCGGCACCTCTTCGAGGTACTTCAGGATGCCGCCCTTGAGGTGGTAAACCTCTTCGAACCCCTCGCCCAGCATGTAACTGGAGGCTTTCTCGCAGCGAATGCCGCCGGTGCAGAACATCGCGACTTTCTTGTGCACGGCCGGGTCGAAGTGTTCTTTGATGTAGTCGGGGAATTCGCGAAAACTGGTGGTTTTCGGATCGATGGCGCCTTCGAAGGTGCCGATCGCCACTTCGTAGTCGTTGCGGGTGTCGATCAGCAGCACTTCCGGGTCGCTGATCAGCGCGTTCCAGTCCTGCGGCTCAACGTAGGTGCCGACCTTTTTGTTCGGGTCCACGCCTTCGACGCCAAGGGTGACGATCTCTTTCTTCAGCTTGACCTTGGTGCGGTAGAACGGCTGCTCGTCGCAGTACGACTCTTTGTGGTCGATGTCGATCATGCGCGGGTCGTTCTTCAGCCAGGCGAGCAGGCCGTCGATGCCTTCGCGACTGCCGGACACGGTGCCGTTGATGCCTTCTTCGGCGATCAGCAGAGTGCCTTTGATGCCATTGTCGACCATCGCTTGCAGCAGGGGCTCGCGCAGGTCAACGTAATCTTCGAGGGTGACGAACTTATACAGTGCCGCCACGACAATCGGTTGTGTCATGGGTATTTCTCCAGGTGGCTACCCTCGCAAAGGGTGAACCGGATTCAAAAAAAACGCGCCGGGTGAGCGGCGCGTTGCGGATTCTAGCAAAAACACGGTGGATTTAGGATCTGTCAAAACTACTGTGGTGAGGGAGCTTGCTCCCGCTCGGCTGCGAAGCAGTCGCAAAACTCGGATCTTGGGAGTGCTGCGCACTCCAGCGGGAGCAAGCTCCCTCGCCACAGCAGCCCTCGCAATCCTCAGTGTTTGCTACCGCCGGCACAGGTCGGCGACGCCGGGGCGGCGCCCACTTCTGCCCATTCCTGCGGGGTGTAGGTGTGCAGCGCCAACGCATGGAACTCGCCCATCAGCTCGCCAAGCGTGCCGTAGACTTTCTGGTGGCGCTTGACCCGGTTCAGGCCTTCGAACTGCGCGCTGACCACCACCGCCTTGAAGTGCGTCTGTAACCCGCGACTGTGCATGTGGCTTTCGTCCAGCACTTGCAGATGCTCAGGCTGCAGCAGGCCCAGCGTCGATTCGATGCGTTGTTGCATGGTCATCACGAACTCCGCTTACTTCTTCTTGGCCGGCGCAGCGCCTTTCGGTGCCAGCTCGTTGGTCATGTCGTCGAGCAGTTTGTTGACGACAGGCACGGCGCTTTCCAGCTTGGCCTGAGTCATCTGGGCCGATTGCTGGGTCAGCTGCGGCATTTTCTCCAGGACTTTCTTGCCCAGTGGCGACTGGTAGAACGCGACCAGGTCTTTGAGCTCCGATTCGCTGAAGTTGCTGGTGTAGAGCTTGACCATGTCAGGCTTGAGCTTGTTCCAGCCGATGGCCTGGTCCAGGGCGGCGTTGGCCTTGGCCTGGTAGGTTTCCAGTACGGCTTTCTTGGATTCCGGGGCTTTGGTCTGTTCAAAACGCTGAGCGAACATTTGCTGCACTTGCATGTACACCGGAGTGCCCAGCTTGTCAGCGTGCGCCAGGGTCAGGAAAGCTTCAGCACTGGCGTTGTGGCTGGCGGTATCGGCAAGCACCTGGCCGCTGGCGCAAACCAGTGCAACCGCGGTGCAGATGGCACGAAGACGAGTCATCGAGTTTCCTTTTCAGCTAGGCGAGGTAAAACCCCAAGGGCGACCATTCTGCGCCTAAAAAACCTCGTGGCTCAACCCCCGAGCCTTGCCGCGCTTGATTGCCCGGGTTTTACCGGTCAACAATCGGTTCGAGGGAACCACCTGGGCCTGACCGGGCCTAAACTGCGCAAACGAACCAACAGGAGTGTGCACGATGAGCCGTATCGAAACCGACAGCCTGGGCCAGATCGAAGTCCCGGACGACGCCTACTGGGGTGCTCAGACGCAACGCTCGCTGATCAACTTCGCCATTGGTCAGGAACGCATGCCGCTGCCGGTACTGCACGCCCTGGCCCTGATCAAGAAAGCCGCCGCCCGGGTCAACGACCGCAACGGCGACCTGCCCGCCGACATCGCCCGCCTGATCGAACAGGCCGCCGACGAAGTCCTCGACGGCCAGCACGACGACCAGTTTCCACTGGTGGTCTGGCAGACCGGCAGCGGCACCCAGAGCAACATGAACGTCAACGAAGTGATCGCCGGTCGCGCCAACGAACTGGCCGGCAACCCGCGCGGCGGCAAGACGCCGGTGCACCCCAACGATCACGTCAACCGCTCGCAAAGCTCCAACGACTGCTTCCCTACCGCCATGAGCATCGCCACTGCCAAAGCCGTGCAGGAGCAATTGCTGCCGGCGATCGCCGAGCTGTCCGGCGGCCTGGCCGAATTGGCCGCACGCCATATGAAACTGGTGAAGACCGGCCGCACGCACATGATGGACGCGACGCCGATCACCTTCGGTCAGGAGCTATCGGGGTTTATTGCGCAGCTGGATTACGCCGAACGGGCGATCCGCGCCGCGCTGCCGGCGGTGTGTGAGCTGGCGCAGGGCGGCACGGCGGTCGGCACCGGTCTGAATTCGCCGCACGGCTTTGGCGAAGCGATTGCCGCTGAGCTCGCCGCGCTGTCCGGCCTGCCGTTCGTCACTGCGCCGAACAAGTTTGCTGCGCTGGCCGGGCATGAGCCGCTGACCAGTCTGTCCGGCGCCTTGAAGACCCTCGCCGTGGCGCTGATGAAAATCGCCAACGACCTGCGCCTGCTCGGCTCCGGCCCTCGCGCAGGCTTTGCCGAAGTCAAGCTGCCGGCCAACGAACCGGGCAGCTCGATCATGCCCGGCAAGGTCAACCCGACTCAGTGCGAAGCGCTGTCGATGC
This sequence comes from Pseudomonas sp. AM14(2022), assembly GCF_036346455.1. Lineage (NCBI taxonomy): Bacteria > Pseudomonadati > Pseudomonadota > Gammaproteobacteria > Pseudomonadales > Pseudomonadaceae > Pseudomonas > Pseudomonas sp. AM14(2022). Next base: position 187,984 of record NZ_JAOTNY010000004.1, read on the forward strand.
TCGCCTGCCAGGTGTTGGGCAACGACGTCACCATCGGCATCGCCGCCAGTCAGGGCCACCTGCAACTGAACGTGTACAAACCGGTGATCATCCACAACGTGTTGCAATCGATCCGCCTTCTCGCCGACGGCTGCAGCAACTTCCAGCAGCACTGCATTGCAGGCCTTGAGCCGGACGCGCAGGTCATGGCCCAGCATCTGGAACGCGGCCTGATGCTGGTGACAGCGCTGAACCCGCACATCGGTTACGACAAGTCGGCGGAAATCGCCAAGAAGGCTTACGGCGAAGGCTTGACCTTGCGCGAGGCGGCGCTGCAACTGGGGTATCTGACCAGTGAAGAGTTCGATGCCTGGGTGCGGCCGGAGAACATGATTGAGGCTGGCGCCAAGGGCTGAGATTTGTAGCGCATGACAGGCCGCCTTCGCGAGCAAGCCCGCTCCCACATTTTGATCGGTGTACGCCGTACCCATGTGGGAGCGGGCTTGCTCGCGAAGAACGATAACGCGGTCTAACTGGCTGCAATCCGCATCCGCCGCGCCTTGAATCCGGCAATCAACGACGGCCCCAACGCCACCAGCGCCGAACCCAGCACCACCAGCACCGCCCCGCCATAACCCAGCCCATTGATCTGCTCGGCATGCACATATTCCGGCCACACCCCGGCGGCAATCGCCACCGCGCCAAAGGTCACCAACGGCGTGATCGCCAGCGTCGCACTGACCCGCGAGGCCTCCCAGTGCGCCAGTGCTTCAGCAAAGGCACCGTAGGCAATCAGCGTGTTCATGCAGCACGCCAGCAACAGCCAACCCTGCACCGGGCTCAGTTCCAGTGCTTCGAGCGGATGCACCCACGGCGTCAGCAACAGCGCACAGAACAGGTAGATCACCATCATCACCTGCAGCGAATTCCACACCGTGAGCAATTGCTTCTGCCCCAGTGCGTAGAAGGTCCAGACCGTCGAGGCCAACAGCACCAGCAACACGCCGGCGGTGTAGTCCGACAATGAGGTGAGCAGTTCAGCCAGACGCTGATTGAAGAACAGCACAAAGCCGATCAGCAGCACCGCCAGGCCAATGCCCTGACCGATGCTGAAGCGCTCCTTGAACACAAACAGGCTGGCGATCAGCAACATGATCGGGCCCATCTGCACCACCAGTTGCGCGGTGCCGGGGCTGAGCAGGTTAAGACCCATCAGGTACAGCACGTAGTTGCCCACCAGCCCGAGCACCGCCATCAGCACCAGCCAGCCACCCCGGGGGCCGAGCACCTTGCGGCTCGGCAGGCGGCGCGTGGCCGCCAGGTAGATGAACAGGCAGCCGCCCGACACCAACAGGCGAAACCAGGTCACGGTGATCGGGTCCATCACCTGCAGCACCTGCTTGAGTTTGATCGGCAGGATGCCCCACAAAAACGCCGTCAGCAGCGCCAGGAACAGACCGTAAACCCAGCGACCGGATGAAATGTGCATGCGAACCCCAATGCCTGCTGACAAGAGCGGTTATTCTAGGCCCGCCGACAGACGCAACACAGGGACAGTTACGGCCAGGCCGCGAATGAAACTGTGCAGGTCGCAGCATTAAATTGACGCTTTGCCGTTGATCGGCTGACGAGGCGCGCCAAGTGCTTCAGGCATAAGCTGATTGGATCCCTGTAACGGATCAATCAAGGAGCCCGATCATGTACGGAATGCGCGCCGATGACAGCGCCCCCGCCACGCACTTTCGCAGCGACCGGTTGTGTCGGGTCAATGGCGAACTGTTTTTCAGCACGCGGGAGAACACCCTTGAGGGGCCGTTCGATTCCCCGGAGAAGGCTGAGCAGGAAATTCAGGCGTATATCGCGCGGATGCAGGCGCAGACAGCGTAAACCTGTGGCGAGGGAGCTTGCTCCCGCTGGGGCGCGCAGCGGCCCTCGTTTCAGGCTTTACCGGGAAATTTCAGGTCTGCTCCGCAGCCCAGCGGGAGCAAGCTCCCTCGCCACAAGGATTGTGTTGGCCCGTCAGCGCACCGCCTCAAACAACCCCGTCGCCCCCATCCCGCCCCCCACGCACATGGTCACGATGCCGTAACGCAGATTACGCCGCTGCAACTCACGCACCAGATGCCCGACCTGCCGCGAACCGGTCATGCCGAACGGGTGGCCGATGGAAATCGAGCCGCCGTTGACGTTGTATTTGTCGTTGTCGATCTCCAGCCGATCGCGGGCATACAGGCACTGCGAAGCAAACGCCTCGTTGAGCTCCCACAGATCAATGTCCGCCACCTGCAAGCCTTTGGCCTTGAGCAGTTTCGGCACCGAGAACACCGGGCCGATGCCCATCTCGTCCGGCTCGCAACCGGCGACGGTGAAACCGCGGAAAAACGCCTTCGGCTTGAGCCCCAGTTGCAGGGCTTTTTCCAGGCTCATCACCAGGGTCATCGACGCGCCGTCGGACAGCTGCGACGAGTTGCCGGCCGTCACCGAACCGTCCTCGGCAAACACCGGTTTCAGTCCGGCGAGACTTTCGTAAGTGGTGTCCGGGCGGTTGCAGTCGTCGTGATCGACAAGGCCGTCGAGGATCTGCACTTCGCCACTGTTCTTGTCTTCGACACGGTACTTGACCGCCATCGGCACAATTTCATCATTGAACAGCCCGGCCGCCTGCGCCTGGGCAGTGCGCAGCTGGCTTTGCAGCGCGTAACGATCCTGGGCCTCGCGGCTCACGTCATAACGCCGCGCAACCACTTCGGCGGTCTGGCCCATGGTGTAGTAGATGCCCGGCACCTGCTGCTTGAGCAACGGGTTGATCAGGTGATCGGTGTTGACGCTTTTCAGGGTCAGGCTGATCGACTCGACGCCGCCGGCAACAATGATGTCGCTGCAACCGGAGGCAATCTGGTTGGCGGCAATCGCAATCGCCTGCAACCCCGACGAGCAGAAACGGTTGAGGGTCATGCCGGCCACGCCGGTGCCCAGCCGCGAGAGCACCGCCACGTTGCGGCCGATGTTGTAACCCTGCGCGCCCTCGTTGGATCCGGCGCCGACAATGCAGTCTTCGACGCTGGCCGGGTCGATGTCATTGCGCGACAGCAGCGCGTTGACGCAATGGGCCGCCATTTCGTCGGGACGGGTCTGGTTGAACTTGCCGCGAAAGGACTTGGCCAGGCCGGTCCGCACGCTGTCGACGATCACCACTTCACGCATGGCATACCTCAATTGTTGTTGTCGGAGGAGAGTGTACCGAGCATAAGTCCACCCTGCCGCCGACCGCGACAATCATTCACCTCGCGTATGCGGGTCCATTGGCTCAGTCCTTGTGTTTTTTCGCGCGTTTGTCGGACTTCGCGAACGCCTCTTCGAGGGCACGGTTGATCGTACGCAGCACCTTGACCCGGGCCCAGCGTTTGTCATTGGCCTCGACCAGCGTCCACGGCGAAATCTCGGTGCTGGTGCGGTCGACCATGTCGCCCACGGCCGCGCGGTAGGCGTCCCACTTGTCGCGGTTGCGCCAGTCGTCCTCGGTGATCTTGAAGCGCTTGAATGGAATCTGCTCGCGGGCCTGGAAACGCTCCATCTGCGTGTCCTTGTCGATCGCCAGCCAGAACTTGACGACGATGACCCCGGCGTCGGCGATCTGCTCTTCGAAATCGTTGATCTCGCTGTAAGCCCGCAGCCAGTCGGCCGGGCTGCAAAAGCCCTCGACCCGTTCCACCAGCACCCGGCCGTACCAGGAGCGGTCGAACACGGTGAACTTGCCCCGCGCCGGCAAATGCCGCCAGAAGCGCCACAGATACGGCTGCGCGCGCTCCTCTTCAGTGGGCGCGGCAATCGGCACGATGCTGTACTGACGCGGATCGAGCGCCGCCGCCACCCGGCGAATCGCCCCGCCCTTGCCCGCCGCATCGTTGCCTTCGAACACCGCCACCAGTGCGTGGCGGCGCATGCGTTTATCGCGCATCAGCCCGGACAGCCGCGCCTGCTCGGTGATCAGTTGTTCTTCGTAGTCTTTCTTTTCCAGCCGCTGGTTCAGGTCGAGGCTGTCGAGCAGGTTGAGTTGATCGACCGCCGTGCCCAACGGCGCCGCGTTGACCTCTTCGGTATGCACCTCGGGGCGCTTGAGCGCATTCTGCAGGCCTTCGAGCAGGATCTTGCCGACCGCCAGACTGCGGTAATTGGCGTCCATGCCTTCGATGACATGCCACGGCGCGTAGTCGCGGCTGGTGCGGCGCAACACGCGCTCGCCGTATTTGACGAACTTGTCGTAGGTCTGCGATTGCTGCCAGTCCAGCGGACTGATGCGCCAGCTGTGCAACGGGTCATCGGCCAGCGCCTTGAGGCGGGCCTTCATCTGCTTCTTGGACAGGTGAAACCAGAACTTGAAGATCAGCGCGCCTTCATCGCAGAGCATTTTTTCCAGACGCTCGGCGGCGTTGATCGCCTGGTCCAGGCGTGGATCCTTGAACAGACCGTGGACCCGCCCTTGAAGCATCTGGCTGTACCAGTTGCCGAAGAACACGCCCATCCGCCCCTTGGCCGGGAGCATCCGCCAGTAACGCCAGGCCGGTGGATGCGCCAGCTCTTCATCGGTCTGCTGATCGAAGGTGCGCACCTCGATCAGGCGCGGATCCATCCACTCGTTGAGCAACTTGACGGTCTCGCCCTTGCCTGCGCCCTCGATGCCGTTGATCAGAATGATCACCGGAAAACGCTTCTGCTGTTGCAACTCGAACTGAGCTTCCAGCAGTGCTTCACGCAAGGCAGGTACAGCCGCGTCGTAAGTCTCTTTGTCGATGGCATGGCCGATTTCGGCGGATTCAAACATGGGGACGGCTCCTTCCAGGATTCAGCAAGACTAGCGGATTGGGCATGGGCGCGGCGGAGAAATTCCGCTCACTATGGCAAGTGGGATGAATGAACAAACTGTGGCGAGGGAGCTTGCTCCCGCTCGGCTGCGCAGCAGTCGCAAGATCTGCAACCACCATCCTCCAGACAAATTGTGGTCGCAGGTTTTGGGGCTGCTGCGCACCCCGGCGGGAGCAAGCTCCCTCGCCACAAAAGCCGGTGATGATCGTGCATTCGACACAAGGGTCACTTGCCATGGATCAAGCACCCTCCGCCCGATCGGCTAGAATGGCCGCCTTGTCGTTGCCGAGCCTGCCATGAAACCTGTATTGCCCCACGCCCAACTCGACTGGGATGACCACGGACGTCCGCGCTCGCGGGTGTTCGATGATGTGTATTTTTCCGACCAGTCGGGGCTGGATGAAACCCGTTACGTGTTCCTCGAACAGAACCGTCTGGCCGAGCGTTTTGCCGCGCTGCCGGCCAATGGGCGACTGGTAATCGGCGAAACCGGCTTCGGCACCGGGCTGAATTTTCTCTGCGCCTGGCAGTTGTTCGAGCAGCATGCGGTGGCCGGTGCGCGGCTGCATTTTGTCAGCGTCGAAAAGTACCCGCTGAGTCCGGCCGATCTGCAACGGGCGCTGGCCTTGTGGCCGGAGCTCAAGCCACTGGCCGATCAACTGCTGACGCAGTACGTGGCGATCCATCAGGGCTTTCAGCGGATCATTCTCGGCAACGGTCGGGTCACGCTGACCCTGTTGATCGGCGATGCGCTGGAGCAACTGCCGCAACTCGATGCGCAGATCGACGCGTGGTTTCTCGACGGTTTCGCCCCGGCGAAAAACCCCGACATGTGGACCGCCGAACTGTTCGTCGAACTGGCTCGACTGGCGGCGCCCGGCTCGACCATCAGCACCTTCACCAGCACCGGCTGGGTGCGGCGTCTGCTCAACGCGGCCGGGTTCAAGATGAAACGCACGCCGGGCATCGGCCACAAGTGGGAGATCCTGCGCGGCGAGTTTCTCGGCTGGCCGCAGGACGTCGCGCCACCGCTGCCGGACAAACCGTGGTTCGCCCGCTCTGCCCCGCTGACTGGCGAGCGGCGCGCGCTGGTGATCGGCGCCGGGCTGGCCGGTTGTGCGACCGCTGCCAGCCTCGCCGCGCGCGGTTGGCACGTCAGTCTGCTGGAGCGTCACGAGGCGGTGGCGCAGGAGGCGTCGGGCAATCCGCAGGGCGTGCTGTACCTGAAGTTATCAGCCCACGGCACCGCGTTGTCGCAACTGATCGTCAGCGGCTTCGGCTACACCCGCCGCCTGCTGGAAACCCTGCAACGCGGCACCGACTGGGACGATTGCGGCGTGCTGCAACTGGCTTTCAATGCCAAGGAAGCCGAGCGTCAGGCGCAACTGGCCGCGGCATTCCCGGAAGATCTGGTGCACTGGCTTGATCAGCCGCAAGCCGAAATCCAAGCCGGGATTGCGCTGGCACACGGCGGGCTGTTCTACCCCGAAGGGGGCTGGGTGCATCCACCCGCGCTGTGTCAGGCGCAAGCCGCGCAAGCGAACATCGAACTGCTCAAGCATCACGATGCGCTGGAACTGCGCAAGGTCGAAGGTCAGTGGCAAGCCCTCGACGGCGAGCGCGTGCTCGCCAGCGCGCCGGTGGTGATATTGGCCGGCGCGGCGGAGATCAAACGCTTTGCGCAAAGTGCCGAGTTGCCGCTCAAGCGCATTCGCGGGCAAATCACGCGCCTGCCGCAAACCACCGAGAGCCAGACACTGCGCACCGTGGTCTGCGCCGAAGGTTATGTCGCCCCGGCACGTCTGGGTGAACACACGCTGGGTGCGAGTTTTGACTTCAACAGCGACGACCTGACCCCGACCACCGCCGAACACCTGGGCAATCTGGCGATGCTCGAAGAAATCTCCAGCGATCTGGTGGCGCGCCTGCACATCAATCAACTGCCCCCGGAAACTCTGGAGGGACGCGCCGCGTTCCGCTGCACCAGTCCCGACTATCTGCCGATCGTCGGCCCCCTCGCCGACCGCACAGCCTTCGCTCAGGCCTACGCGGCGTTGAGCAAGGACGCGCGACAAGTGCCGGACATCACCTGCCCGTGGCTCGATGGCCTGTACGTCAACAGTGGCCACGGTTCACGCGGGCTGATCACCGCGCCGCTGTCGGGCGAACTGCTCGCGGCGTGGCTGGACAACGAGCCGCTGCCGCTGCCCAGAAGCGTCGCCGAGGCCTGCCACCCCAATCGTTTTGCACTGCGCACGTTGATTCGCGGCAAATGAAAAATCGCGACTGGCCGCTGGTCAGTCGCCCCCTCTTATAACTCATCGTTCTAAAACTCCCACATCTGCAGCGGGTCAGTTTCTGAGTACCGGCCATTTTGGCCTGACTTGAATCACCCCTCCCCAACGGAAAAACCGGTAAGGACTTTATGTGCGGATTAGCTGGCGAGTTACGTTTTGATCATCAACCTGCAGACCTTGCAGCGGTAGAGCGAATCACCCATCACTTGGCCCCTCGCGGCCCCGACGCGTGGGGCTTCCATGCCCAAGGGCCGATTGCCCTCGGCCATCGTCGCCTGAAAATCATGGACCTGTCGGACGGCTCGGCGCAGCCGATGATCGACAGCCAACTGGGCTTGTCCCTGGCCTTCAATGGCGCGATCTACAACTTCCCGGAACTGCGCGCCGAACTCGAAGCGCTGGGCTACGCCTTCTATTCCGGTGGCGACACCGAAGTGCTGCTCAAGGGCTATCACGCCTGGGGCGAAGCGCTGCTGCCCAAGCTCAACGGCATGTTCGCGTTCGCCATCTGGGAGCGTGATGCCCAGCGCCTGTTCATCGCTCGCGACCGTCTCGGCGTCAAGCCGCTGTACCTGTCGCGCACCGGCCAGCGTTTGCGCTTTGCCTCGGCCCTGCCGGCGCTGCTCAAGGGCGGCGACATCAACCCGATCCTCGATCCGGTGGCGCTCAACCACTATTTGAATTTCCACGCGGTGGTGCCCGCTCCACGCACCTTGCTCGCGGGCATCCAAAAGCTGCCGCCAGCGACCTGGATGCGCGTCGAAGCCGATGGCCGCACCGAGCAGAAAACCTGGTGGACCCTGCCCTACGGCCCACAGGACGACGAGAAAAACCTGACCCTCGAAGACTGGCGCGACCGCGTGCTCGACAGCACCCGCGAGGCCGTGGCAATCCGTCAACGCGCAGCGGTGGATGTCGGCGTGCTGCTTTCCGGCGGTGTCGATTCGAGCATGCTCGTCGGCCTGCTGCGAGAAGTCGGGGTGGAGAACCTGTCAACCTTTTCCATCGGTTTTCAGGATGCCGGCGGCGAGCGTGGCGATGAATTTCAGTATTCCGATCTGATCGCCAAGCACTACGGCACTCAACATCATCAATTGCGCATCGACGAAAAAGAGATCATCGAGCAACTGCCCGCTGCGTTCCGTGCGATGAGCGAGCCGATGGTCAGCCACGACTGCATCGCCTTCTACCTGCTGTCGCGCGAAGTGGCCAAGCACTGCAAAGTGGTGCAAAGCGGCCAGGGTGCGGACGAGTTGTTCGCCGGTTATCACTGGTACCCGCAAGTCGACGGTGCGGCGGATCCATACGCAGCCTATCGCGCGGCGTTCTTCGACCGCAGCTACGACGACTACGCCGCCACCGTGCAACCGAAATGGTTGACCGCGAATGACGCCGCTGGCGACTTCGTGAAAGAGCATTTTGCCCAGCCTGGTGCCGATGCCGCGGTCGATAAAGCCCTGCGTCTAGACAGCACGGTGATGCTGGTGGATGACCCGGTCAAACGCGTCGACAACATGACCATGGCCTGGGGCCTGGAAGCGCGCACGCCGTTTCTCGACTATCGACTGGTTGAACTGTCAGCGCGGATTCCCGGCCAGTTCAAGCTGCCCGATGGCGGCAAACAGGTGCTCAAAGAAGCCGCTCGCCTGGTGATCCCGAGTGAAGTGATCGACCGCAAGAAAGGCTACTTCCCGGTGCCGGGCCTCAAGCACTTGCAAGGCGACACCCTGAACTGGGTGCGTGAACTGCTGCTGGATCCGAGCCAGGATCGCGGCCTGTTCAACCCGGCCATGCTCGACAAACTGCTGACTGATCCGCAAGGCCAACTGACGCCGTTGCGCGGCTCGAAACTGTGGCAACTGGCGGCCCTGAACCTGTGGCTCAGTGAACAAGGAATCTGATTGATGAAACTTCACGCCACAGCGATCAATCAGCGCCTGTTACGCGGTCAGGCACCGTCGTATGAACGCTTGCAGGCGCGTCTGGCCGAAGACGGCAGCGAACTCGGCGCCGACCCCATCGCCGTACATTGCGGTTGGGGTCGGCTGCTGATCGGCCACACTTTCCCTGACCCGGCGACGCTGGCGCAGGAACTGCTCAACGAGCAGCCCGGCGAACGCGATATCGCCCTTTATGTCGCCGCACCGCAGCAGATTCTCGGGCTGGAACCGACGCAACTGTTTCTCGACCCATCCGATACTTTGCGCCTGTGGTTCAGCGATTACCGCCAGGCCACCCGCGTGTTTCGCGGCTTCCGCATTCGACGCGCGCAAAGCGAAGCGGACTGGCAAGCGATCAATCTGCTGTATCAGGCACGCGGCATGTTGCCGATCGATGCCACGCGCCTGACCCCGCATCATCAGGGCGGTCCGGTGTACTGGCTGGCCGAAGATGAAGACAGCGGCGCGGTGATCGGCAGCGTCATGGGCCTCAATCACCAGAAAGCCTTCAACGATCCGGAACATGGCAGCAGCCTGTGGTGCCTGGCGGTGGATCCGCAGTGCTCGCGGCCCGGTGTCGGTGAAGTGCTGGTGCGGCATTTGATCGAGCACTTCATGAGTCGTGGTCTGAGTTATCTGGATCTGTCGGTGCTGCATGACAACCGTCAGGCCAAAAATCTTTACGCCAAACTCGGTTTTCGCAACCTCTCGACCTTCGCCATCAAGCGCAAGAACGGCATCAATCAGACGCTGTTCCTCGGGCCCGGGCCGGAAGCCAACTTCAACCCTTATGCGCGGATCATCGTCGAGGAAGCGCACCGGCGCGGCATCGACGTGCAAGTGGACGATGCCGAAGCCGGGCTGTTCACCCTCAGCCATGGCGGACGTCGGGTGCGTTGCCGCGAATCGCTGAGCGACCTGACCAGCGCGATCAGCATGAGTCTGTGTCAGGACAAAAGCCTGACCCACAAAGTGTTGAAAGGCGCCGGCCTGAAGCTGCCTTCGCAGCAACTGGCGGGCAACGCCGACGACAACCTGGCGTTTCTTGACGAGCATCAGCGTGTGGTGGTCAAGCCGCTCGACGGTGAACAAGGCCAAGGCGTGGCGGTGGATCTACAGAGCATCGAAGAGGTGCAGCAGGCCATCGAAGCCGCCAAGCGTTTCGACAGCCGCGTACTGCTGGAAAGCTTCCACGAAGGCCTCGACCTGCGGATTCTGGTGATCGGTTTTGAAGTGGTGGCGGCAGCGATTCGTCGTCCCGCCGAGGTGGTCGGTGACGGCCATCATTCGATCGGTGCATTGATCGAGGCGCAGAGCCGGCGTCGGCAAGCCGCTACCAGTGGCGAGAGCAAGATCCCGCTGGATCACGAAACCCAACGCACCCTGCACGCGGCCGGGTATGACTACAGCAGCATCCTGCCGGCGGGCGAGCACCTGTTCGTCCGTCGCACGGCCAATCTGCACACCGGTGGCACGCTGGAGGATGTCACGGCAATTCTGCACCCGACGCTGGTCGATGCAGCGGTACGGGCGGCGCGGGCGCTGGACATTCCGATGGTCGGCCTCGACCTGATGGTGCCGGCGGCGGATCAGCCCGAGTACGTGTTTATCGAGGCCAATGAACGTGCCGGTCTGGCCAACCATGAGCCGCAGCCGACGGCGGAGCGGTTTGTCGATTTGTTGTTTCCGCACAGTCAGCCGGCTGTTTCTTGATTCCGAGGCGTCTGGACTGACGCCTTCGCGAGCAAGCCCGCTCCCACAGGTTGAACGCATTCCAAATGTGGGAGCGGGCTTGCTCGCGAAGGGGCCGGATCAGGCACTACAAATCCTTCCCCTCATCGAAACCATCGATGCGCCTCAACTCATCAGGAGTTTCCATGACCACTCAAATCCCCGAACCGGATCTGAACTACCTGCAAAAAGTCCTGCTGGAAATGCTCGCCATTCCCAGCCCTACCGGGTTCACCGACACCATCGTGCGCTACGTCGCCGAGCGTCTGGAAGAACTTGGCATCCCTTTCGAAATGACCCGTCGCGGCACCATTCGCGCCACCCTCAAGGGCAAGAAAAACAGCCCTGACCGCGCTGTCTCCGCGCACCTGGATACCATCGGCGCCGCCGTGCGTGCAGTGAAAGACAACGGCCGTCTGACCCTGGCCCCGGTCGGTTGCTGGTCGAGCCGCTTTGCCGAGGGCAGCAGGGTCAGCCTGTTCACCGACAATGGCGTTATACGCGGCAGCGTGTTGCCGCTGATGGCCTCCGGGCACGCGTTTAACACTGCCGTAGACGAGATGCCGATCAGCTGGGATCACGTCGAGCTGCGTCTGGATGCCTACTGCGCGACCAAGGCCGATTGCGACTCGCTGGGCATCAGCGTCGGCGACGTGGTGGCGTTCGACCCGCTGCCGGAGTTCACCGACAGCGGTCACATCAGCGCCCGTCACCTCGACGACAAGGCCGGGGTTGCGGCATTGCTCGCTGCGCTCAAAGCCATCGTCGAGAGCGGTCAGGAATTGATGATCGACTGTCACCCGCTGTTCACCATCACCGAGGAAACCGGCAGCGGTGCGGCGGCAGCCTTGCCGTGGGATGTCAGCGAGTTCGTCGGCATCGACATCGCGCCGGTCGCGCCGGGCCAGCACTCCAGCGAACACGCGGTGAGCGTGGCGATGCAGGACTCCGGTGGCCCTTACGACTATCACCTGTCGCGGCATTTGCTGCGTCTGGCCGGTGAAAACGAACTGCCGGTGCGGCGCGACCTGTTCCGCTATTACTTCAGCGACGCGCATTCGGCAGTCACTGCCGGGCACGATATCCGCACCGCCCTGCTCGCCTTTGGCTGCGACGCGACCCATGGTTATGAACGTACGCACATCGACAGTCTGGCGGCGCTCAGTCGTTTGCTCGGGGCGTACATTTTGAGTCCGCCGGTATTTGCCAGCGATGCGGCGCCGGCCAATGCTTCGCTGGATCGCTTCAGTCACCAGATCGAACATGAGACACAGATGGAGAGCGATACGCGAGTACCGTCAGTGGACAGTCTGGTGGGGCAGCGTTCCGACAGTTGAATCCTTGTTGTCTGAACTATGGCTATCGCGAGCAGGCTCACTCCTACAGTTGAAATGCATTTCCCTGTAGGAGTGAGCCTGCTCGCGATGAGGCCGATACTGCCCACACAAAACTGGCAGCCAGCCACCAATCGCCGTAGCATCCCGTCATTGATTTAGCCGAGGTGCCCATGCTGATTCCCTACGACGCTCTTGAAGTCGACACCCTCACCCGCCTGATCGAGGACTTCGTCACCCGCGACGGCACCGACAACGGTGATGACACACCGCTGGAAACCCGCGTGCTGCGCGTGCGCCAGGCGCTGACCAAAGGCCAGGCGCTGATCGTCTTCGACCCGGAAAGCGAACAATGCCAGTTGATGCTCAAACACGATGTGCCCAAGCATCTGTTCGACTAGCGGACCTTTTCGGTGACCTGTTTGCGCTGGATCCGCTGATAGACTTCAGAACGGTGCACATTGACCTTCTGCGGCGCCTCGACACCAAAGCGCACACTGGAGCCGTTGACTGACAACACGCGCACGGATATGTCGTCACCGATGGAAATCAACTCGCCCACTACACGGCTGAGTACAAGCATGGAATTTATCCTTCAGGGTTAGCCAGCCCTGAAGATGCGCGGTGGGCGCGCGCTCGACAATGCACGCAGAGCAATTCAGTCTTGCCCTACACCCACAAGCGCCGCGCCCGTCAGACGTTTCCTGCAAATCGCTAAACAGCCTTGCCTCACGCCGCGGAAAATCGCGGCCCGAACAGAATCACGCTCGCGCCGATCACGCACAGCGCCACGCCGATCCAGTCCGAACCCAAAGGGCGAACGCGCTCGACCACCGCCAGCCAGCCGATCGACGCGACGATGTAGATCCCGCCATAGGCGGCATAGGCGCGCCCGGCATAAGCCGCTTCGACGCGGGTCAACAACAGCGCGAACAGGGTCAGGCTGAGCAGCGCCGGGATCACCCACAAGGCACTTTTGCCCTGACGCAGCCACATGAAAAAGGCGAAACAACCGGCGATTTCAAACAGCGCCGCGAGGAAGAACCACAGGTAATTGAGCATTGATGCGTCTCGACAGGGTGACCATTGCGGCCACCCTAACGACGCAACATCCTCGGGGCAAGTTCAGCCGTTGGTTTGTCTGGCCTTGGCGCGCATTTTATCGGCCATGGTGGTCATTTCGTTGTAGATCAGTTGCGGGTTCTTCTGTTTGATCGCCCAGGCCATGCGCCCCTGCTCGTGCGGCAGGATCATGAATTCGCCGGCGGCCACTTGCTGGTAGATATAGTCTGCAATGTCGGCAGCCGTAATCGGCGAACTTTCAAGCAACTTGCCGACCTGGGCTTTCATGGCCGGGGTCGGACCACGGAACGAGTCGAGCAAGTTGGTCTGGAAGAACGACGGGCAGACCACATGCACGCTGACTTCCTGCTGCGCCAGTTCGATCAGCAAACTTTCCGACAGCGCCACTACACCGGCCTTGGCCACGTTGTAGTTGCTCATCGCCGGGCCCTGCATCAGTGCAGCCATCGAAGCGATGTTGATGATCTTGCCTCTGCTCTGCTCCAGCAGCGGCAGGAACGCCTTGCAGCCCTTGACCACCCCCATCAGGTTGATCGCGATCTGCCAGTCCCAATCCTCCAGCGACAATTCGCTGAAGAACCCGCCGGACGCCACACCGGCGTTGTTGACGATGACATCGATACCGCCGAGCTTCACTTCGCAAGCCTGGGCAAACGCGGTGAGCTGGCTGTAGTCACGCACATCGCAACGTTGGGTGAAACCGTCACCACCGGCCTCGCGCACCCGCTTCAGGGTTTCCTGCAGGCCAGGTTCGCTGACGTCGGACAAGGCCAGCTGCCAGCCTTCACGCGCCCAGCGCAGCGCGATTTCGCGACCCAAACCTGAGCCCGCACCCGTGATCATCATGCGATTTTGCATAGCAGACAGCCTTGTTGTTCCGTAGGAGATGCGCGGAGTGTAGCGAAGGAACACTGGCCACCCACGCTCCATCAGATTGCTGAATACAGGATCAAAAGATCGCAGCCTTCGGCAGCGCCTACATCAGTTCCCTGTAGGAGCTGCCGAAGGCTGCGATCTTTTGATCTCGCGCTTTAAAGGAAATAAACGAATAATCCAAATACATTAAAAAAACATTGAATTTTCTTTCATTCGCACCAGTCGGAATTTGTAAGCCGTCTGGAATTAGTTAGCCTCCAGTCGCCCTTGAACACCAAGTCTTCTCGAACGCTATAAACAAGGAAATCGACATGGGCACAATTCTTATCATTATCCTGATCCTGTTGCTGATCGGTGGTCTGCCGGTCTTCCCGCACTCCAGAAGTTGGGGTTATGGTCCTTCGGGCATTATCGGCGTGGTGTTGGTGGTGCTGTTGGTCTTGCTGTTACTTGGCAGGATATAAAACCCCAAGACAAAAAAAGAGGCCCTCAGGGGCCTCTTTTTTATGCAGCGGTTTTTCAGTCCGGCTTGCCGTTGATCACACCGGCGGTGTTGTCCATCAGGCTCTTGGTCGCCGTTTGCAGGAACGCTTCCAGCTTGAGCTTCAATTCGGCGGTACGCGGTGCGTCCGGAATGATCTCGGCAGAAGGGTTCGCGCCCAGTTGGTACTGGTAGATCTTCGGCGCCATTTCCTTCTCTTTCGGCAGCACCAGGATCTGGTCGGCAGTGACGATGGCGGTGGTCTGCTCGCTGCCCGACGGCTTGATCACACCGAAACCGGTGTCGCCGGCCGGCAGGTTGAGCAGGTCACGCCCCCAGCACTGATGACGCACTTCGCCACCCAGACGGCCCATGATGGTCGGCACGATGTCGATCTGCGTACCCACGGTGTGGTCACGGGTGCCGAATTTTTCCTGAATGCCCGGGGCGATCATCAGCATCGGCACGTTGAAACGGCCCAGGTCCATTTCTGTGATCTGGCGTTCGTTGCCGAAACCGTGGTCGCCGACGATCACGAACAGGGTTTCCTTGAAGTACGGCTCTTTACGCGCCTTCTCGAAGAACTGACCCAGTGCCCAGTCGGCGTAACGCATGGCAGTCAGGTGTTCGTTGAGGCTGCCACGATCGGTCACGCGCTCGACCGGCAATGGCGTCGGCAAGGCGTACGGCGTGTGGTTGGACAGGGTTTGCAGCAGCGCGTAGAACGGCTTGCCGTTTTCCCGTGCCTTCAGCTCCTGCAGACCACGGTCGAACATGTCCTGGTCGGACACGCCCCAGGTCGGATCGGAGAACACCGGATTGACGAAGTCGTTACGACCCACAAAGTTGGTCATGCCCTGGTTGCTGAAGAAGCCCGACTGGTTGTCCCAGGCGAAGTCGCCGTTGTAGACATACACGTCGTCATACTTGCGCGCGCTGAGCAACTGCGGCAGACCGGACAGCTTGTGGCTGCCTTCCGGGGTCTGCATCAGGTATTCGAAACCTGGCAGGTTCGGGAAGCACGCCATGGTCGCAAACATGCCTTGGTGGGTATGGGTGCCGTTGGAGAAGAAGCGGTCGAACAGCAGGCCTTCCTTCGACAGTTTGTCGAGGTATGGCGTGATGTTGCCCGGTGCGCCCAGGGCGCCGACCGAATGACCGGCCATGCTTTCCATGAGGATCACGACCACGTTCTTGATCGGCAGGGTCTTGTCGGCCGGTGGCGTGTAGTCACGACGCACGGCGGCAATGTCGGCGTCGACCAGTTTGTCGTCCGGCATCACCAGCATCTCGCGCACCACTTTCTGCGCCTGTTCCTGCGGCAGCGTGGCTTTCCAGATGTTGTTGCGATCCTCGCCCATGCGGTCCTTGGCAGCGGCGATCAGCGACAGCGTGCCGTTGAGGCCGAGCTGGTTGGCGAAGTTCGATTCGGTGGTGTACACGTCACCCCAACGCAGCGGCGGGCCCTGACGCAGGGTGCCACGTGCGGCTACGACGCAGATCAGCAGGCAGACCACGAACACCGCCAGGCGGGTGTACCACGGCGCCACCTGACGGGTGCCGACGTTGCCGCCGCTGAACGGGCCGCGTGGACGGGTCGCACGGTCGGCGCCCTTGAAGGCCAGAGTCAGGATCACGGTGCCGATGACCCACGCCAGCAGGTAACGCACTACCGGGAAACCGTACCAGAGCATGCTCATCACGGTTTTCGGGTCTTCCTTCACGTACTGGAACACCAGGCCGTTGAGGCGCTGGTGGAACTCGCGGTAGAAGTCCATTTCCATCAGGCCGAGGAACAGCGCGATGCTCGACGCCACAGTCAGCCACAGACGGAAGAAGCCACGCGCAGCCATCGCCCGCGCACTGAACAGTGCCAGCACCAGTGGAACGCAGACGTAGACCACCAGGCGCAGGTCGAAACGCAGGCCGTTGGCGAAGGCTTCGAGGAAGGTCGAAGCCGGGGTATCGAGGATCATCTCGCGGTTGTAGACCAGCAGCGCGAGGCGCAGCACGGAAAACATCACCATCATGACCAGGGCACACAGCAGCGTGTAGGCCAGATGCGATTTGACGGTCGGTTGCAGCAGGCGAGTGGAAGATCGCTGCTGATTCAGGGCGTCCGGGTTTGCCATGTCGTTTTAGGACCCATTGGAAGTTGAAGTTGCAAAATACAGCGGCGCCATGCCCTCTTTTGGCCATTCCAGGCCCCGGGGCGTGCGCGGTGCGCAAATGTTGCACGATCAACGGCAGCATTGCCATTGATTACTGCCCCATTGCCCGACTCTTTCATACAAGCATTCGGACGGGGGACAAACCGAGTTGCGCGGGCGAATTGTCTGGAACACTTTGTGAAAATTTCGTCCAACGCATATCTGGAAACACAATATAACGACAAAACAAAACGCCCCGATTCGGTCGGGGCGTTTTGCTGTCAGCGCGAAGAATTACTTCTCGGCGCGTTCTTTCAGGGCTTTTAGCGTATTGAACGGCGCATCGACCACGAACTTGTTGGCGATCATGCTCGGCACGCTGCCGCCGGGCTCAGTGTGCACCTGATAGGTCACTTCGACTTGATCACCTTTGGGTACGAACTTCCAGAACCCTTTGACCTGAGCGACACGGACAAAGCCTTTCTCTTCGGGAAGGTACTTCGGCACGCCTTCGAGGTTGCGGGTCAGGCTGCCATCGGCGCCCTCAACGGTGGTGATGTGCAACACCGAATCACGTGGGGTCACTGGCCACGGCGTATTGAACTGGGTGTAGGTCCAGCTCTGATCGCCCTCGTGCTTGAGCAGTTTCTGGGTTTTGCATTCGTGAATCCAGGCGCAGGCTCCGGCCACGTCTTCCTGCAAGGCACGCAGTTTGGCAATGGTGGTCTTCATCAGGGCAACACCCTGATAGGACTTGTAATCAGAACCCGGCACTTCGGCCAGCGAGACCTTGATCCCGTCCTGTTCCTTGGCGACCTTCCAGTCCTCAGCCTGAGCAACCGAAGTGGCCAGCACAGCGGTCAAACCACACAACACAGCGATACGATGCAGCGAACCCATAGTCTTATTCCTTATTGTTGAAGTTCCGTTCGTTTGACACATCACGCCGCCGTCATCTGCTCCCACCAGCCGATCAACCTGATCGCTTCTTCCGAGCTGCTGCCGCAGACTTCGACATCGGCGGCGAATCCTGAACAGACCGCCGGACGCTCCGGCTGGCCGAAAATGCTGCACAGGTTTTCGACCGAGAGTTGCACGCAACGTTCGCCGGCAGGTTTGCCGTTGGGCATGCCCGGAATGGCAGAGCTGATGGACGGGGCAATGCAGCAAGCGCCACAGCCTTCACGGCATTTCATGACGAGCAAGTCCTCGCGACGGGCAATGTGTTAAAGAGACACGAACAGAGTAACCGCTAAAACGGTTGTTTCAAATTCCCTGGACGGGGGTTTTTACCGATAACTGAATGTGACTGACCAGTCTCCGACAAAGCGTCTGGTTCGCGGGTCACGGCTCGATTGAATTTATTGCTTGAACTCGAAATCCAGCGCTGCGCCTTCGACTTCGCGGCGCTCTTCGTTGCGCAGCTGCAACTGCATTTCATTGCTGAGCAGGCGGCCATTGAGCTGGAAGCCGCTGTTCTTCTCGCCAAACATCTGCGGCAGGATCGCGTCGTGTTTGGGCATCGGCACGGTACCGGCAGGTTTGAGCTGCTGGACCATGTCTTTGGGCAGGCTCAGGTCCAGTTTGGCCGGCGGCAGTCTGGTTTTAGCCACTTCACTGGCCGGTTTTGACTTGGAGGCAATCGGGGGCCGCTTCTTCACCGGGGCCGCTTTCTTCTGCGGGGCTTTCTTCGTCTGAGCTTTCTTGTCCGCAACGGCTTTGTTGCTGGCCGTTTTACTCGCCGGAGCTGACGCCGCAGGCTTTTCCTGAACGGCGGCTGCCATGACACCGGGCGCATGGCCCATCGTCAACACACCAAGCAAAATCCAGGCAGCAGGCAAAATCGCTTTCATGAGCCCCACAACACTAACGGCAGAGGGCCATATGCTCGCCTGTTGAGCGTCACAAGACAAGCGCGGTGCGCCACTCGTTCAGAAACCGCCTGCGGTTTCCTGACACAGTTGAGTCGCCAGCAAACCGAGGGTCATCAGCGCCCTTTCCGCCTCGCGATTCCACGGCGTGCCGCAGTTCAGGCGGATGCAGTGGTTGAACTGCTCGGTATTACTGAAGATCAGCCCCGGCGCAATACTGATGCCCTGCTGCAAGGCGCGGACGTGCAATTCCTGGGTATTGACCCTGCCCGGCAGACTCACCCAGAGGATAAAACCGCCCGTGGGCCGGGTCATTTGCGTGCCTTCGGGGAAGTACTGCTGCACCGCCAGCTGAAATGCGCTGAGGTTTTTTCGGTATTCCTGACGGATGTACCGTAAATGCCGGTCATAACCGCCATTTTCCAGATAAGCGGCAATCGCCATTTGCGTGACGCTGCACGCCGAATGCGTGGTGAAGGTCTGCAGACGCTGGATTTCCTGCTGATACTTGCCGGCGATCATCCAGCCGACGCGCACACCCGGCGACAAGGTCTTGGAAAAGCTCGAGCAGTAGATCACCCGATCCAGTCGATCGTAGGCCTTGAGGGCTTTGGTGCGGCCCTGTTCGAACATCAACTCGCCATAGATGTCGTCTTCGACGATCTGGATATCGAAGTCCGAAGCCAGGCGCAGCAGTTGTTTCTGCCGCTCTTCCGGCATGGTGCCGCCCAGTGGATTGCTCAGGCGAGTGGTCAGAACCAACGCCTTGATTGACCATTGGTTCGCCGCCAGTTGCAAGGCTTCGAGGCTCATGCCGGTGGCCGGATCGCTGGGGATCTCGATCACTTTCAGGCCCAGCAGGTCGGCCAGTTGCAGCAGACCGTAATAGGTTGGCGATTCGGCGGCGATCAGGTCGCCCGGACGAGTCAGCACCCGCAGCGACATCTGCAGCGCATCGACACATCCGTGGGTGATCACCACTTCTGACGGATCGACGACGACCCCGGCATCGCGCATGCGGATCGCCACTTGCCGGCGCAGCGGTTCGAAACCCGGGCTGAACATGTAACTGAACGCGCGCGGACTATGGAATCGGGTGACCTTGGCCAGTTGTTGATGCAGCGCGCGCACCGGGAGGTAATCGACACTCGGCACCGCAGCGCCCAACGGGAACACCCCTTCGCGCCGCGATTCGACCAACACTTGCTGAATGATGCTGGCGCGGGTGACCAGTCCTGGCCGCTCGACCCGGGCGATGTCCGGGGTCGGCGCTGTCAGTGCCGGGGTCTGGTGCACGTAGTAACCGGACTGCGGCCGTGCACGGATCAGGCCCTGATCTTCGAGATTGGCGTAAGCCTGCAACACCGTTGCATGGCTGACATTGAGCTGCGAACTCATCTTGCGCACCGACGGCACGCGTTCTCCGGGCTGATAAACACCGCGCCGGATGTCTTCCGCCAGCTGTTGAGCAATACGTTGGTAGAGCAAGAGGTTGGTCATGACGCAGCACTCGATTTCACGGGCATTTTATTCTTGTGTGAAACAATACCGGAACAGTTTAGAAGTGTACTGGGACAGTTGCCACCATAGTCGACCGTACAGTGCAGTGTCAGCTACAACTGTACGGATTTGCGTGCTATTCGACAGACGTAAAAAAGCCCGGCGCTGCATGACAGGCCGGGCTTTCCAGAGACGCAGCCCTCAGCGGGCGGCGCCGAGCTGGCCTTTTTCGTCGGAGAACACAATTTCCACCCGACGATTCTGTGCCCGCCCGCGCTCGGAAGCGTTGACGTCCACCGGGTATTCGTCGCCGTAACCTTCGACCTGAATCCGCTTGTCCTCGATACCTAGGTCCATCAGCACATCGGCCACCGCCTGCGCGCGATCACGCGACAGCTTGAGGTTTTCCTGTTTGCCGCCAGTGCTGTCGGTGTAGCCCTCGATGCGCACCACGCGTTTCGGGTTGAGCTGCAGAAACTGCACGATCTTCAGCACCACGCGGTTGGCCGAGTTTTTCAGCTCCGCTTCGCCGGTGTCGAACAGCACGTCGCCCAAGGTCATGACCAGACCGCGATCGGTTTGCGTGGTGGCCAGTGCAACGATCTGCTCCTCAAGCCACTTGCCCTGCTGCTGCACGCTCAGCAGTTTGGACTCGCGCAGGGCCAGTTGCAGGCGTTGACGCTCCAGCTCAAGCTTAGCCGCGCGCTCTTCGTTGAGCACCAGATTGGTGTGTTCGCGGGCGATTTCGCTGTAGCGCTGACTCAGGTAGGCGTAATGCGCCACGTCCGAGCCACTGCCCCAATAGGTCGACAGGCGATCGGCACGGGCCAGGGACTCACCGGCACGGATCACGTCCTTGGGAGCGATGCGCAGCACGTTGGAGTCTTCCTTGACCTTCTGGAAGTCGCTGCTGGCTTGTTGCAATGCGCTTTCACTGTGCTGACCGGCGCAACCGTAGAGGCTTGCACAACCGGCCAGAATCAACCCGCCGAGGGCTTTGGACTTGAGGCTCATTGGGCATCTCCCAGTTGCTTGCGCAGACGGATGATGCGGGTGTTGAGCACGTTCAGTTGCTCTTCGCTCTTTTGTGTCAGCACTTTGGCTTCGGCCAGACGTGCATCCAGCTCGGCCTGTTCGGCACGCATGCGGGCGTTCTTGAAGGACTCGTCGGTCATGTTGCCCTTGGCCCGGTTGAACTTGTCTTCGGCCAGTTTCATTTCCGGCATTTCATCGGCGGTCGCACCGACAGCCTTGGCCTGGGTGATGGCCTGCTCGGTCAGGCGCATTTGCTCATTGGGTGCCGGATCGTTGGCGCAGCCGGCCAGGGCCAGAACGGCCATGGCCGCGAAAAGAGGTCGAATACTCACTAAGAATCCCTACTGTTTTGGGGCACTGACAGGTGGCTGCGGCTGTTGCTGCTGGGCCTTCCAGCGCTCGATGTTGCGTTGCAGCGCGGCTTCGGTCAGTCCGGACGCGGGCAATTCTGTCATCTTTTTAGCGAGCTGTCCGCGCAACCACGGATCGTTGCAGGCCGAGTTGTGCGAAACCGCGAGGAACAGTCCCGGTCGGTCAATCGGTTGCTCGAACGCCAGGAGATCATTGGCCATGCCCAATGCCTGCGCGGCGGCCATGCCCGAGTAGCGCCCGGCGAGCACATATTCGACTTCACCCAGCAGAAGTTTCTGAAAGGCCTGAGTGAGGTTTGCCGTCCGGGTCAGGGTCAGATTCTGCTCGGCGAAAGTGCCGAATGCCTGAGTCATTCGAGACTTTTCCGACAGCCCGCCGGTGTGCCCGTGCAGGTCCCTGGCTTCGCTGTAGACCAGCGTCGAGCCTTTGCGCGTCCACACCAGATAGTCGTTTTCCAGCAACGGCGGATAGATGTAGTCGAGGTTTTCCAGCTCGTTGAACATCAGAGGCGTGTCGGCCAGCATGTCCATGCGCCCGCTGCGTACTTCATCAAGGGCCTGCGCGCGTTTGCCGGCGTAGAGCAACTCGACCTTGATCCCCAGATCCTTGGCCACTTGCTGCAACAGGTCGGCACTGGCGCCGATCAAGTGCTTGGGATTCTGTGGATCCTGCCACAGGTACGGCGGCGCATCCGGGCTGCCAGTGACGACAAGGCGCTCGCATTTGCCGGCGGCCGCAGCCATCCCCGGCAACAGGATCAATCCCAATAACAGCCAGCGACGCAGATCCATGGCAAAACACTCCCACGCAAATTCGAGACAAAAAAAAGCCCGACCATAAGGCCGGGCTCTTTATAAGTGAAGCTGCCGGATTAGACCAGCTTCTCCAGCTCAGGTACCGCTTCGAACAGATCCGCCACCAGACCGTAATCGGCCACCTGGAAGATCGGCGCTTCTTCGTCCTTGTTGATCGCAACGATCACTTTGGAGTCTTTCATGCCGGCCAGGTGCTGGATCGCGCCGGAGATACCGACGGCGATGTACAGCTGTGGCGCAACGATCTTGCCGGTCTGACCAACCTGCATGTCGTTCGGGACGAAACCTGCGTCGACCGCGGCGCGCGAAGCACCCACGGCAGCGCCCAGCTTGTCGGCCAGGGCGTACAGGTGTTTGAAGTTGTCACCGTTCTGCATGCCGCGGCCGCCGGAAACGACGATCTTGGCAGCGGTCAGCTCAGGACGATCGGACTTGGCCAGTTCTTCGCTGACGAAGCTGGAAGTGCCGGCGTCGTGCGCAGCCGCTACGGCTTCAACAACTGCCGAACCACCTTCAGCGGCAACCGGGTCGAAACCGGTGGCACGCACGGTGATCACTTTGATCGCGGCGGTCGATTGCACGGTAGCGATGGCGTTACCGGCGTAGATCGGACGCTTGAAGGTGTCGGCGCTTTCTACCGAGATGATCTCGGAGATCTGGTCAACGTCCAGCGCAGCGGCAACGCGCGGCAGGATGTTTTTGCCGTTGGACGTGGCGGCAGCCAGGATGTGGCTGTAACCAGCGCCCAGCTCTGCAACCAGCGGAGCAACGTTTTCCGGCAACTGATGCGCGTAAGCGGCATTGTCAGCGTTCAGGACTTTGCTCACGCCAGCGATTTTCGCAGCGGCTTCAGCTACAGCGCCAGCGCCCTGGCCGGCAACCAGCACGTGAATGTCGCCGCCGATTTTGGCAGCAGCGGCCACGGTGTTCAGTGTGGCCGGGGCCAGCACTTTGTTGTCGTGTTCAGCGATTACCAAGATAGTCATTTTTAGATTACCTTCGCTTCGTTTTTCAGTTTCTCGACCAGTTCAGCCACCGACTTGACCTTGATACCCGCGCTGCGTGCCGCCGGCGCTTCGACTTTCAGGGTCTTGTTGGTGGAGGCGGTGGAAACGCCCAAAGCGTCCGGAGTCAGCACTTCGAGAGGCTTCTTCTTGGCTTTCATGATGTTTGGCAGGGACGCGTAGCGCGGCTCGTTCAAACGCAGGTCGGTGGTGACGATCGCTGGCAGTTTCAGGGAAACGGTCTGCGCGCCGCCGTCGATTTCACGGGTCACGGCAACGCTGTCGCCGGAGACTTCGACTTTCGAGGCGAAAGTGCCCTGACCGTAGCCGCTCAGTGCAGCGAGCATCTGGCCGGTCTGGTTGTTGTCGCTGTCGATCGCCTGTTTGCCCAGGATCACCAGTTGAGGCTGTTCCTTGTCGACCACAGCCTTGAGCAGCTTGGCCACGGCCAGCGAAGTCAGGTCTTCAGCGGATTCGACGAGGATGGCGCGGTCGGCACCCAGAGCCAGTGCGGTACGCAGCTGTTCCTGAGCGGTGGACGGGCCGATGGAGACGACGACGATTTCAGTCGCAACACCTTTCTCTTTCAGGCGTACGGCTTCTTCCACTGCGATTTCGCAGAAAGGGTTCATCGACATCTTGACGTTGGCGAGGTCTACGCCGGAATTGTCCGCCTTGACGCGGACCTTGACGTTGTAATCCACAACGCGTTTGACAGCTACAAGAACCTTCATGGATTCCTCGTTACTCTCCGGTGAAAAGAAAGTCGCCTAGGCGAACCTGGCGGTTGATGCTCATCGGGCACAAGGGCACCTCTAAAAACGCCGGCTGGGGGCGATGACCGTTCGTCAGTGGTGACCAACGGGTCATTGAATCGCACGGTGTGTAAACTGCGCGCCGGACTTGCGCTGCGCATCACCTTGTACTGCCTGTGCCCTGTCTTTAGAGGTGCTCTTGAAACCGCCAGCCTGCCTACGGCGAGCGCAAAACCGCCCGTATCTTGACCGGAACGCCTATTCCGGTCAATACGGCAAAATGGCCGTTCATAAGCCGCGCTTCTTTGATTTCTCTGGGCTGGAGCCGATTCAAACAAACGTTTGTATTGGACGCTCGGAGTGGTGTAGATATAATGCGCCGCCTAGAGAGAAAGGTGGTTTGCCCATTATTACCCTTGACGTTAACGTAAAGGCAATAACGGATGCGACACCGAACCTCCAAATTAGAAAAAAAACTGTTGAGCCTTGAGTAGGAGATAGCCTGTGGAACGCGAATACATGGAATTCGACGTGGTCATCGTCGGTGCCGGCCCCGCTGGCCTGTCCGCCGCCTGCCGTCTGAAGCAGAAGGCCGCCGAAGCCGGTAAGGAAATCAGCGTCTGCGTGGTCGAAAAAGGCTCCGAAGTCGGCGCGCACATCCTTTCCGGTGCCGTGTTCGAACCACGCGCTCTGAACGAACTGTTCCCGGACTGGAAAGAACTCGGCGCCCCGCTGAACACCCCGGTCACCCGCGATGACATTTTCGTGCTGAAAAACGCCGACAGTGCGCAAAAAATTCCCGACTTCTTTGTGCCCAAGACCATGCACAACGAAGGCAACTATATTATTTCCCTCGGCAACCTGTGCCGCTGGCTGGCCCAGCAGGCCGAGAACCTCGGCGTGGAAATCTACCCGGGCTTCGCCGCTCAGGAAGCGCTGATCGACGAAAACGGCATCGTGCGCGGGATCATCACCGGTGATCTGGGCGTCGACCGCGAAGGCAACCCGAAAGAAGGCCTGTACACCCCGGGCATGGAACTGCGTGGCAAGTACACGCTGTTCGCCGAGGGCTGCCGTGGCCACATCGGCAAGCAACTGATCAAGCGTTACAACCTCGACAGCGATGCCGACGCCCAGCACTATGGCATCGGCCTGAAGGAAATCTGGGAAATCGACCCGGCCAAACACCAGCCAGGCCTGGTGGTGCACACCGCCGGTTGGCCGCTGGACATCATGGGCACCGAAAACACCGGCGGCTCGTTCCTCTATCACTTGGAAAACAACCAGGTAGTGGTCGGTCTGATCGTTGACCTGTCTTACAGCAACACTTACCTGTCGCCGTTCGACGAGTTCCAGCGCCTCAAGCATCACCCGGTGCTGGCCCAGTACCTGGAAGGCGGCAAGCGCGTCAGCTACGGCGCCCGTGCGATCTGCAAAGGTGGCCTGAACTCGCTGCCGAAAATGGTCTTCAAGGGCGGCGCGCTGATCGGTTGCGACCTCGGCACCCTGAACTTCGCCAAGATCAAAGGCAGCCACACTGCGATGAAGTCCGGCATGCTCGCCGCGGAATCGGTGGCCGATGCACTGTTCGCCGAGAAGGATGGCACCGAAGAGCTGACCTCCTACGTCGACGCGTTCAAGAAGAGCTGGCTCTACGACGAACTGTTCGCCAGCCGTAACTTCGGCCCGGCGATCCACAAGTTCGGCGCGATCGTCGGCGGTGGTTTCAACTGGCTGGACCAGAACATCTTCGGCGGCAAACTGCCGTTCACCCTGCACGACACCAAGCCGGACTACGCTTGCCTGAAACTGGCGGCCGACTGCAAGAAGATCGACTATCCGAAGCCGGACGGCAAACTCAGCTTCGACAAACTGAGCTCGGTGTTCATCTCCGGTACCAACCATGAAGAAGAACAGCCGTGCCACCTGAAGCTCACCGACCCGAGCATCCCGATCAGCAAGAACCTGCCACTGTACGACGAACCGGCGCAGCGCTACTGCCCGGCCGGCGTCTACGAAGTGATCACCAAGGAAGACGGCGAAAAACGCTTCCAGATCAACGCCCAGAACTGCGTGCACTGCAAGACCTGTGACATCAAGGACCCTTCGCAGAACATCACCTGGGTCACGCCGGAAGGCGCTGGCGGCCCGACTTACCCGAACATGTAAGCCGTATCGCTGAACAACGAGGCTCCCGAAACGGGGGCCTTTTTGTTGCCCAGGATTCCTTGTTGCACCACAAAATCACTGTAGGAGTGAGCCTGCTCGCGATAGCGGTGTATCAGTCAGCATCATCGTTGACTGACACACCGCTATCGCGAGCAGGCTCACTCCTACAAAGGATTTGCGCAGACTCAGGCAACGCGTTCGTCGCCAGGGCTACGCTCGAAGTAGCGCTTGTACTCACGACTGAACTGCGACGTACTCTGATACCCCACCCGATGCGCCACCTGCGCCACGCCCAGCCCTTCGGCGACCAGCAAGGTCTGCGCCTTGAGCAGGCGCAAGCGCTTCAGATACTGCACCGGCGACAACAGCGTGCTGCGCTTGAAGTGCTCGTGGAAGGACGACACGCTCATGTTCGCGCAACTGGCCAGAGTCTCGACATTCAGCGGCTCGGTGTAATGCGCATGCAGATGACTGATCGACGCCGCCACCCGGGCGAACTGCCCCTGCTGTTCGACCAGCGCGCGCAACACATCGGCCTGTGGCCCGCGCAGCGCGGTGAACAGCAATTCACGCACCCGCGCCGGCCCGAGAATCTGCCGCTCCAGCGGATCGTGCAGGCAGCGTAACAAGCGTTCGACACAGCCGCGCATGTCATCGTCGAGCACCACCGAGGTCATCGACTCCGGCGTTTGCGCCGGGATATGCCGCCCCGGCGCCAGTCCCATGGCCAGCACTAATTCACCGAGCAGCACCCGATCGATCGCTACCGACACCCCCAGCAACGGCGCATCCGGCAAGGCAAAGGTTTCGCACTCGAACGGCACCGGCAGCGCCTGAATCAGGTAGTGCCCGGCGCCGTACTCCATGGTGCGCGGGCCGAGGAACGCCAGTTTGCTGCCCTGAGCGATGATCATCAGGCTCGGCTCATAAATGTGCGGGCCACGCGCCACGTCGCAACTGGCGCGCAACACCTGCACGCCGGGCAACCCGGTCTGGCTGTAACCATCGCAGAGCGCCAGCGGTTCGATCAGCGAAACCAGTGTGGCATTGGCATCAAGGTGACGGGTCAACTGCATCGGAGGGGTCTTCAAAAAAGTCACGGAAAAAGGCATGCAAGCATCATCGCAGATCCTTTTGCCAATGCGCTTGCCCAGACCTGCATGCCGGAGGATTAGGCATGAGACCCGGAGGAATCGTCATGGCCGCAGCGGCAGACGGCGCCCAAAATGCGCCACCTCACCTGTCACTGCTTCTGCGAGGTTTCTCATGTACACCGCTATCGGTTATGCCGCCCAATCGGCCTCCACTCCCCTCGCCCCGATGAAATTCGAACGCCGCAGCCCTCGCGCTGACGACGTGGCGATCGAGATCCTCTACTGCGGCGTCTGCCACTCCGACATCCACCAGGCCCGCAACGAATGGGGCATCGCGGTTTATCCGTTGATGCCCGGCCATGAGATCGTCGGCAAAGTCACCGCCGTTGGT
This sequence comes from Pseudomonas sp. AM14(2022), assembly GCF_036346455.1. Lineage (NCBI taxonomy): Bacteria > Pseudomonadati > Pseudomonadota > Gammaproteobacteria > Pseudomonadales > Pseudomonadaceae > Pseudomonas > Pseudomonas sp. AM14(2022). The sequence continues at coordinate 215,724 of NZ_JAOTNY010000004.1, forward strand.
GCGAACGTCACTCAACATAAAGTCGGCGATCTGGTCGGTGTCGGCTGCATGGTCGACTCGTGCCGCACCTGCGCTGCCTGCCAGCAGAACCTCGAGCAATACTGCCTCGAAGGCCCGACCATGACCTACGCCACCCCGGACCGGGTCGATGGCAGTAACACCATGGGCGGCTATTCGGACAGCATCGTGGTCAGCGAACATTTTGTGGTGCGCATCCCGGAGAAGCTCGACCTGGCCAGCGCCGCGCCGATCCTCTGTGCCGGCATCACCACCTACTCGCCGCTCAAGCACTATGGGGTCAAGGCCGGCGACAAGGTCGGGATTCTCGGCATGGGCGGCCTCGGCCACATGGGCATCAAATTCGCCAAGGCGATGGGCGCGGAAGTCACGCTGTTCACCCGTTCGGCGAGCAAGGCCGAAGAAGGTCGTCGTCAGGGCGCCGATCACGTGATCGTCTCCACCGATGCCGAGCAGATGGCCGCCGCCGCAGGCCGTTTCGATTTCCTGCTGGACACCATTCCGGTGCAGCATGATCTCAACCCGTACCTGCAAACCCTGCGCTTTGATGGCGTGCATATCCTGGTCGGCCTGATCGAACCGATCGACCCGCCGGTGCATGCTGCCAACCTGGTGCTGGGCCGCCGCGTGCTGGCCGGTTCGCTGATCGGCGGCATCGCCGAGACCCAGGAAGTGCTGGATTTCTGCGCCGAGCACAACATCACCTGCGACATCGAAATGCTCGACATCCGCCAGATCAACGAGGCTTACGCGCGGATGATCGCCGGTGATGTGAAGTACCGCTTCGTGATCGACATGGCGACGTTGAAGCTTTAAACCTTCAGACCGAGTTCTGCCGAGAGCCGGGCTGTGACCCCTTTGATCAGGGGAATCAGCTCGGCCATTTTTTCCAGCGGCATGTACGGTACGGTGCTGGCGATACTGATCGCCGCCACTATGCGCTTGCTCGCATCACGAATCGGCGCCGCCACGCAGCGGATCGACGGTTCGTTGTCCTCCAGATCGAACGCGTAGCCACCGGCCACGTACTCGGTCATACGCTGCTCAAGCTGTTCCCACGACTGCTGCGGATGCTGCGGCCAGAACTGACTTTTCCCACCCGCCGGCAGGCTGATGTCGTACAGGCGCTGCCAATCCTGCGGCGCATCATCGAGCATCAACGCCTTGCCGATCCCGGTGCGCGCCAACGGCATCCGGTGGCCGACCCGCGAGCGCATTTCCGGGCCGTTACGCCCCGGATTCTTCAGCAGATACAAGACTTCGTCGCCCTCACGAATGCCCAGATGCACGGTGTCGCCGGTCAGCGCCGATAACTCGTCCAGATATGGCCCGGCCAGACTCACCAGCGGCAACTCCTCGCGCGCCTGAAACCCCAGTTCGATCAGCTTAGGCCCCAGCAAATAGCCGATTTGCGGCACCACGCGCAGGTAGCGCTCATCGACCAGGCAACTGGCCAGGCGATGGGTGGTGCTGCGCGTGGTGCCGATCAGCCGGGCGATCTCTTTCAGATCGCGGGCGCCACTGGCCACCGCCTGCACCACACCCAGTCCGCGAAGTAGCGTCTGGGTGCCGGTGGGTGTGGCGTCCTTGGTTTTTTCCGGGGCGTCTTCCTGCATATCCAGCCTTTACCGTTGAGCGAGGGAACGGGCGGCATTATGGTCGCCCGACGCAGACGACTACAACTCGATACGTTCGACCTTGCCCACCAGCAGCACGTAGGACAATGCACCGATCAGCGCCAGCACCGCGATGTAGGTGATCGCCGGGGCGAACGAATCACCACTGGCGAGGAAACCGATGACAATCGGCGTGGCAATCGCCGACAGGTTGCCGATGAAGTTGAACACCCCGCCGGTCAGCCCCAGCAACCGCGCCGGAGCGAGGGTCGAGACCAGCGACCAGGTGATCGAGGCCAGACCGTTGCCGAAAAAGGCCAACGCCAGGAAGGCAATCACCAGCGGTGTCGATTCAACGAAATTGGCGCCGATGATCGAGGTTGAAATCAGCAGCCCGCCAATGATCGGCAACTTGCGCGCGAAGCCCACGCTGCAGCCACGGCGGATCAACAGGTCGGAAAAGAACCCCGAGCACAGCACGCCGACAAAGGCCGCGAGAAACGGCAGCGATGCCAAAAGGCCGGACTTGATGAAGTCCATGCCGCGATATTTCACCAGGTAGGTCGGGAACCACGTCAGGAAGAACCACAGCGTCGAGTTCAGGCAGAACTGGCCGAGGTAGATGCCCCACAACTTGCGTTTGCTCAGGACAATGCCGAGGTCGGTCCAACTGAACGAGGCTTTGGCCGTCTGCGCTTGAATATCCACCAGTCCGCCACCCTCGCGGATCAGGTCGATCTCCGCGTCGTTGGCGCCCTTGAAATCCCGCGGTTCGCGATACACCGCGTACCAGATTGCCGCCCAGATGATGCCCGCCGCACCGGTCGCGACAAACACCATGTGCCAACCAAATTCATGTTGCAGCCAGGCCAGCACCGGGGTCAGAAAGGCCAGGCCGACAAACTGCCCGGAGGTGTAGAAACCAATCGCCGTGGCCCGCTCGCGCTCGGGAAACCAGGTGGTCACCACGCGGCTGTTGATCGGATAGGCCGGCGCTTCCAGCGCGCCGACCGCCATGCGCAGCACGAACAGCGCAATAAAACTCGCGGCGAAGCCGAGCAGCACCGTGGCCAGCGACCACAGCAGTAGCGCGACGCTATAGAGGATGCGCGGCGGCACCCGATCCACCAGCCAGCCGCCGGGGATCTGCATCGCGGCGTAGGTCCAGCCGAATGCGGAGAAAATCAGCCCGACGTGAACCGGGTCGATGCCCAGTTCACTGGTCAGCGCGGGCGCGGCAATCGACAGGTTGCTGCGGTCGAGGTAGTTGATGACCACGGTGATGAACAGCAGCACCATGATGAAAAAACGCTTGCGGCTAGGCGTGACTAAAGACGCCTGCCCGGTGAGGGTTTGCGTTGGCATGGGGGGTGCCTCTTCTTATGATTATTTGAGGTCATTGACGCCATCTCCCATCCATGGAGATCAATTGTGGGAGGGGGCTTGCTCCCGAATGCGGAGTGTCAGTCGACATCTCTTTAGCAGACATGCCGCATTCGGGAGCAAGCCCCCTCCCACAAGGATTTGTGGTGGGTCAGAAGAGACTCACCACTCGGCAAAACTGCCATCGGCATGGCGCCAGATCGGGTTGCGCCAGCGGTGGCCGACCGCCGCGCGTTCGATCACGTATTCCTCGTTGATCTCGATGCCCAGCCCTGGCCCGTTCGGAATCTTCACGAAGCCCTGGTCGTAGTCGAACACTCGCGGATCCTTCACGTAGTCGAGCAGATCGTTGCTCTCGTTGTAATGGATACCCAGACTCTGCTCCTGGATAAACGCGTTGTAACAAGCCGCGTCCAGTTGCAGGCACGCCGCCAGCGCAATCGGCCCCAGCGGACAATGCAGCGCCAGCGCCACGTCGTAGGCTTCGGCCATGTTGGCGATCTTGCGGGTTTCGGTGATACCGCCGGCATGCGAGGCATCGGGCTGGATGATGTCGACATAGCCTTCGCTCAGCACCCGCTTGAAATCCCAGCGCGAGAACAGCCGCTCGCCAAGGGCGATCGGCGTGCTGGTCAACGGTGCCAGCTCTTTCAGCGCTTCGTAGTTTTCACTGAGCACCGGCTCTTCGATGAACATCAGTTTGTACGGGTCGAGCTCCTTCATCAGCACCTTGGCCATCGGCTTGTGTACCCGACCGTGGAAGTCGACGCCGATACCGACGTTCGGCCCGACGGCATCGCGCACGGCGGCAACGTTGGCCAGGGCCAGATCGACTTTCTCGAAGGAGTCGAGGAACTGCAGCTCTTCAGTGCCATTCATTTTCACCGCAGTAAAACCCCGGCTCACCGCCTCTTTCGCAGCGCGTGCGGTGTCGGCCGGACGGTCGCCACCGATCCACGAATACACACGAATCTTGTCGCGCACCTGACCGCCGAGCAGATCGCTGACCGACACGCCGAGGGCTTTGCCCTTGATGTCCCACAGCGCCTGATCGATACCGGCCAGTGCACTCATGTGGATCGCGCCACCACGGTAGAAGCCACCGCGGTACAACACAGTCCAGATGTCCTCGATGTTGCGTGGGTCTTTGCCGATCAGGTAGTCGGACAATTCCTCAACGGCAGCGGCGACAGTGTGGGCGCGGCCTTCGACCACGGGTTCGCCCCAACCGGTCACGCCCTCATCGGTTTCGACCTTGAGGAAGCACCAGCGCGGCGGGACGATGAAGGTGGTGAGTTTGGTGATTTTCATCTGTTTGTCTCTCTTGTTAGATGCAGCGCACGCAGCGCCGGATAAATCTCAGCGAAGGGCCTTCCAGGCAGCCACGTAGGCCTTGGCATTGGCCGCCACTTGCTCAACCGTCATGCCCGGTTTGAACAGGCCGGAACCGAGGCCGAAACCTTTCACACCAGCGTCGATGAACGCTTGCATGTTGTCCGGGGTGATCCCGCCGACCGGCGCCAGCACCGTCCCGGAAGGCAACACCGCGAGCCATGCCTTGACCACTGCCGGGCCCATCTGCTCGGCCGGGAACAGCTTGAGAATGTCCGCGCCCTCCTCCAGCGCCGCAAACGCTTCGGTCGGTGTCGCAACACCCGGCGACAGGTACAGCCCCGCCGCTTTCGCTGCGCGCAGTACCTTGGCGTCGCTGTGTGGCATCACGATCACCTGGCCGCCGGCCTCTTTCACCAACTCGACCTGCTCCGGGGTCAACACCGTGCCGGCACCGATCAGGCAATCGGCGGGCAAGGTCTGACGCAGGATGCGGATACTTTCGTACGGCGACGGTGAATTGAGCGGTACTTCGATGACGCGAAATCCGGCGGCATACAGGACTTCTCCGACAGCAGCGGCTTCCTGCGGATGCAGGCCACGCAGGATTGCGATCAGACCGTTTTGTGCCAATGCTTGCTTGAGCATGTCAGGCCTCCAGTCAGGGTTAACGGGATAAAGAATCGAGCAGCCCGGCGGCCAGCGCCAGTTGCCACAGGCCACGCTCGGTGGCCTGCTCGGCCAGCGTGACGCGCGCGAAACCGCAGGCATCGAGGGCACGGCCATAACGGGCGCAGAGTTGCGCGTTGCCGATGAGGATGATCGACGGCAGATGCGCACTATTGCGTCGGCGCCGCTGGACTGCGGCAAGCGCCACCAGTTCATGGCCAATCATCAGGCCAGAGAGGTAATCCGCTTGCGCCGTCGGCGTCAGTTCGCCGGTCAGGCCCAGGGTGCGGGCACTGAATAATGTGGAGAGCACGCCCAGTTCGCCGTCCGCCGACAGCGCCACTTGCACGCCACGGTCGAACGCCAACCCGTCGAACGCCGCACCCTGTTGCTGGGTACGCCCGAGAATGCTGTGCTCACTGAGCACAGCGAACACTTCGCCGGTCATGAAGGTGTCGAAATGAGTGATGCGGCCCTCGACCACCTCCACCCACTTGGAGTGGCTACCCGGCAGACCGATCAACAGATCGCCGCCCGCCTCGGCCGGCAGGTTCTGCAGTACGCCGAGGACCTGAGTTTCTTCGCCGCGCATCACGTTGGGCAGACGCGAACGCTGGATCACCCCCGGCACGATATGTACCCGCGTGCCGCGCAGACTGACCAGTGTTTGTAAGGAATTTCCGAGATTGGCGACGTTCGCCGGCGTCTCGCAGTAGGCCGCTTCGCGCCAGCCCTGGGCGCTGCCGACCATGCCGCAGGCGATCACTGGCAGATCCGGCTGCGCCTCGAGCCAGTCGCCACACGCCTCTTCGAAGGCCAGTTCAAAGCCGTCGGCGCATTCACCACCGTGGATGACTCGCGGCGTCTTCGGTAACTGCATGATCCCGGACGACAGCGCACGCTGCTCCAGCACCACCCCTCCCGCCGCGAGTTTGTAAGCACGTAATGAGGTCGTCCCCCAGTCGAGCGCGATCAATTGCGCCTGCATCGCTTCACCTGTTTTGTTTTTGGCAGTGAGTGCGACGGACTATAAACCTTGGCGCAGGAAAATCTCAATATATAAATATCATTCCCATATTATGGGATTTACAAGTGTAACAGCCGTTTCTTCGCCAAATCTCTAAAATGCCGAACCCATTCACGCGACGACCGCTCCCGACAGGTTCAAGGAAGAAAAAATGAAAACCGCTTTAAAGGCGTTACTGCTCTGCAGCGCACTCTGCTTCGCGGCGATTGCCAGCGCCTTGCCCGCTATCAAGGAGGGTGATATCTGGGCTTACAACACCCGGCCGGGTGAAGAAGCCTCGACCTTGACCATCCTCAAAATCGAAAGCTATCCGCACTACGGCACCGTCGTGCATATCCGCGTTGATGGCATCCGGATGATCAACCCGGTCACCGGAGGCGAGTTCACCGCAATGCCCCACCTGCCTTTCCAGGCCGAGGCTTTGCAGCGCAGCCTGACTCGTCGCGTGGGAGAGACGGCGCAGATTCCGGATTTCAGTCAGGGCTACACCTACTGGAAAGCGGCCTTCGATGAAGAGAAGGCCGGGGCTTTCAAGATTTCCGTGCGAAAGACACTTGATGGGTTGCTCAGCGGTCATTGGGAATCCGCAGAGAAATGAGCATCAGAACAAGGCTTCCTGTGATCAGGCAAGAAGCCCGATCTCAGTACTTGTCAATTTCCTTTAGCAGCTCAGCAACAGGAATATTCATCGTTTCTGAATAGTAGATTTTGTAGGAGTAGGAGTTGATTCTGACTTTGCATGCGATTGTTTTTCGCCCCGCTAATACAGTGCTTAAGTCCTTGCTGCTCATCAGCGTTTCACTCGTTGAGTCTTTCACACGATAAAACATGAGATCCGCTTTGAAAGTGGATCCGTCTGCAGGCTTCAGAGGCTCAATCCATCCTTCACCATATTCATTCAGATTGCGCGACTGCGAAAAATCTCTACTCTCCCCCAAAGCACAAAGCAGCGACTGACTTATCTTGGACTTGAAGAGTTTGTCTACATCGACGTCGGACGAAAAACTGACTTGGTAAATGTTTCGATCCAAGTAGCGCTCCACCCCCAAATACTCGATTTTTGCAATAGGTTTTCCGTGGCTGATCGCACATGAAGCACACATCGAAAACATCAAAATCAGAATTAACTTACGCACATTTCCTTCCTTTAAAATGCAACACCACCGATTCCATCAGAACATCTCTGGCTGACAGCCCGGCGCCAAGATCGGCAATATAAATGGCCCATGCATCAGCGTGGTTAACGTCAACCCTGCCATTCATGTTCGGACCGCTCTTCATATCCCACTGTTCTCCGAAATCAGCCACCAGGTCGGAAAAATTCCAGTCCTTGGCATCGGCTCTCACATTCACCCAATATTCAGCCTTAGGCGCGGGCTCTTTTTGATGCTCGCTCGCCCATCCCGTCGTCGTACCCACGTTCTGTCCTCCAAGCGTGAAACCGTCGAGCCGTCGCTTTGGCTGCTCAAGCCGTTGGCACACACGGTGGCGTTGTGTCTGGTGGCGGGCAGTGCGCAGTCACTACGAGATCCTTTTTGAAATGGCGGTCCCATAAAGAGCCCGCCATTGAGTTTCAAGATTTTTAGTTCAGAGGACGGCCAATGCCGTTGCAAACGCTGGGGTTGTTGATATCGAGGTTATTGCTTGCCACACTTTGGTTGCCAAAGATGCCACAGGCCTGCAAAAACCTGCTGTTACGTCATAGGCAGTTGGCGGAGGGCGCGACCGAACGGATGTCACGGCTGCAGCCGTTGCGGGGTGGTTGCAGATGACAGAAAGGAGAACCCGAGGATGGTGCTTTTGAGGGTCGGGTGATGCTGAAGTCCTGGTAAAAAAGTCTGAATTATTTGTTGTTCTGACGGGCGCCTTCGCGAGCAAGCCCGCTCCCACAGGTTCTTGCGGTGTGACATATATTGCATTAACAACTCTGTCCCCTGTGGGAGCGGGCTTGCTCGCGAAGAGGCCAGACCAGACGACCTCGGAATCAGCTACTGCACCAACTGGTTGATCTCAATGATCGGCAACAACACCGCCATCCCGGTGGCGGCAATCACTTCAGCATCGGATTGCCATCATCTCCTCAGCCTTCGGCAAATTCGCGCAACACCTTGCCATCCATGCGATAGCGCACCCACTCTTCTTGCGGTTGCGCGCCGAGGGATTTGTAGAATTCGATGGCCGGGGTGTTCCAGTCCAGCACGCTCCATTCGAAGCGCCCGCAGTCGTTGTCGCAGGCGATTTTCGCCAGATGCCGCAACAGGGTTTTGCCGGCACCGCCGCCGCGTTGTTCGGGGGTGATGTAGAGGTCTTCGAGGTACAGGCAGTTGCTGCCGAGCCACGTCGAATAGCTGAAGAAGAACACTGCAAAACCGATAGGCACACCGTCACGCAGGCAGATCAGGCCGTGGGCGGTCGCGCCTTCGCTGAACAGGCTGCGCTCGATGTCGGTGACACTCGCAATGACTTCATGGCGGGCCTTTTCGAAATCTGCCAGTTCGGTGATGAAGGCGAGGATTTGCGGCGCATCGCTGGGGGTCGCCGGGCGGATTTCGATCGTCATGAACGGGCCTTGTCGGAAAAGGGAAAGCGCCATACTAAGGCCGGATGCGGCGCTCGTCACATGGCAGCGCAGAGAATATCCTGCGCCGATATTGCAATGTGGGAGCGGGCTTGCTCGCGAAAGCGGTCTGACAGACAACAATGATGGTGACTGGATTGACGCCTTCGCAAGCAAGCCCGCTCCCACAGGAACTTCGCCAGTCTGAAAGGATGCTCATGAACACTGAGATTTTTATGCCCGTGGAGTCGCTTGCAGCAGCACTGCTGCCCCACGCCCTCGAACCCGGCGACGACGGTGCCCACGACCTCGCCCACCTGCAACGGGTCTGGCACAACGCGCGCACCTTGCAGGCCGAGGAAGGTGGCGACCTGGAAGTGTTGCTCGCTGCCGTGCTGCTGCACGATTGCGTGTCCGTGGAAAAAAACTCGCCGCTGCGCTCGCAGGCTTCGCGTCTCGCCGCAGAAAAAGCCGCCAACGTGTTGGCCGATCTGGATTGGCCCGAAAGCAAAATCAGCGGCGTCACCCACGCCATCGAAGCCCACAGTTTCTCCGCCAACATCACCCCGCTGACCCTCGAAGCGAAACTGGTCCAGGACGCCGACCGTCTCGACTCGCTGGGCATGCTCGGCGTTGCCCGCACCTTCTACGTCGCCGGGCGCATGGGCAGTGCGTTGTACGACCCGCTCGACCCTGAAGCCAAGGAGCGCGACTACGACGACACCCGCTTCTGCCTCGACCACTTTCAGACCAAGCTGCTGCACCTCGCCGATGGTTTCCAGACTGGCGCCGGTCAGCGTCTGGCGCAGATCCGCCATCAGCGCCTGAAGGGTTTCATGGAGCAGTTCAAGGAAGAAATCGGCCTCGACTGATAATCCTGTGTCTCGACCGTTCGTCGTTCATCAGGCACCAATCCGATTCAAGGGCAGACCAAACACAGGTAAGGAATTCAATCACTGGAGAAGCCCTATGATCCCGTCAAGGTTGACTGCCCTCGTATTCAGCGCCCTGCTCTGCCCAGCGGTGTTCGCCGCGTCCACCACCGCAGCGGGCACAGGCCCCACCGATCCGGTTCCATCACCGCGCGCCCCTGCCATCAACAGTGCCCCAGGCATGAACACCGATGGCTCCGGGGTTCCATTGATCAACCAGCCACCTGCCACTGGCACCGACCCCCGCACCCAAGGCAGTGACCCCGGCCGCCAGGGTGGCATGAACACCCCTGACTCCCCCGCCACACCCGATAACGCCGGCCCCGGCATCGGCTCGAAAACCACCACCGGTGGCTCGGGCTCCGAGGGCGGCAGCCAGTAGTTCGCCGACGCGAGCGTCCTATTCACATCCATGAAGAGGTAACCATGAACGTCGATAAAAACCTGGAAAAAGAAGTCCTCACCCGCCTGCTGCACGCCCATCCGAGCGGACTGGGCAAAGAGGTGCTGGATAATTATCGCGGCGAGAAAGTGGTGGCCAGCGCCCTCGCCTCCCTGCAGGATCGCGGTTTGATTCACCATGGTCATGTGACCTGCAACGAGGCCGGCGAACACTCGTTGAATCTGCCGATCAAGCTCAGTGCGGCTGGCGTTGAAGCGGCGCGCAAGCTGGATTTGCAGTAGTCCTCAGGCCGCTCGCTGCCGGTGCGGCGAGCGGTCGAATCTGCACACAAGAGGAGAAATCCCATGCCTCGTGGAAGCAAAGACAAATACACCGCCGAACAGAAGCGCAAGGCCGAACACATCGAAGACAGCTATGAGAAAAAAGGCTTGTCGAAGGATGCAGCCGAAGCGCGGGCCTGGGCGACGGTCAACAAACAGTCGGGCGGCGGCGAAAAGGCTGGCGGTTCCGGACGCAAGAAACCGGCGAGTGCCAAGTCCGAAGACCGCAAGGAGTCGTCACGACGCGCAGTGGCCAGTCGCGAGGGACATGCGCGTGACAGCAAGGCCTCCCGGGATACTCAGACCGTAGACAGTCTGCGCAAGGAGGCGCGGGCGAAGAACATCGCCGGGCGCTCTTCGATGCGCAAGGATGAGTTGATTGCGGCGTTGCGCAAGGCCGGCTGATCCATATTTTGTGCTGAGCCGTATGGCCCCTTCGCGAGCAAGCCCGCTCCCACAAAGGGAACTGTGAACGACGCAAATCTCCCTGTGGGAGCGGGCTTGCTCGCGAAGGCGGTTGATCAGTCGCCGCAGGACTCGTGGATAAACGCATCCACCTCAGCAACTCCCGGCGAAGTCGCCGGCCCCCATCGTGTCACTGCCAAAGCCGCCGCCGCATTCGCCCGCCGCGCCGCCTCATGGGCGGACACACCCTGCGCCAACCCGGCGACGAACACCCCGGCATGGGCATCACCCGCCCCGTTGCTGTCGACCGCTTTCACGGCGAACCCCGGCACATGCCGACGTTCACCGGCCTGCTGAATCCAGCAACCCTGCGGCCCGTCGCGTACCACCAACAGCACATCTGGCGGTAAGTGTTCGGCGAGTCGATCCAGTGCCGCGCCAATGTCCGCAGCCCCGGTAAAGCGCAACGCCTCGACGCTGTTGCTGGTCCACACGTCGATGCGCGGCAGCAGCGCCTGCATCAACGCCGAGTCCGGCGACTCGACCAATGGCCCCGGATCGAACACCACGTTGATCACCTCCGGCAGCGCCAGCGTCCAGTCCAGCAGGGCCTGGGCCTTGCCGGTATGCAGCAAGCTGTAGCCGCTGACGTACACATAATCGCCCGCCTCGGCGGCCACACTGTTCAGGTCGTCCTGCGTCACCTCACCTTCAGCGCCGATGTAGGAAATGAAACTGCGCTCGGCCGATGCATCGGTCAGCGCCACGCATATCCCGGTATCGCGTTGCGCAGGCATCTGGATGCCGATGTGAATGCCTTCATCCTTCATCGCCTGACGCGCCAGATCACCAAAACGCCCGGTGCCGTGGCGACCGAGATAGACCACCGGCAAACCGTTGCGCACGGCTGCGGCCATCACGTTGAAGCCGCCGCCAGCCTCGAAAGCGGCAGACTGCGCCAGCACATCGCCGCCGATTTGCGGCAACTGGTCCACGGCCATGACCAGGTCGATGATGACCTGGCCGGTGTGCAACATCTTAGGCATGAGCATTCTCGACTTGCGCGGCGCGACGATCTTTCGCCCCGCCGAGAACCAGGTAAATGCCACCGGCCACCACGAAGGTCACGATCCAGCCCAGACCGTTGTGGCCCAGCCACGAGTCGGACAAAAAGCCCTTGAACCAGACGTTCTCGGCGGTGGTGCCGATGGTGGTGAAACTGAAGCCGAGCACGATGGCAATCGCCCACGCGCCGAACGCGCGCCACTCGATGCCGCCGCGATACCAATAGGCGCTGCTCGGGCTGACGTCGAGCAGGTCTTTGGGGCTGTAGTAGTGACGGTGAATCAGATCGACCACGAAGATCCCGACCCACGCGGTGATCGGCACCGCCAGCAGGGAAATGAAGGTGATGAACGGGCCGTAGAAGCTGTCGGCGATCAGCATGAAGTAGATCGAGCCGGCGAAGATCGCCACGATGTCGACCACCACCGCGTACACGCGTTTGACCTTCAGACCGAGGGTCAGCGTGGTCAGACCGGCGGAGTACACCGACAGGTTGTTCGACAGCAGCAAGCCACCGAACGCGGTGATCAGGTACGGCACGGCCATCCAGGTCGGCAGCATGTCGCGGATGGCCACGATCGGGTCAGTCGCCGATGCCAGATCGTTGTTGCCCACCGACAGCAGGCCGCCGAGGGTGATCAGCAGCACCAGCGGAATCCCCGCACCGAACGCCGCCGAGGCGACCAGCCGTACAGCCTTGACGCTGCGGTGCTGATAGCGCGACATGTCCGCACCGGCGTTAGCACAGCCGATCCCGGTGCCGGCGGCCATGGTGCCGATGCCGATGATCATCGCGCTCAGCGGCGCTGGCGTGGCGTTGAACACCGCGCTCCAGTCGATGGTCGCGCAGAGGAAGCCGCCGACCAGAATGTTCAGCGCGCCGAACACGTAGGTCGCCCACTTCTGGATCACCAGCAAGGTGGCGTGACCGAGGCCGGAAACCGACAGAGTCAGCAGGACGAAAATGGCGATGAAGATCAGCGTCAGCACGGGCGCACTTTTCGCTTCAACCGGCGAGCCGAACAGGATCGAACACAGCGACAGCAGCACGAACGCCGCGGTAGTGGTGTTGACCGTTTCCCAGCCCAGACGCGACATCAGCGAGACCAGCGTCGGGCCGATATTGCCGCGTACGCCGAAGATCGCTCGCGACAGGGTCAGACTCGGCGCGCGGCCACGGCGGCCGGCAATCGAGATGATCCCGACCACGGCGAACGAACCGGCGGCGCCGACGATGGCAACGATGATCGCCTGCCAGATTGCCAGCCCGCGAAACGCCACCAGCGTGGCGCCCAATGGCAGGCCGAGAATGGAAATGTTGGCGGCGAACCAGACCCAGAACAGTTGCAGCGGATGACCGTTGCACTCGGCTTCCGGCACCGGCTCAATGCCGCGGGTTTCCAGTTGCCCGGCGCTTTGCCCGGCGTTTGTTGAACTCATGAACAGTGCTCCTGTTTGCCTTTATTGTGGTTGTGGCAATGACGCAAAACGACAAGACATCCCGGCCATCCTCGGCCTGTCTGTGCGATCCATTGCGGGGGAAAAATCCGTAATCCGCAGCGCGCCATTCGCGAGCAAGCCCGCTCCCACAGGAGATTTGTGAACGGCTCAAATCCCCTGTGGGAGCGGGCTTGCTCGCGAAGGCGTCAGCTCAGTCAACGCAGGGTCAACAGCCCCTGCACCAACGGTTCAAGCTCCAGATGATTGACCGCTTTGACCGTGGCAATCATCGGCGCCGGCCAGCTCTCAAGGCCCAGGCAGGCCCCGAGCATGGCGCCAAGAATCGCCGCGATGGTGTCAGTGTCGCCGCCAAGACTGGCGGCCATGCACAACGCATCGAATGCGCTCATCTCGCCAACGGCCACTTGCTGCGCCAGGGCGAACGACACCACGACCGATTCCTGCGAGGCCACCGAAGTGCCGATCACGTCGTACAGCAGATCCGCCAGCAGCGCCTTGTCGCTGTCGACGCTGATGGTTCTCGCCCAACTGATGCGCGAAGCGATGCGCCCGCCGGCCACCCAGTAACCATGTGCCTCGGCCTGTTGCGCAATCTGCTGGCCAAGGTTCAATGCCTCGCCCAGATCCATGCCGTTGATCCCGGCCGAGACCACCGCCGCCACCGCCGCCGCGCTGGAAATCCCCAGCGTGGTGTTGTGGGTGACCTGACAGGCCTGCACCACGGCTGCGATGAAACGCTCGGGATCAGCGACGTCTGCCGCAATGCCCACCGGAGTGATGCGCATCGCCGCGCCGTTGGTGGTGCCGTAACGCCCGGCCTCCTCCGGCGAGTGGCCGGCGAGGATCATTTCAATGGCGCGTTTGGTCGATGGGCCGAGCAGGTCCTGTGAACCCTTGGCCTGCATCTCGGCTTCCCATTCGATGAGCCGTTGGGCGAGGACTGCCGGCTCGATCTGACCCTTGCCTTCGACCAGCAACTGACCGACCAGAATCGCCTGTTCGGTGTCGTCGGTGATCGAGCCTTTGGGCATGTTGGCGGCAATCGGTTGCAGAGGACCGGCGTCCTGCAGATCGGTGATGTGGCCGAAGCGGGTCTTGATCGTTTCGCGGTTCAACGATTGCGTCGGCATGCCCAGCGCATCACCGAGGGCCAGGCCATAAAACGCACCGAGGGCACGGTTGAGCGCGGTCATTTCGATTCTCCAAATTGCAGGTGCAGGCGGAAATGCACCGGGTCGAGCAGGCTTTCGACCTGCTCCATGAAACGGTTCTGCCGGTCGTAGGTGGTACGCAGGGCCTTGAGGAACACGGTGCCGACCGGGCGCCCGAGCAGTTCGGCGTCTTCGGCATTGAGTGGTTCGGCGCCGATCCACTGATCGCCGCGCTCGCCGATGTAGCCGTAGGCAGCGAGGGTGATGGTCAGGGAGTTGTCGATCAGACCGACGCGCGGCAGGCTTTCCAGGCCGCCGGTGGCCGGCATCAAAGAGCGTTCGAGGGAGACCAGCGTGCCATCGTTGGCGCGGCGACGGCGGTCGAGGGTGATGAATTGGTCGGTGCCGAAGCGCGAAAGCAGATCAGGCCGCGTCACGGCTTCCAGGCGCAGCACTTCGGTGTTGATCAGGGCCCCGCTGTCGGCCAAGGCCTGCGCCCAGCCGCTACGCTGATCGAGCGCCACACCGTCGAAGGTGACGATTGAGCCGACCCCGCTTTGCGTGGCGATGTAATTGCGCCGCTTCAGTTCGGCCAGCGCTTCGCGCAACGTGCCACGGCTGACATTGAATTCCTGAGCCAATTGATGCTCGCCGGGCAATAGAAAGCCGTCCTCCATGAGGCCGCTTTCAATGCGCCGGACGAGTTCGTCGACCACCCGTTGTTTCTTGTCAAATCGTACCTGTCTAATCATGTACAAAGTGATAACCGAAACGGGCGCGGACGGGCAAGGAATATTTGGGGAAGGTGACGAGAGGCGGGAGAATGGCGCGATCTACTGTAGGAGTGAGCCTGCTCGCGATGACGTCGGCACATCCAGCAACGATGTGACTGAAAGGACGCTATCGCGAGCAGGCTCACTCCTACATGGGAGTGCGGTTTACCGTTGTTTGAGGCGATCGATGACGACGGCCAGCAACAGAATCGAACCACGAATCACATACTGATAAAACGTATCAATGTTCTTCAGGTTCATCGCGTTCTCGATGATCGCCAGAATCAGCACCCCGGCAATCACATGGCGGATCATGCCGATCCCGCCGCTCAGCGACACGCCGCCGAGCACACACGCCGAAATCACCGTCAGCTCGAAACCCTGGCCAATCATTGGCTGCCCGGAGGTCATGCGCGACGCGAGAATCACCCCGGCCAGCGCACCGATCACGCCGTGCACGGCGAAGATGATGATCTTGGTTCGATCGACATTCACCCCGGCGAGCAACGCTGCTTCCTGGTTGCCGCCGATGGCCATGGTGTTGCGCCCGTAGGTGGTGTAGTTCAGCAGCCAGCCGAAGAACAGGAAGCAGACGATGGTGATCAGAATCGGCACCGGCACGCCGAACAACTGGCCGTTGCCGAAGACGAAGAACGATTCCTGCGACACGCCCACCGCTTTGCCGTTGGCAAAAATGTACGCCAGGCCGCGAACGATCTGCATGGTCGCCAGCGTGGTGATCAACGCGTTGACCCGCAACTTGGCGATCACGATGCCGTTGATCAGCCCGACAATCAGGCCCATCACCAGCGCTGCGCTGACGCCGAGGAACACGCTGTTGGTGTCGCGCATCACCACCGCCGCCACCACCCCGGCGCAGGCGATCACCGAGCCCACCGACAAGTCGAAGTGACCTGACGCCAGGCAATACAGCATGGTGCACGCGGCAATGCCGGTGGTGGAAATCGCCAGGCCCAGCCCGCGCATGTTCAATGGCGAGAGGAAGTTATCGATCAGCAGCGTGCAGGCGACGAAGATACCGATCGCCGCCAGCAGCATGACCCAGTCGTCGAGGAAGCGCCGCAGGTCCAGCGGTTTGCGGGGAGTCGGCAGCGCCTTGTTTTGGATGGTCATCATAGTCACCTCTCAGTTCGCCACGCCGTCAGCGCGATGGCGCGGCAAAGCCAGTTGCAGCAGGTTGGATTCATTGGCCTGGTCGCGGCTGACTTCGCCGCGCAGCGCGCCTTCGCAGAGCACCAGAATGCGGTCGGAAATGCCCATCACTTCCATCAGGTCGCTGGACACCACGATCACCGAAATACCGTCGGCGGCCAGGTTATGGATGATCTGGTAGATCTCGGCCTTGGCGCCGATGTCGATGCCGCGAGTCGGCTCGTCGAGCAGCAGCACCTTCATCGGCATCGACAGCCAGCGCCCGAGAATCGCCTTCTGCTGATTGCCGCCGGACAGGAATTTGATCTGCTGACCGGCGTGCGGGGTTTTGACTTTCAGCGCCTTGATCTGCTTGTCGGCGTTGCCCTTCTCCCACAGCCCGCGCAGCAGGCAGCCGAGGCTGGCATTGGCACCGCGCGCGCTGATGTTGATGTTCTCGGCAACGCTGGCCAGCGGGATGATCCCCTCTTTTTTCCGGTCCTCGGGGCACAGCAGGATCCCCGCGGCAATCGCGTCACGCGGCGAGCGCAACTTCAATTCATGCCCGCGCAATTCGAGGCGTCCGGCGGTGTTGCGTTCAAGCCCGCTGAGCAAGCGGAACAGCTCGGTGCGCCCGGCCCCGACCAGGCCGAACAGCCCGAGAATCTCGCCCTTGTGCGCCTCGAAACTCACCGGCTCACGCAGCCCCGGGCCGAGCAAACCGTCGACCTTCAGCGCCACCGCGCCGCGTGGACGGCTGCGGTAATCGTAGATGTCCTGAATGTCGCGGCCGACCATGCAGGTCACCAGTTGATCGTGGGTCAACTGGCTCATGTCATCGAAGGTGCGCACGTAACGGCCGTCCTTGAACACCGTCACCGCATCGCAAATGCGGAACACTTCTTCCATGCGATGCGAGACGTAGAGCACCACTTTGCCCTCATCGCGCAGGCGACTGATGATCGCCATCAAACGGTCGATTTCGCGCGCCGAGAGACTGCTGGTCGGCTCATCGAAGGCGATCACATGCGCGCCACGGGACAGCGCCTTGGCGATTTCCACCAATTGCCGCTGGCCAAGCGACAAGCGCCCGACCTTGGTCTGCGGATCGATTTCATCGGCCAGGCCCTTGAGGCAGGCCAAGGCATTCTGGCGCAGGACGCCACGATTGATCAGGCCGAAACTGGCCGGCAGATGACCGAGAAACAGGTTCTCGGCCACGCTCATTTCCGGCACCAGATGCAGCTCCTGGTGAATCACCGCGACGCCGCTGCCGATGCTGTCGGCGGTCGACTTGAATGCCATGGTCTGCTCGCCGATCTGCAACTCGCCGCTGCTCGGAATGTAGGCGCCACCGAGGATTTTCAGCAGGGTCGATTTGCCGGCGCCGTTCTCGCCCATCAAGGCGTGCACCTGCCCTGGATGGGCGACGAAGCTGATGGCGTCCAGCGCCTTGACCCCGGGGAAGGTCTTGCCGATCCCGTTGAAGCGCAGGCTGCCGCCGGCGCTGCTTGAGTGTGTCTGTACTTGCGCGTGCATCTGAGTCACCTCTTCACACCGATCGAGCAGCCATCAATTCCACAGGCCGATTTTTTCCAGCTCTTGCTTGAAGTTCTCACGGGTGATCAGGGTGACGTCGTCCATCGCTGTGTACTTCGGCGGTTCTTTGCCGGTGGTGACCCACTCGTACATCATCTCGGCAGTCTTGTAGCCTTCGATGTGCGGGCTTGGCAGCATCGAACCGAAGAAACCGCTGTTGGGCTTTTTCAGCTCGCCGATGGCGTCGGTGCCGTTGATGCCGATGCCAATCACATTGGCCGCAGCGAACCCGGCGGCTTCGGTGGCGCGGACGCCGCCGAGTACGGTGTTGTCGTTCATGCCACCGATGATCAGGTTCTTCGCCGCACTGGGCAGCTTGACCAGCGCCGAGTTGGTGGCGTCCATGCTGCCCGGCACGTCGAGGGTTTTCAGCGCGGCGGTCAGGATGTGGTCTTTCGGCAGGCCGGCGTCTTCGAGCGCCTTCATCGAACCGTCGGTGCGCTTCTTGCCGGTGTCGAGTTCGTTGTAGGTGTTGACCACCGCGTAGGTGTCTTTCCAGTCCCAGTTGCGTTTCTTCGCCTCGGCGACCATCGCGTTGCCCTGCTTCTGGCCGACTTCGAACGCGGCCATGCCGAGGTACGGCACGTCCTCCATGAACTTGCCGTTGGCGTCGACGAAACGATCGTCCACGGCAATCACTTTCAGGTCATTGAGCTTGGCTTTGGCCATGATCGCCGGGCCGAGCGAGACGTCCGGCGGGCAGATCACGAAGCCTTTGGCGCCGTTGGCCGCGAGGCTGTCGATGGCCGAGAGGGTTTTCTCGCCGTCCGGCACGGCGATCTTGATCAGTTCGAAGCCCTTGTCCTTGGCGGCTTTCTCGGCGAAGGCCCACTCGGTCTGGAACCAAGGCTCTTCAGCCTGCTTGACCAGGAAACCGATTTTCACGGCATCGGCAGCGAGCAGCGTACTGCTCAGACTGAACGCGGTGACCGCCAGGGCGGCACTGCACAGGGTACGAATCCCGAAACGACGTTTCATAAGCTGACTCCTTGTTATTTTTTTTGAGCAAATTAAACAGCTTGTGGCGAGGGAGCTTGCTCCCGCTGGGCTGCGAAGCGGCCCTAAAACCGGTTACCTCGGTCAATCAAACACACCGCGCAGCCCGAATTTACGACTGCTGCGCAGCCGAGCGGGAGCAAGCTCCCTCGCCACAGGTGTGGTGGCGTGACACGTACTGCTGCAAAGCCTGTTGAAAATAGTCATATCGTATGATGATTGGATTTCACGCGGAGTTCACCGCCTGAAACACGATCCTCTCAGTCGTGGTACATCACCGAGCGCCCACCATCGATGGTGATGCACGAGGCGTTGATGAACGGCGCTTCATCACTGGCCAGAAACACCGCGGTCATCGCCACTTCGAGCGGCTGGCCGATGCGTTTCGGCGGGTGCAGATCGAATGCGCGCTGACGCTCGGCGTGCGGATCGGCAAAACCGTTCCAGTAATCGACGTTGAGTTGCGTCTCGATGTACCCCGGGGCGATGGCGTTGACCCGAACGCCCTTCGCCGCATATTCGATGCCCAGCGCTCGGGTCAGCCCAAGCAGGCCGTGCTTGGCCACCGGATACGGGAAACAGCCGGGAATGATGTGGCTGGAATGGGTCGAGGCGATGTTGATGATGCTGCCGACACCCTGCTCGATCATCTGCGGCAGCACGGCTTTGCAACCGTACCAGGCACCGTCCAGATCGATGGCGAAGCAACGACGCCAGTCTTCTTCGGTCATTTGCAGCGGGTCGCGGAACACGTTGACTCCGGCGCAGTTGACCAGCACGTCGATGCGCCCGTGCAGCTCGATCGCCCGTCTGGCCATGGCATGCAGGTCTTGCTGGCGCGAGACGTCAGCCTTGATCGCCTGCACGTCGTAGCCCTTGTCGCGCCACTGGGCGGCAACCTTCTCGACCTTCTCTGCCTGAATATCGCTGATCACCAGTCTGGCCTGCTGCGAGGCGAAGGTGGCAACGATGGCTTCGCCGATGCCCTGAGCGGCACCGGTCAGCAGCACCACTTTGTTTTTCAAACGCTCACCCTTCGGCGGCGCGGGCACCGGCGGCAAGGAAAGAGGTTCAGCCATGGATCAGGACTCCTGTTCGTCAGCACAAAAAAACCGGGCATCTGCCGATGTCCGGTCTGGAAAACTGTGAAAACGAAACAGGCAGGCGCGGCGAGCGACGCCGGTCCGTTGCGAGACGCTGACTCCGCTGAGGAGTGCGATAGAGGTTCGCTGCATCACTTCACCTGTTTTGTTCTTTTTAAGTGTGAGTGCGTGTTACTGCTGGAGCCGACTATAAACCCGACTGCCAAATAATCTCAATATATAATTTTGCATCCCATATTTTGGGATTTATCCAGCGAAGCGTGTGCAAAGTTTGCCCGGCACATCGACCCGCATCGACAGAACTGCGCCATCCAGCGGATGGTTGTGCGGACTCTGGGCGCTGGTGATGTACAGGGTTTTCAGGTCTTCGCCGCCGAATACGCAACTGGTTGGCCGGCTGACGGGCAGGTCGATTTTGCGGTCGACCTTGCCGTCCGGCGTCAGGCGCAACAGGCAGCTGCCGTCCCAACGCGCGTTCCACACATACCCTTCGGCGTCGACTGCCGAACCATCCGGGCCACCGTTCTGGTCGGGGCCGTACCAGATTTCGGCGTTGCCGAGATTACCGTCGGTGTGAATGAAATAGCGATTGAGCGCCCCGTCGAGGCTGTCGCCGAACAGCAGCGTGGTGCCGTCATCACTCCACAGCAGTGTGTTGGGAATGCCGAGACCGAGCAGCATTGGCGTGACACGCTGGTCGGGATCAATGCGAAACAAGCCGCCGGAACGACGCTCGATCGGCAGGTCTTCGCCGTTGTCACCGATGTTGTTCTGCATGGTGCCGAGCCACAGTCGGCCTTGGGCGTCGCAGCGTGCTTCGTTGGGTCGATTGCCGGGTTGCGGGTCGGCGATGCAGAACAGCGTGAGGCGTGGTTCGAGGCCCGGGGAATCGAGATCCAGTCGATACACGCCGCTGCTCAATGTCACCAACGCGTCGCCACTGGCACAGGGGATGAACGCGGAAACGTGCTCGGGCATCTGCCAGATCTGCACGTTGTTGCCGATCAGCCGCAGCGCCTGCTTGCCGGCGATATCGACCCAGTACAGCGCCTGGGTCGGGGCGTCCCAGAATGGCCCTTCACCGAGCCTGGCGCGGTGTTGGGTTACGGCGGTCAACGGCATATCGAATCCTTCATGTTGTTGTTTTAACTGTAGGAGTGAGCCTGCTCGCGATAGCGGTGGGTCAGTGACGACGATTGTGACTGACCCACCGCCATCGCGAGCAGGCTCACTCCTACACGGGGATTTGTGTTTTCAACTGGCTTTTTTGTCGGCCATCACCTGCGGGTAAAAGCGTTTGATCGCCAGGTCGGCGTTGTCGATCAAGGTCATGCAGGCCCAGACCCCGCGTGCTGAATCACGGGCAGCAATGGCGTCGGCCATGTCTTTGTGGATCGGCAAGGTGCGACGCAGTTCATCGGGGTCGGCAGCGGAGACTTCAAACGACACGGCGAGCAAGGCGCCGAGGGCCGGGACCATTTGCTCGATGAACTGGTTGTGGCTGGCGGCCAGAATGCATTCGTGGAAGGCCTGGTCGGCACGGTTGTAATCAATGCCGCTGTCGACCGCCCGTTCCAGCGCGTTGTAGGCCAGTTGCACCGCGTGAATCTGCTCCAGGCTGGCGCGCTCGCAGGCCCAGCGCACGGCCATCGGTTCGATGGTGCGGCGCAGGTCGAGCAGGTCATCAACAAAGTTTTCCGGCAGGCCGTTGCGCGACAGCCAGCCAACCACTTGCGGATCGAACAGGTTCCAGCGCCGTACCGGTAACACGCGAGTGCCAACCTTAGGCCCGACTTCGAGCATGCCTTTGGCGACCAGGGTCTTGATCGCTTCGCGAATCACCGTGCGGCTGACACCTAACTGCTCGCCCAGATCCGCCTCGACCTTGATCGCCTGCCCCGGCTTGACCTGGCCAGCGGCAATCCAGCTGCCCAGCCAATCGACCGTTGACGCATGAAAGCTGCTGGACATGGAGACCTCAAAGCAGTTGGCGATGGGTGTCCACGCTAATGATCATATGATTAACAGTCAATCGGGATTTTCTAATGAAACACAATCCCCCTGTAGGAGTGAGCCTGCTCGCGATAGCGTTGGATCAGTCAATGTTGCTGGTGACTGACACACCGCTATCGCGAGCAGGCTCACTCCTACAGGGGGATTGTGTTTAAGGTTCGAGGCCGATGCGGAAGAACTCGCCGCCGCTCCACACACCCAACCAGCGCTGCCCGTCGATTTCGCGACTGACCGCCAGTTCCACCAGTTGGTAAAACACATTGCGGTGAATCAGCGCTTCGAGGTTGGCGCGCACGTGCACGTAAGGCGCGGGTTCCTGAGTGGTCGGGTCGATCTCGACGCGGATCGGATGTTCCGGCCCGGCCTCGGCGGTCTCTTCAACGTTGGTGGTGAAACGCAGGACCTGCGCCTCGCCCTCGCCTTCGACCTCAACGGCAATTGCCACGAACGGCGCATCGTCGACTTTGATCCCGACCTTTTCGACCGGGGTAATCAGGAAGTAATCATTGCCGTCGCGGCGGATGATGGTGGAGAACAGCTTGACCATCGGCTTGCGCCCGATCGGCGTACCCAGGTAATACCAAGTGCCGTCGCGGGCGATGCGCATATCGATGTCGCCGCAGAAGTCCGGGTTCCACAAGTGCACCGGCGGCAGGCCTTTGGTTTTGGGGATCTGTCCCAACAGGTCATTGGCTTTTTGCGGTCCACTCATGGCGTACTCCTTGGTTTATTGGTCGCCGACTCCCAGCAGGCTGCGCGCGTATTGCGCCAGCGGCGGGCCGATCAGGTCTTCCGGCTTGTTATCGTGGAACGTCAGTAAACCGCCACGACTCTTGATCCGTGCAGTATCAATCAAATACTGGGTGCTGGTCTCGATCAACATGATCTGAATCACCCCGCCATCGATGCCGAGGCGATCCACGGCTTCCTGATCGAGCCACTCATCGGAGTTGCCGATGCGGTCGTCAGCCTTGGCGAAACGGGTGTACAGCAGGTAGTGGGCGCCGGCATCGCGGGCTTCGCCCATCGCCTGATCGAGGCCTTCAGGGGCACGGGCGCGGCGGACCATCGGGAAGTATTCGACAAAACCCTTGAACGCTTCTTCTGCCACCACGTTCGGGCGCGGATAGAAGCCACCCGGCGGTGCAAATGCGCCCTGAGCGATGTAGATGAACGAATCCGGCTGAATGCGGAAGTTGTTCACCCGACGGCTGTCGCTGTGATCCAGCAGCCCCGCGTCGCTCATCTGATACCGAGTGCCTTCGGCCATATCGCTGACAGTCATACAGCCGCCAAGCGCCAAAACGGCCAGCAGCAAAACCAGGCTACGCATCCTCATCCTCCAGAAGCCGGTGACGGAAAACCGGCGAATGGCCGTTGGATGCAGCTTTTGCGCCAGCTAAGGATCTTCGTCGAATGATGAATCGATTTCGCGAGCAGGCTCGCTCCCACAGGATTGCGCAAAACCCTGTGGGAGCGAGGCTGCTCGCGAAAAAGAGGGATCAGCCGCCGATAATCTTCATGACGGTCGCACCACCGGAGAACGCCACTTCCTGCTTGTCGCCCAACGCCTTGACCAACAGACGCTGCAACGCCGGCAACGCCTGATGGCGCGGCTTGTCGAGCAGATCACCGACATAGTGACGATTGCTCGACGACAGGCAGCCGTGCAGCCAGCCGGTCGACGACAGACGCAAGCGCGAACAGGTGCGGCAGAACGGCACGCTTTCGTTGGCGATCACGCCGAAATGGCCGCGGCCCGGGATCGCATAGCGCACGGCTGTGGCATCCACCGGCGCATCAGCCTGGGCGTACTCGTAGCGCTCGCCGATCAGGCTCAGCAGTTGCTGCAGGCTGACGAACTGTTGCAGGAAGGCGTTGGAGTCGGTGGCGAGGTGGCCCATGCGCATCAACTCGATGAAACGCAACTCATAGCCCCGTTCCAGGCAGTAATCGAGCAGCGGCATCACCTGATCCAGGTTCTGCCCACGCAACGGCACCATGTTGACCTTGATCTTCAGTCCCGCCGCTTTCGCCTGGTCCATGCCATCGAGCACGGTCGCCAGATCGCCGCCACGGGCGATGCTGCGAAACGCCCCGGCATCCAGGGTATCGAGAGAAACGTTGATCCGGCGCAGACCGGCGTCCACCAGCAGCGGCAGCTTCTTCGCCAGGAGTTGACCATTGGTGGTCAGGCTGATGTCTTCCAGGCCCATCTTGCCGACGGCGCTCATGAAAGATTCAAGTTTGGGGCTGACCAGCGGCTCGCCACCGGTGATGCGCAAACGCTCGATGCCGGCGGCTTCGATCAGATAAGCCACGCCGCGGGCCATGGCCTCGGCCGACAGCTCATCCTGCGCAGCCACCAACCGCTTGCCGTTGGGCACGCAGTAGGTACAGGCGTAATTGCAGGCTGAAGTCAGGCTGATGCGCAAATTGCGAAAACGCCTGCCTTGTCGGTCAACGATCATGATCACTCCGGCGATAGAATTTCGAGCCGCTAAAACTTGACTCACAAATCAAGTTTTAGCAAGCCCTATGCCTGAGTATATTCCTGCGGTACTGCGTCATGTAGCGAAATCATGGCGCAATAAGGCCGCTGAATGATTCAGCTGCTCGGTGTTTCCGGGTCGCGCTTGCGCTTGTTGCCCATGCGCACGCCGATGTCCATCAGGAACTGGAAGAAACCTTCCTGATCTTCCAGCACATTGCTCCAGAACGGCGAGTGATACAGCGCCACCGCGCCGTGCACCAGCGCCCAGGACGCGCAGTAGTGGAAGTACGGCGGCACGTCTTCGAGCTTGCCTTCGCTGATCCGGCCCTTGATGAGCAAGGTCAGGCGTTCGAAGTTCGAGGCACGGATCTTGTGCAGCTCCTCGACCATTTCCGGCACCTGATTGCCTTTCACCACCTTCTCTTCGAGACGGTCGAACAGGCGATAGCGCTGAGGGTCGCGCATACGGAATTCGAAGTAGGCACGGGACAGCGCTTCCTTGTCCTTGTCGACATCGGCCGAATGCAGCAGCTCGTTCAAATCGCGCTCGTAATCGAGCATCAGCCGCAGATAGATCTCGGCCTTGGATTTGAAGTGCTTGTAGATCGTGCCTTTGCCGATACCCACGGCATCAGCAATCATCTCGACGGTGACACTGTCTTCACCTTGTTCGAGGAACAGCTTGAGCGCGGTATCGAGAATTTCTTGCTCGCGGCGACGAAACTCACGGACCTTACGAGGTTCTTTGTGCATAAGAAAAGGTCTGTAGGGGTCAAAATTCGAAGCCGCGTATTATGCCTAACTTGCACAAAAATGCACGGATCATCCGACCATATCTGCGTTTCTTGTTCATTTTGCGAACGCCAGGGGTGCAATGAGAACTCAACTGAAGCGCACGTATTCCAAATTTGTTTAAAAACCCCGACCGGCTAACTGGACTGAACGCCAGACTGATCAATACTTGAACTGTCGGGCGGCATCTCCCCCAAGTGCCGTGCCGGTAAAGGTACCAAGGGACCGCGTGCCTTTGTTTTACTCCTAATGGTCTTAACCCGGATTCACCCCCCAGAACCCGGGTTTTTTTTGCCTGCGATTTGGCGATGACCTACATGGCAGATTTGACAGAGGCCAGCGGAAACAGGCGCTTGAAGTTCTCGGTGGTCTGCTCGGCAAACCGCTCGTAGCTCTCCCCACGCAGCATCGCCAGAAACTCAGCCACCTCACGCACGTACTGCGGCAGGTTCGGCTTGCCGCGATAAGGGATCGGCGCCAGATACGGCGAATCGGTCTCCACCAGCAGACGATCGGCCGGCACGTTGCTCGCCACATCACGCAGGGCGTCGGCATTGCGGAAGGTGACGATGCCCGACAGGGAAATGTAGTAGCCCATGTCCAGCGCGGCTTTGGCCATGTCCCAGTCTTCGGTGAAGCAATGCAGCACACCGGCCTGGGGCAATGCCGCTTCACGCAGCAGCTCGAGGGTATCGGCACGGGCGCCACGGGTGTGGATGATCACTGGCTTACCGGTCTGCTGTGCGGCTTGCAGATGCAGGCGGAAGGATGCCTGCTGCAGCTCGGCGGCTTCCGGTTCGTAGTGATAATCCAGACCGGTTTCACCGATCGCCACCACTTTCGGGTGATTGAGTTCGTGCAGCAGCCAGTCAAGTGCAGGCGCCGCGCCCGGTTGCACATCCAATGGGTGCACACCAACCGAGCAATCGACGTCGTCGTAGCGCTCGGCGAGGGCTTTGACGTCGGCGGCGTTATCGGCACTCACGCCGATACACAGGAAGTGTCCTACCCCTCGCTGGCGAGCCGCATCGAGTGCAGCATCCAGCGAACCGTCATGGGCGGCGAGGTCGAGGCGATCAAGGTGACAATGGGAATCTACGAGCATAAAAAAGACGGCTACTTACATCGTATGAGTGGGACGGTCGGATTTCAGTGCTCCGGCCAGATGGGTTTCGATGCGACTGCGGGCGGTGTTGTCGCCTTCATTGAATTGCACGCCGACGCCGGCTGCGCGGTTGCCCTGAGCACCTTTGGGGGTGATCCAGGCGACCTTGCCGGCCACCGGAATCTTCTCCGCCTCGTCCATCAGGTTCAGCAGCATGAACACCTCGTCGCCCAACTTGTAGCTCTTGTTGGTCGGGATGAACAGGCCACCGTTCTTGATGAACGGCATGTAGGCGGCGTAAAGCACCGATTTGTCCTTGATCGTCAGGGACAGGATGCCGTTGCGCGGCCCCGGGCTGATGGCTTCATTCATGTTGACCTCCACTGCTGATGTTCAGAGTCTAGGTACACATTCTTATCTTTGACCAGGCAATCCCGCCCATTGCACCAACAACGCTTCCAGCAGCAGTGCCGGATTGAGGTTGGCTTTGCTCAGGACTTTCTGCCGCTGGGCGAGAATCCAGTCCTGAATATCGAGGACTTTGCCTTGGGCGCTTTTTTGCGCCAGGTACTGCACGACTTTGCGCATGTCGCTCAGACCGAGGCCGGCTTCATCCTGGGTCAGTTGGTAGCGCAGGATCAGGCTCGACCAGTCACAGAACCAGTCGAACAGGCGCAGCATCGGAATGCTTTTCCACTCTTCGGCCAGTTGCGTCGGCGATTGCTGCTGTTTGAGCAGCTTCTTCACCCCTTCGACCACCTGCGCCCGCTGTTCACGCACGCCCTGGGACTGCAGGCTGACTGCCGCCAACGGCGAACCAGCCGCTAGCGTCAGCAATTCGACGCGTTCCTCTTCGGAACACTCCGGCAGCGCTTGCGCCAGCCACTGCAGGCTCATGGCCTCGCCCGGCAGCGGACATGCCTGCTGCACGCAGCGGCTCTTGATTGTCGGCAGCAAACGGCTCGGCTGGTGGCTGACCAGCAACAACACGGTATCGCCGGACGGCTCTTCGAGGCTCTTGAGCAAGGCGTTGGCGGCGTTGATGTTCATCGACTCCACCGGCTCGATCAGCACCACCTTGCGCCCGCCCAGTTGCGCGGTCTGCACCACGAAACTGACCAGATCACGGACCTGATCGACCTTGATCGCCTTGTCGGCTTCTTCCGGCTCAAGGATGTAATTGTCCGGATGGCTGCCGGCCTTGAGCAGCAGGCAGGACTTGCACTCGCCGCACGCCTCGGGCGTCGGCCGCTGACACAGCAGGCTGGCCATCAGGCGCTCGGCCAACGCGCGCTTGCCGATCCCGGCCGGGCCGTGCAGCAAGTACGCGTGGGCGTGCTGGCTACGTCCGGCCAGTTGCTGCCAGAGGCTGTCCTGCCATGGATAGGCCTCAGCCACGAATCAGCTCCAGCAAGTTCGGAATCAAGGTATCCAGCGCTTGCTGAACCTTGACCAATGACTGACCGGCATCGATGCGCACATAACGCGCCGGATCAGCCTCGGCGCGTTGCAGAAACGCGTTGCGTACCGCTTCGAAAAACGCCCGGCCTTCCAGTTCAAATCGGTCCAGACGGCCACGGGCAGTGGCGCGGGCCAGGCCGATTTCCACCGGCAGATCGAAAATCAGCGTCAGATCCGGACGCAGGTCGCCCTGAACGAACGTCTCCAGCGCGGCGATGCGTTCCAGCGACAAACCGCGACCGCCACCCTGATAGGCGTATGTCGAATCAGTGAAACGATCGCACAGCACCACCGCGCCGCGAGCCAGCGCCGGACGGATCACTTCGGCCAGATGCTGGGCGCGCGCGGCGAACACCAGCAACAGCTCGGTATCGGGGTTCATGACTTCATCGGCCGGGGCCAGCAGCACATCGCGAATGCGCTCGGCGAGTGGCGTACCCCCGGGTTCGCGGGTCAGCACTACTTCGACACCTTCGGCGCGCAGGCGCTCGGCGAGGTATTCGCGGTTGGTGCTCTTGCCGGCGCCTTCCGGGCCTTCCAGGGTAATAAACAAGCCAGTCACAGGCAGTCCTTAATCAAAGTCATTGCGCGTTCTGCGGTGCGGTCGTCGCGGGTTCGGCAGCAGGAGCCGGCGTCGGCGCGGGTTCCTGAGCGGGAACCTGTGGCAGCGCTTCAGGCGCGGTATCAGGAGATGCCGCAGGAGTCGCCTCCTCGGTCGCAGTAGCCGGAGCGGTCGGCGTATTTGCCGGGGCCGGGCTGGAGCGGTAATCGGCGCGGCGCTTGAGCTGGAACTCGCGCACCGCGCTGTTGTGCGCATCCAGATCATCGGAGAACACATGGCTACCGTCGCCACGGGCGACAAAATACAGACTGTTACCTTCCACCGGATTGAGCGCGGCATGAATCGCCTCGCGACCGACCATGGCAATCGGCGTCGGCGGTAATCCGGGAATCACATAGGTGTTGTAGGGCGTCGGCTCCTTGAGATGAGCACGGGTCAACTTGCCGGTGTAGCGATCGCCCAGGCCGTAGATCACGGTCGGGTCGGTCTGCAACTGCATGCCCAGCGCCATACGGCGCACAAACACGCCGGCAATCTGCCCACGCTCCTGCGGCACACCGGTTTCCTTCTCTACCAGCGAGGCCATGATCAGCGCCTGATATGGCTCGCTGTACGGCGCATCAGCGGAGCGGTTCTCCCACTCCTTGGCCAACACCTCGTCGAGGCGGTCGAAGGCTTTCTTCAGCAATTCGACGTCGGAAACACCGCGCACAAAGCGGTAGGTATCCGGGAAGAATCGCCCTTCCGGGAACAGCCCGCGATGACCGATTTTCTCCATCACTTCGCTGTCGCTCAAGCCCTTGAGGGTCTGCTCGATCTTTTCGTCTTTTGCCAGCGCGGCACGGACCTGGTGGAAATTCCAGCCCTCGACCAGTGTCAGGCTGTACTGCACCACTTCGCCGCGCTTCCACAGGTCGATCAGACCGTTGACAGTCATGCCCGGCTGCATGCGGTATTCGCCGGTATGGATCGGTGTGCCGGCCAGATTGAAGCGCCAGTAGATGCGCAACCAGAAGGCGTCCTTGATGACCCCATCGGTTTCAAGTTCAAGAAAGGTACGGGTCGGCGTCGAGCCTTTCGGCACATCCAGCAGTTCTTCCTGCGTGATGTTCAGGGGCTGTTCCAGCGCCGAATGAATTTTCCAGGCGCTGGCGCCCATCAGCAGCCCTGCCAGAACCAGTCCGGTTTCCAGCAGCAGCAAGAGTTTACGTCTCACGAATCAGGCATCCAGTAGCGCACGGGCAATGGTTTGCAGTTTACGGGTGAGCGGGCCAACCGGCCAGCTCAGTGCAGCGTAGGCGCGTACCGGCCAGACGCCATACACGCTGTTGCACATGAAGACTTCATCAGCCCATTGCAGCTGTTCGAGGCTGATGTCGGTGATTTGGATGGGGATGGCCAATGACTCGGCCTGAAACAATATTTCAGCACGCATCACACCGGCCACGCCACAGCGCTTCAGATCCGGGGTGATCAGTACGCCGTCGCGCACCAGAAACAGGTTGCTGAACACGCCTTCGATGACGCGCCCGGCCTGATCGAGCATCAAGCCTTCGGCATGTTCGCCATCGTGCCATTCGGCGCGGGCGAGCACTTGCTCCAGACGATTCAGATGCTTGAGCCCGGCCAGCAACGGCTGATTCGACAACCGTGTGACGCAGGGAAACAGACGCACGCCCTGCTCGCCATGCACGGCAGGATAAGCCGCAGGCGGGTTGCCTTGCAAAATGCGTCGGCCCTGCGCCGCAGGATCGGGCGCGTAGCCACGCAAGCCGTCACCACGAGTGAGAATGAGCTTGAGCACGCCCTCGCCCATTGCCGCGGCATAAGCCAGTAGCTCGCTGCGAACCCGCTCGATATCCGCGGCGATGGCCAGACGCGAGCAGCCCTCGGCCAAACGCGTCAGGTGACGATCCAGCAATATCGGCTGGCCGCCGTGCACGGCAATGGTCTCGAACAGCCCATCGCCATAAGCCAGGCCGCGATCTTTCAGCGACAGAGCGTCAGCCGGCTGACCGTCGACCCAGCTGTCCATCACCCGGCGAACCGACGGAATGCCAATGTGCCGTTGGTGCCGCCAAACCCGAAGGAGTTGGACAGTACGACGTCGATGTCCATGTTGCGCGCAGTGTGCGGCACGAAATCGAGATCGCAGCCTTCATCCGGCTCATCGAGGTTGATCGTCGGCGGTGCCACCTGACTGTTGATCGCCAGTACGCTGAAGATCGCCTCGACCGCGCCCGCCGCACCCAACAGGTGACCGGTCATGGACTTGGTGGAGCTGACCGCCAGGTTGTAGGCGTGCTCACCGAACACGGTCTTGATCGCGTTGGCTTCGGCAAGGTCGCCGGCCGGGGTCGAAGTACCGTGGGCGTTAATGTACTGCACCTGGTCGATGTTGATCTTCGCATCGCGCAGCGCATTGGTGATGCAGCGCGCTGCACCAGCGCCATCAGCGGGTGGCGACGTCATGTGGAACGCATCGCCACTGGTGCCGAAGCCGATCAGCTCGGCGTAGATCGTGGCGCCACGGGCCTTGGCGTGCTCGAGTTCTTCGAGTACCAGCGCACCGGCACCGTCAGACAGCACGAAGCCATCACGGCCCTTGTCCCATGGACGACTGGCGCGAGTCGGCTCGTCGTTGCGGGTCGACAGCGCACGGGACGCGCCGAAGCCGCCCATGCCCAGACCGCACGCGGCCATCTCGGCACCGCCGGCGATCATTACGTCGGCCTCGTCGTACATGATGTTGCGCGCCGCCATGCCAATGCAGTGCGTACCGGTGGTACAGGCAGTGGAAATGGCGTAGTTCGGCCCCTGTGCACCCAGGTGGATGGACAGAAAACCGGAAATCATATTGATGATCGAGCCTGGCACGAAGAATGGCGAAATTCGACGCGGGCCCGTCTCATGCAGGGTACGGCTGGTTTCTTCGATGTTGGTCAGACCGCCGATGCCCGAGCCCATGGCCACGCCAATGCGCTCACGGTTGGCGTCGGTGACTTCCAGACCGGCGTTGCGAACAGCCTGAAAACCCGCGGCCAGACCGTACTGAATGAACAGGTCGAGCTTGCGTGCTTCCTTGACCGACAGGTATTCCTCGACATTGAAGCCCTTTACCGAGCCGCCAAAACGGGTGGAATAGGCAGAAAGGTCGGTGTGTTCGATCAGACCAATGCCACTGCGGCCAGCCAGAATGCCCTGCCAACTGCTCGGCACATCCGTGCCCAGTGGCGACAACATACCCATACCGGTGACTACGACGCGTCTACGCGACACAGCACTCTCCTTTTTCAAATGACGACTTTGCATCAGGCCTAAAGAAAAAACCGCACGCCATGATGGCAGTGCGGTTTTTCCATGACAGCAGACAACGATTACAAACTATTACGCCTGGTGGCTAGTAACGTAGTCGATTGCAGCTTGTACAGTAGTGATCTTCTCAGCTTCTTCGTCAGGGATTTCGGTCTCGAATTCCTCTTCCAGAGCCATCACCAGCTCAACGGTGTCAAGGGAGTCGGCACCCAGGTCTTCAACGAAGGAAGCAGTGTTGACCACTTCTTCTTCTTTAACGCCCAGTTGCTCGGCAACGATTTTCTTGACGCGCTCTTCGATGGTGCTCATACCTTGTTTTCACTCCTAATGGACAAATTCAGGCAGCTGGCCAGTGGGTAAGTGTATAGAAAGGCTTTTCAGCTTTTCAACTGAAAGCTTCACTCCTCAAACCCTGCGGCCCTCTGCCTATAAATAGATTGCAGCTTTATAACGGATTTTAGACAGCTCGTATGACATTTTTTTGAAGCAATCCGTCACATTTTACTTACATGTACATCCCACCGTTCACCGGGATTGTAGCCCCAGTGACGTATGCCGCACCGTCGGATGCAAGAAAAGCGACCACCGAGGCGATCTCTTGAGCTTGTCCCAGACGGCCCAGCGGAATCTGCGTCTGCAAGGCTTCACGCTGTGCTTCCGGCAGTTCGCGGGTCATATCGGTGTCGATGAACCCAGGGGTTACCGAGTTGACCGTAATCGAACGCGAACCGACTTCACGCGCCATCGCACGGCTGAAACCTTCCAGACCGGCCTTGGCGGCTGCATAGTTTACTTGGCCTGCGTTGCCCATGGCACCCACCACCGAGCCAATACTGATAATTCGGCCCCAGCGCGCCTTGGTCATGCCACGCAAAACGCCCTTGGACAGGCGATACAGACTGTTCAGGTTGGTATCGATCACGTCGTACCATTCATCGTCTTTCATGCGCATCATCAGGTTATCGCGGGTGATGCCGGCATTATTGACCAGAATCGCCGGCGCGCCGAACTGCTCCTGAATGCTCGCGATCACGGCGGCAACGGATTCGTCGCTGGTGACGTTCAGCTCCAGGCCGGTACCTTGAATGCCGTGCTCCTTGAGCGTGGCAGCAATCGCCTCGGCACCCTTGGCGGAGGTCGCAGTGCCAACAACGATGGCGCCCTGACGACCCAGTTCCAGTGCGATAGCCTGGCCGATACCGCGGCTTGCACCGGTGACCAGTGCAACTTTACCTTGCAGACTCATGCAAGTTTCTCCTGATTCAGGCCAGCGCTGCACGGGCGGCAGCGAAAGCGTCTGGGGTATTGAGATTGGAAGTCGAAACGCCTTCGGCGCAACGTTTGTTCAGACCGGCCAGCACTTTGCCCGGGCCGCACTCGACCAGACTGGTAGCGCTTTTGGCAGCCAGCGTCTGAACCGATTCAACCCAGCGAACGGGCTTGTACAGTTGTTCGAGCAGATCACGCTTGAGGGTCTCCAGATCGGCCGGCACTTGCGCGCTGACGTTCTGTACGACCGGGATCTGCGGCGCCTGCCAGTCGATGGCGGCGATGGATTCGGCAAAGCGCTCGGCAGCCGGACGCATCAGTTCGCAGTGCGATGGCACGCTCACTGGCAACGGCATGGCACGCTTGGCGCCACGGGCCTTGCAGCCCTCGATGGCACGTTCAACCGCAGCCTTGGCGCCGGCAATCACTACCTGACCCGGCGAGTTGAAGTTCACCGCGCTGACCACTTCGCCCTGCGCCGCTTCGGCACAGGCTGCCAGCACGTCGGCATCTTCCAGACCGAGGATGGCAGCCATGCCGCCCTGCCCGGCCGGAACGGCTTCCTGCATCAACTGTCCACGGCGCTCAACGAGCCTCACCGCGTCAGCCAGGCTCAGGCTGCCGGCAGCAACCAGCGCGCTGTATTCACCCAGGCTGTGACCGGCAACAAATGCCGGACGCGCGCCACCTTCAGCCAGCCACAGACGCCACAGAGCGATCGAAGCGGTCAGAATGGCCGGTTGGGTTTTGTCGGTTTGATTGAGCAGCTCTTCCGGGCCCTGCTGGGTCAGTGCCCACAGGTCATAGCCCAGAGCAGCGGAGGCTTCTTTGAAGGTTTCGAGGATCAACGGATATTCCGCGCCCAGCTCGGCCAGCATGCCGAGGGACTGCGAACCCTGTCCTGGAAAGACGAATGCGAGGGAAGCAGACATGTAACAAGCCCCTAATGATCTTGTCGTCGAAAATGACGCCCCACTGGGGGACGCAAGAAACTGACAGTTGGATGGCCCTTTGAACCGGGCGGTCACATTTAAGCATTGTCCGACGAAAACGCCTAAGACAACAAATCCTCCAGACGACCGTGGAGGCGCTCGGGCAGGTTCTCCTGAATCTCGATCAGCGCGCGCTGAATCGCACTCTGAAAGCCCTGAACCCCGGCCGAACCGTGACTTTTCACCACGATACCCTGCAAGCCGAGGAAGCTTGCGCCGTTATGTCGCGCTGGTGCGAGATCCGCCTGCAGGCGCTTCATCAATGGCAGGGCCAAAGCACCTACCACGCGGGAAGCAAAGTTTTTCCTGAACAAGGCCTCAATGCGCGCGGCGATCATCGTCGCCAGGCCTTCGCTGGACTTGAGCAGGATATTGCCGACAAAACCGTCACAGACCACCACATCCGCCTCGCCGCGATACAGGCCATCGCCCTCGACAAAACCGATATAGTTAATGCCGCGCGCCGCCTGCAACAAGGTCGCCGCCAGCTTGACCTGCTGATTGCCCTTGATGTCCTCGGTGCCGATATTCAGCAACGCGACACGCGGCCGGGCGATGCCCAGCGTCTGCGCCGCCACCGAGCCCATCACCGCGAACTGCAATAGATGCTCGGCGCTGCAATCGACGTTGGCGCCCAGGTCGAGCAACTGGCAATACCCCTTCTGCGTCGGAATCGCCGCCACCATCGCCGGCCGATCAATCCCCGGCAAGGTCTTGAGCACAAATCGCGACAGCGCCATCAACGCCCCGGTATTGCCAGCACTGACACAGGCCTGAGCCTTGCCGTCACGCACCAGTTCAAGGGCGACACGCATCGACGAGTCCGGCTTGCCACGCAAGGCCTGGGTCGGCTTTTCGTCCATGGTGATGACTTCAGACGCCGGGACAATTGTCAGGCGCGCGCGATCGGCAGCCGATTGGCCGTTGATCAGTTCTTCAAGTAGGGAGGGTTGACCGACGAGGGTCAGGTGCAGCGAGGGCGTAGCAGAAAGGCAAGCAAGGCTGGCCTGAACAATGCTGCGGGGACCGAAGTCCCCGCCCATTGCGTCAATCGCGATGATTTGAGCGGACAAGTGATTACTCGTCAGCGCCCTTGTCGATCACTTTACGGCCACGGTATACGCCTTCTGGCGATACGTGGTGACGCAGGTGAACTTCACCAGTGGTTTTTTCTACAGACAGGGTGCTAGCCTCGAGAGCGTCGTGCGAACGGCGCATGTCACGGGCAGAGCGGGATTTTTTGTTCTGCTGAACAGCCATAATTGATTAACTCCTAAACGTTTGGGTCACGCTTTAACTGCGCCAATACACTGAACGGGTTGGACCGCGTTACCTCGTCCTCGCTCGGTTCGGGTTCATCTGCTCCCGCCGGCTGCTGGCATTCTTCCGGATGATGAGCAGGCACAATGGGCAAGGCGAGCAGAAGCTCCTCCTCGATCAGTGACTGCAGATCCAATGGATCTTCGCCCAGTTCCAGCACGTCATAACCTTTCGGTAACGACTGGGTATTCGCACCCTCCTTCACTACAGCGTAACTGCATTCGCTGTGGATCGGCAGGGTGACCAGCTCAAGACAACGCTGGCAAACCATTTTGACTTCGGTGTCGATAAAGCTGTGGATCACCACAGATTTACGTTCATCTCGTTCAAAAACGAATTTGGCCTGCACCGTACCGACATCGTCGGAAAGCGGGTCGCAGAGTCTCTTCAAATCGGCCAGCAGCAGTTCACCTTGAAGGGTGGTGCCACGGTCAGCCAATTTGCGCGGGTCAACGTGAGGTGGAATCGGGTCATTCAACATAGGCGCAGCATTATAGGGATGCACCCACCCATGTCAAAGGAAATTGTGCCCTGTCCGTCACTTGCGTGCCTCCGCTAGAATTCGCACCTGCCTCAGGAGACGCCAATGCTGCCTTTATTACTCGCCTCAAGCTCGACTTATCGCCGGGAATTGCTCGCCCGCCTGCACCTGCCGTTCGTCTGCAGCTCGCCGGATATCGACGAAAGCCACCGACCGGGCGAATCCGCCATCGAACTGGTCAAGCGCCTCGCCGAACAGAAAGCCCGCGCACTCGCCGCGAGCCATCCCGCTCATCTGATTATTGGCTCGGACCAGGTCGCAGTGCTCGGCGATCAGATCATCGGCAAGCCACACACCTTCGACAAGGCTCGCGAGCAACTACTCGCCGCCAGCGGCGCCAGCGTGACCTTCCTCACCGGCCTGGCCCTGCTCAACAGCCAGACCGGCCACTGCCAGGTCGACTGCGTGCCGTTTACCGTGCACATGCGTCAGCTCGACGAGGCGCGAATTGAACGCTACCTGCGCCTGGAGCAGCCCTACGACTGCGCCGGCAGCTTCAAGGCCGAAGGTTTGGGCGTGAGCCTGTTCCAATCCACCAAAGGGCCTGACGCCACCAGCCTGATCGGCCTGCCGCTGATTCGCCTGATCGACATGCTGCTGGCCGAGGGCGTGCAAATCCCTTAACGCACAAAAAAACCGGCCATTGAGGCCGGTTTCTTTTCAACACTGCACCAGGCTTAACGCAACGAAGGCCCGTGGAACCCCATCCACATCGCCAACTGCTCAGCCACACTGGCGCCAAGTTTCTTCGAGAAGCGGTCGAACGGCGATTCCTGCACAGTGAAATCCACCAGCTCTTTCTCGCCAATTACGTCGCGCGCCACCGAACTGGCATTGCCCAGGCCATCGATCAAGCCCAACGGCAGCGCCTGCTCGCCGGACCAGACCAACCCGGAGAACAGCTCCGGATGCTCCTTGTCCTTCAAGCGATCGCCACGACCCTGCTTGACGCTATTGATGAACTGCTTGTGCGTGGTATCCAGCACGGTCTGCCAGAATGCGGTTTCGTCAGGCTTCTGCGGCTGGAACGGATCCAGAAACGATTTGTGCTCGCCCGAGGTATAAGTGCGACGCTCGACGCCGAGCTTGTCCATGGTGCCGACAAACCCGTAACCGGCCGCCGTTACACCAATGGAGCCGACCAGACTGGCCTTGTCGGCATAGATCTGATCCGCAGCACTGGCGATGTAATAGGCACCGGACGCACCGAGATCGGAAATCACCGCATACACCTTGGTATCCGGGTGCAGACCGCGCAGACGTTTGATCTCGTCATACACATAACCCGACTGCACCGGACTGCCGCCAGGACTGTTGATCCGCAGGATCACACCCTTGACCTTCTTGTCCTCGAAGGCTGCACGCAGGCTGCCGACAATATTGTCAGCGCTCGCAGGCTCCTTGTCGGCGATCATGCCGGTGACGTCGATCAGCGCGGTGTAGTTCGGGCCACGGGTGGCGCTCTTTTCCATGTCCATCAGCGGCGTGAACAGGATCAGCGCAACAAACAGATAAACAAACGTCAGCAGCTTGAAGAAGATCCCCCAACGCCGCGAGCGACGCTGCTCCTGCACACTGGCCAGCAAAGTCTTTTCCAGCAGCTTCCAGCTTTTCTCGTCACCGTCGTCGGCACTTGCCTTGGCCGGTGCTTTCCATTCGTCGGTCATGCGCTGTACCCCAGCAAAAACGTATTAAGCCTGCTGCCCCAGCCAGGCGTGCAATTCACTAAAACGGTCGATCGACAGGCGCGGCTCGAACTGCTGCAGCGACTCGATCGACTGCGCGCCGTAGCTGACCGCCACCGACGCCATACCCGCATTGCGTGCCATCAGCAGATCGAAGGACGAATCCCCGACCATCAGCGCCTGCTCGGGCCGCACGCGACAATGCGCGAGAATCTGCTCGAGCATCAGCGGATGCGGCTTGCTCGCGGTCTCGTCGGCGGCACGGGTGATATCGAAATAATCTTCCCAGCCATTGGCCTTGAGCACCCGATCCAGTCCACGACGATTCTTGCCGGTCGCGACCGCCAGGTGGTAGCCCTGCTCGCGAAACGACGCCATCGACTCCACTACGCCTTCGAACAACGGCGAAGGCACGGCTTCTGCCGCGATGTAGTGGTCGGCGTAATACTCGCGAAACAGGGTCATCTCGGCATCGCTGATGTCCGGGTACAAGGTGCGGATCGCCTCGGGCAAGCCCAGACCGATGATGCCCTTGACGGCAAAATCATCACGCAACTCGAAACCGGAACGCGCGGACGCAGAATGCATCGCCTCGACAATCCGACCAATGGAATCAGCGAGGGTGCCGTCCCAATCGAAAATCAGCAGCTTGTAATCAGATGGGCGCACTCAATCGCTCCACGGTCTTGGCCCACATTTCATCCACCGGCGCCTGCAACTTGAGCTCGCCGCCATCGGGCAGCGGCACGGTCAGCATGTAGGCGTGCAGGAACAGACGCTTGCCGCCCAGATCACGGATTTCCTTGCTGAAACCGTCATCCCCGTACTTGGTGTCGCCAGCAATGCAGTGCCCGGCGTGCAAGGTGTGGACGCGGATCTGATGGGTGCGCCCGGTGATCGGCTTGGCTTCGATCAGAGTGGCAAAGTCGCCGAAACGACGCAGGACCTTGAACACGGTCACCGACTCCTTGCCCTCCTCCTCGTCGACCTCGACCATGCGCTCGCCGGAGCGCAGATTGCTCTTGCCCAGCGCCGCACGGACTTGCTTGATCGAGGTCGCCCAATTGCCGCGCACCAGCGCCATGTAACGCTTGTCGACACCGTCACCGCGCAAGGCGGCGTGCAAGTGCCGCAACATGCTGCGCTTCTTGGCGATCATCAGCAGGCCGGAGGTGTCACGGTCGAGACGGTGAACCAGCTCCAGTTCCTTGGCATCGGGGCGCAACTGACGAAAGGCTTCGATCACCCCGTAATTCAAGCCACTGCCGCCGTGAACCGCAATGCCGGCGGGCTTGTTGATCACGATCAGGGCTTTGTCTTCGTAGACAATCGAGGCTTCCAGGCGCTGTAACAGACCCTGGGCCAATGGCACCGGTTCGTCGCGCTCAGGCACACGAACCGGCGGCACGCGCACGATATCGCCGGCCTGCAGCTTGTATTCGGGCTTGATCCGCCCCTTGTTCACGCGCACTTCGCCTTTACGCAAAATGCGGTAAATCAAGGTCTTGGGCACGCCTTTGAGCCGGGCAAGGAGGAAATTGTCGATTCGTTGGCCGGCATACTCCGGCGAGACTTCAAGCAGTTGAACGCCTGGAGTCGAAGGGGCAGTAGTTGTCATGCCGCGGATGATAACAATTTTTATGGAATTGAAGCACTTAATCATTGCTGCTATAGTCGCGAACGCCGCCAAAAGCGGCCTGGACAGCGGAACCACGGTCAAAAACCGGCCCTGACCAACGCAATTCACCAGGACGCGAGGCCGTCCTACGGGGCTTTCGCTACGTAACGGTGGAGTTTGCAGTTGTAACAAGCGCAGGTGACATGAGGCCTGAATTACACCGTCGAGCAGAGTTTTCACTCGCCTGACAGGCAAATATTCGAGGCCAGTTCACAAAGTGCAGTCAGCTGCAGATGACCCCGAGCGAAGGCTTCGGAAACATCGCCTGAATTAGCCATGATGCGTGACCTCCCCTTTCGGAGCTCACGGTAAATGCCAACCCGCTGCGGATTCTGCGCGCGGCAGCACCCGAATTATCAGGGATACGTGTAGGGTGGAGATGCACAACCGCCGGACTGTGTAGCAATAGGCTTTATCAAGACGCTTCATCTCGTCCACAGCCGCTGGTTGATTCCTCCTCCTGACTGAGTGCTTAAGTAGCCACAGCAAGCAGGACGCGTACGTCGCGATATCGGCCCAATTGGCCTGACATCGCT
Organism: Pseudomonas sp. AM14(2022); assembly: GCF_036346455.1. Taxonomy (NCBI): domain Bacteria; kingdom Pseudomonadati; phylum Pseudomonadota; class Gammaproteobacteria; order Pseudomonadales; family Pseudomonadaceae; genus Pseudomonas; species Pseudomonas sp. AM14(2022). The sequence continues at coordinate 255,449 of NZ_JAOTNY010000004.1, forward strand.
GGACACGGGAATGGCCAACCACTCCCGACGCACCTGACACCGACCGTGAGAAGTCGTGTGTGCCGAACGCCGTTTCCGGCAGCCCGGAAACCGACGGTACTACATGAAAAGAATGCTGATTAACGCAACTCAACCCGAAGAGTTGCGTGTTGCACTGGTAGATGGCCAACGCCTCTACGACCTGGACATCGAATCCGGTGCACGCGAGCAGAAAAAGGCCAACATCTACAAAGGCCGTATCACTCGCATCGAACCAAGCCTTGAGGCTGCCTTTGTCGATTTCGGCTCCGAGCGCCACGGCTTCCTGCCCCTCAAAGAAATCTCCCGCGAATACTTCAAGAAAGCCCCTGAAGGCCGCGTCAACATCAAGGACGTCCTGAGCGAAGGCCAGGAAGTCATCGTTCAGGTCGAAAAAGAAGAACGTGGCAACAAGGGCGCCGCCCTGACCACCTTCATCAGCCTGGCCGGTCGTTACCTCGTGCTGATGCCGAACAACCCGCGTGCCGGCGGTATCTCCCGTCGCATCGAAGGCGAAGAGCGCAACGAACTGCGTGAAGCGCTGAACGGTCTGGTTGCTCCAGCCGACATGGGTCTGATCGTGCGCACTGCCGGCCTGGGCCGCAGCAGCGAAGAAATGCAGTGGGACCTCGACTACCTGCTGCAACTGTGGACTGCCATCAAAGAAGCCTCGCTGGATCGCTCCGCGCCATTCCTGATCTATCAGGAAAGCAACGTGATCATCCGCGCCATCCGCGATTACCTGCGCCAGGACATCGGCGAAGTGCTGATCGACAGCGTTGAAGCCCAGGACGAAGCCCTGACCTTCATCCGCCAGGTGATGCCGCAGTACGCCAGCAAGATCAAGCTGTACGAAGACAGCGTGCCGCTGTTCAACCGTTTCCAGATCGAAAGCCAGATCGAGACCGCTTTCCAGCGTGTCGTCGAACTGCCTTCCGGCGGCTCCATCGTCATCGATCCGACCGAAGCCCTGGTGTCCATCGACATCAACTCGGCGCGCGCCACCAAAGGCAGCGACATCGAAGAAACCGCGCTGCAGACCAACCTTGAAGCCGCCGAAGAAATCGCCCGTCAGTTGCGCCTGCGCGACATCGGCGGCCTGATCGTCATCGACTTCATCGACATGACCCCGGCCAAGAACCAGCGCGCCGTGGAAGAGAAAGTCCGCGAATGCCTGGAAGCCGACCGCGCTCGCGTGCAGATCGGCCGCATCTCGCGCTTCGGCCTGCTGGAAATGTCCCGTCAGCGCCTGCGTCCATCGCTGGGCGAAAGCAGCGGCATCGTCTGCCCGCGCTGCAACGGCACCGGCATCATCCGTGACGTCGAATCGCTGTCGCTGGCGATCCTGCGCCTGATCGAAGAAGAAGCCCTGAAAGACCGCACTGCCGAAGTGCGCGCTCAGGTGCCGATCCCGGTCGCCGCGTTCCTGCTCAACGAAAAACGCAACTCGATCACCAAGATCGAACTGCGCACCCGTGCCCGTATCGTCATTCTGCCGAACGATCACCTGGAAACCCCGCACTTCGAAGTTCAGCGTCTGCGTGACGACAGCCCGGAAGCTGCGACCAACCAGTCCAGCTACGAAATCGCTGCTGCCGCTGCCGAAGTCGAAGAAGTCCAGCCAGCCGCTGCGACCCGCACCCTGGTTCGCCAGGAAGCCGCGGTCAAGACTGCGCCGGCCCGTGCCAATGCGCCGGTGCCGACCGAAGTCGCCGCGCCTGTCGCTGCTGCACCGGCTCCGGTTGCCGCGCCAGAGCCAAGCCTGTTCAAGGGCCTGGTGAAATCGCTGGTCAGCCTGTTCGCGACCAAAGAAGAGCCAGCCGCTCCGGTCGTCGTTGAAAAACCGGCCACCGAGCGTCCAGCCCGCAACGAAGAGCGTCGCAACGGTCGTCAGCAGAGCCGCAACCGTAACGGTCGCCGCGATGAAGAGCGCAAGCCGCGCGAAGAACGTGCGCCGCGTGAAGAGCGCGCCCCACGCGAGCCGCGTGAAGAGCGTCAGCCACGTGAAGCCCGTGAAGTCCGCGAGCCGCGTGAAGCCCGCAGCGAAGCACCGGCCGCTCGCGAAGAACGCGCACCCCGCGCTCCGCGTGAAGAACGTGCACCACGTGCGCCGCGCGAAGACCGCAAGCCACGTGGCGAGCGTGAAGAGCGTGTACGTGAACTGCGCGAACCACTGGACGCCGCTCCGGCTGCACCCGTAGCGGCTGCCGCTGCCGCTGTGGTCGCAGAAGAACGTCCGGCCCGTCAGCCCCGCGAAGAGCGCGCTCCACGCCCACCGCGTGAAGAGCGTCAACCGCGTGCCGAGCAGGCTGCTGCCGCCGTTGCTGAAGAAGAAGTGAACAGCAACGAAGAGCAACTGCCGGAAGACGGTCAGGACAACGCCGAAGGCGATCGTCCACGTCGTCGCTCCCGTGGTCAGCGTCGTCGCAGCAACCGTCGCGAGCGTCAGCGTGATGCCAACGGCAACGTGATCGAAGGTTCGGAAGAGTCCGAGTCCGGCGAACACGCTGAAACAGCACCAAGCGCTGCCGGCCTGGCCGTCACTGCCGCTGTTGCCAGCAGCGTGATCAGCGCTCCGGCCGAAGCACAGGCTCACGAGCAAGCCGAACGCGCTACCGCCGCTGTTCAGGAAACCGCTCCAGTGGAAGCGCCGGTTGTTGAGGCCACCACCCCAGTGGAAGTGGTTGCTGCTCCGGAAGTCGAAGTGGCACCGGTTCAAGAAACACTGCCTCAGGTTGAATCCGTTGCACAACCTGAAGCGCCAGTTGTGGCCGCAGAGCCGGTTGCTGAAACCGTCGCTGAAACCGTGACCGAAACCGTGCGTGAAGTTCGTGAAGAACAGACCGCGTTCAACTGGGTTGCCGAGCCTGCCGTCGCTGAAACTCCAGCGCCAGTCGTTGAAGCCCCAGTGGTTGAAGAAGCCAAGGCTGCCGCGCCAGTGGTCGAAGCCGCCGAAGCTGCTCCAGCGCCAGTGGTTGAAACACCGGTGGTCGAAGCGCCAGTGGTTGCCGAAGCCCCTACCCCAGTGGTTGAAGCCGCTCCGGTCAGCGCCCTGACGCCAAACGGCCGTGCGCCAAACGACCCACGTGAAGTGCGTCGCCGCAAGCGTGAAGCCGAGCGTCTGCAGAAGGAAGCCGAACTGGCTGCCGCTGCTGCTCCGGCTGCTGAAGTGGTCGAGGTTGCTGCTGTGACTGAAGAAGCGGTGGTTGAATCGGTGATCGCCGAAGCACCACGCTCCGTTCAGGACGCGGTGGAGCATCACCAAGCGGCCGAGGAAAAAGAACACGAGCCTAAACCGCTCGTCTGATTCCGCAAGCCAATAAAAAGCCCCGCCTGAGCAATCAGGCGGGGCTTTTTCATGCCTCCAGTTCAAGCATCGCCCCGACTCCTTGTAGGAGTGAGCCTGCTCGCGATAGCGGTGTATCAGCCACCACAAATGACACTGACCCAACGCTATCGCGAGCAGGCTCACTCCTACAGAGGATTTATGCAGGGCTCAGGATTGAGGGAATACAAGAGAATCGGGCACATCGATATCCCACAACACCCCGGGATCATCCACCGCTACCTCAATCACCCTGCCCTGCTTGAACAAAGGCCTGGCGCCGCGATCACCACTCAATGCCTGCAAGCCCGGCCCGAACGAACGTCCGAACCCCACCGGATGCCCAAATTCGCCCTCCTGCACCGGCACACTAACCGCGTCATCGGCCATTGCCGCCACCACCCGCTCAATACTCGACGGCAGGATAAACGGCATGTCCCCCAACACGATCAGCCAGCCTTCTGCATCCGGACAAACCGCAACGCCAGCCGCAATACTGTCACCCATCCCGGTCGATTCAATCGAGACCACGTCACAGCCATAAGCCTGAGCCATGCGCATCGCCTGCGGCCGCGCGTCAGTGGTCACCAGCACCCGCTTGTCGAGGTTGGCCGGCAGATTCAGCAACACTTGCTCGATCACCGAGCGCACCGCGCCATCACGCCCGGTGCAATCGGCCAGCAACTTGTCCTTGTCGGCACCGGCAACCTGGCGAAAGCGACTGCCCTCGCCCGCCGCCAGCACAATCACTGCGATAGATCGACTCATGCGCCCTCCACGACTTTCTTCTGTTTCAACTCGACGCCGTTCTTGATCGCCACAATCTCCGCCAATAACGACAGAGCAATCTCCGCTGGCGAATGACTGCCGATGTGCAGACCGATCGGCCCGTGCAATCGCGCAATGGCGGCTTCTGACAAGCCTAGCTGAGCCAGATTGTCCCGGCGCTTCTGGCTGTTGACCCGCGACCCCAGTGCACCGACATAAAAGGCCGGCGAATCGAGCGCGGTGAGCAACGCCATATCATCCAGACGGGGATCGTGAGTCAGCGCGACGATGGCTGTGCGCTCGTCCGTCTGAATGCTCAACACCGCGTCATCCGGCATACCCGGGACGAACCGTCCGTGGTGCTCTTCCCAGCCATAAACGAACTCGGTACGCGGATCGCAGATCAGCACTTCGAAATCCAACAGCCGGGCCATATCGGCCACATACCGCGAAAGCTGCCCGGCGCCGATCAACAACAGACGCCAGCGCGGACCATAAATGGCGCGCAGGGTCTTGCCATCGAATTCCAGCACATCGGATTTGCTCGCCGCCGACAGCACAACCTCACCGGTTTCGATGTTCAGCTCACGGGCGACAATCTCATGGTTTTCACAACGCGCCAGCAACTCGGCGACCCACGCCGGATCAGCGACCCGCTCCTCGGTCAGGCGCAGCGTGCCGCCACAGGGCAAGCCGAAACGCGCCGCCTCCTCGCGGGTGACGCCATAGGTAATCAGTTGCACCGGTGGCCCGTCGCTGGCGATGCGCCCGTCGTGCAGACGGGCGATCAGGTCATCCTCGACACAGCCGCCCGACACCGAGCCGATCACCACGCCGTCCTCGCGCAACGCGAGCATCGCGCCGGGTGCCCGGGGCGCGGTGCCCCAGGTCCGCACCACACTGAACAGCACCACCCGCTGCCCGGCGCGGCGCCATTCGAGCACGCTGCGCAGGACGTTGAGATCGGCGCTGTCCATTACGCCTGCGCCTTCTGCCAGCCCTGCAACTGATAACGCACCGGCAAGTTACGGATGCGCTGGCCGGTGGCGGCGAAGATCGCATTGCACAGTGCCGGCGCAATCGGCGGCACGCCGGGTTCACCGACACCACCCAACGGCACGTCGCCCGGCGGCGTCACCAAATGCACCGCGATTTCCTTCGGCGCCAGCGACATGCGCGCCACTTCGTACATATGGAAGTTGTCCTGCTGGACCTTGCCATCCTTGAAGCTGATTTCACCCAGCACCGCGTTGCCCAGGCCCATCACGCACGCGCCCTCGAACTGCGAACGGATACGTTCAGGGTTGATCTGCGGCCCGCAATCAACAGCGATGTCAGCCTTGTGCACGATCAGCGTACCGTCGTCCTTGACCTCGACTTCGATCACCGCCGACACATAGGTGACGAAGCTGTAATGCACCGCCAGACCGAGGCCTCGTCCCTTGGGCAATTGGCGCCCCCAACCGGCAGCCTTGGCCGCGGTTTCCAGCACGGTGCGCATGCGTCCGGTGTCGATCGGGTAGCGCTCGGGGGATTCGCCGTAATTCCACTCCTCGCTCAGGGTGCGCGGGTCGATCTGCCGATCCGGGCCCAGCAACTTGATCTGGTACTTGAGCGGATCGACGCCAGCCTTGTGCGCCAGTTCGTCGACGAAACTCTGAATCGCAAAACCGTGAGGAATGTTCGACACCGAGCGATACCAGCCGACGCGGGTATGCACCGTGGCTTCGGGGTTTTCCAGGCGCACGCTGGGAATCGCGTAAGCCATATTGGTGAAACCCATGCCCAGTTCGAACGCCGCTTCATGGTTCATGCCCGGGGCGAACAGCGCCGTAATGCTCGGCGCCACTGTGCGATGCAGCCAGCCGGACGGCATGCCGTCCTTGCCGACAGCGGCCTTCAGGTACTCGGCGGACACTGTGTGGAAATACGAGTTGTGGATGTCATCCTCGCGGGTCCATTGCACCCGCACGGCTTTACCGGCGAACTCCTTGGCAAGGATCGCTGCTTCGACGACGAAATCCGGCTTCGATTTACGGCCGAAACCGCCGCCCAGCAGCGTGACGTTGAAGGTGACATTGTCGAACGGCAGCCCGAGGCGCTCGGCGATACGTTCGCGAGTCACCTGCGGCGCCTGACTCGGCGCCCACGCTTCACACACACCTTTGTCGTAGCGCGCGATGGCGACCATCGGCTCCATCGGTGCCTGGGCCAGATGCGGCAGATAATAGGACGCTTCGAGGCTGCTGGCGGCGCCGCTCAAGGCTTTGTCGATATCGCCAGTGTTGCGCACCACTTTGCCGGGTTTGCGCGACGCCGCTTCCAGTTCCTTGCGATAAGCGATCGAGTCATAACTGGCATTGGGGCCGTCGTCCCATTCGATCTTCAGCGCCTCGCGGCCCTTGATCGCCGCCCAGGTATTGCTGGCAATCACCGCTACGCCGCCCAGCGGCTGGAATTCCGAAGGCAGCGGACGGCTCTCGATCTGCATGACCTTCAGCACACCCGGAACCTTCAGCGCAGCGCTGTCATCCAGCGACTTGACCTTGCCGCCGTACACCGCCGGACGGGCGATGGTGGCGTAGAGCATGCCGTCGAAATGCACGTCCGCGCCGTACACCGCGCGCCCGTTGACGATATCGGCACCGTCGATGGCTTTGGTGCCTTCCTTGCCGATGTAGCGGAACTCTGACGGCTGCTTGAGGCGCAGGCTGTCACGGGCCGGCACTGTCAGCGCACTGGCGGCAGCGGCAAGTTCGCCGTAACCCAGCTCGCGACCGGACGGTTTATGCAGGACTTTGTGCAACTGCGCCTGGCACTCGCCCACCGGCACCTGCCACTGCGCGGCGGCGGCTTGCTCCAGCATCGTGCGGGCCGCCGCGCCGCAACGGCGCATCGGTTCATACCAGTGACGCATGCTGCGCGAACCGTCAGTGTCCTGGTTGCCGAAACGTACTTCGTCACCCGGCGCTTGCCGGACTTTGACCTTGGCCCAATCGGCGTCCAGTTCATCAGCGACCACCATGCTCAAACTGGTGCGCACGCCCTGGCCCATTTCCGAGCGGTTGCAGACCACGGTGACCGTGCCATCCGCGGCGATGCTGACGTAGACCTTGGGATCGTCGATCCAGCCATTGGGCATGCCGTCGGCACCGAACTTCTTCGGCGCGTCTTCAGCCAGTGCATCCTGCCAGCCCCAACTCGCGGCCAGTACCAACGCGCCAGTCGCGCCAACGCCTTTGAGAAAACCGCGACGGCTGAGATTGCTCAGGGCGAAATCATTCGGCAAGCGGCTCATGCCTTGGCCTCCTTCAGGTGAGTGGAGGCCTGACGGATCGCGGTCTTGATCCGGTTGTAGGTGCCGCAACGGCAAATGTTGCCGACCATGGCCTCTTCAATCTGTTCGTCGCTCGGGTTCGGATTGGTTTTAAGCAACGCCGTGGCAGACATGATCTGCCCACCCTGACAGAAACCACACTGCGCCACCGCGCTGTCGAGCCAGGCTTGCTGCACCACTTGCCCGACCGGATCGGCGTGCAGATTGTCGATGGTGCTGACGTTCTGCCCGACCACCGAGCCGATCGGCGTGATGCAACTGCGCGCCGGCAAGCCGTCGATATGAATGGTGCAGGCACCGCACAGACCCATGCCGCAGCCGAATTTGGTGCCGTTGTATCCGGCGACATCACGGATTGCCCACAGCAGCGGCATGTCTTCCGTGACATCGAGGGAATGGTCTTGACCGTTTAGTTTCAGGGTAATCATGGGCACGCCCGCATATTCTTGGTGGTTATGGGGTCGAGCAGAACTGGCGGTGGTTCACGCAGATCGACTCAGGCTAATGGGCCAATACACATCAGTGAAGCCGAACACTGAGCCTGTGGCGAGGGTGCTTGCTCCCGCTGGACTGCGGAGCAGGCCCTTCTTGAAAGCGGGGCCGCTACGCGCCCCAGCGGGAGCAAGCTCCCTCGCCACAGGATCATCGCTGACTGATATGTGATTGGCACAGGCTCTCTTGTGCCGACGCGAACGTCTGCACCGGGCCTTTGGTGGAGCAAATGACGGTTATCGTTAGCTGGCTAAGTTAACCCACCGTTAACAAAAAAGCCCTGCACTTTTTGTTCAGTGCAGGGCTTTGGATCCCGACCTGAAGCGTAGCCTCAATAGCGGTTCGGCTCCATTTCCAGTTCGACATTGAAACGTTCGGCAATATCTTTCTGGATGCGTTGCGCCAGCTCCAGCAATTGCAGACCGGTCGCGGTGCCGTAGTTGACCAGCACCAGCGCCTGCAATTTATGCACGCCGGCATCGGCCTCACGGAAACCTTTCCAGCCAGCGCGCTCGATCAGCCAGCCTGCGGCCAGTTTCATCTGCCCGTCCGCTTGCGCATAAGCCACCAGATCCGGGTGCTGCGCCTTGATCTGCTCGACCAGCGCCGCTGATACCAGCGGATTCTTGAAAAAGCTGCCGGCATTGCCGAGTACCGCCGGATCCGGCAATTTTTCGCTGCGGATACTGCAGATCGCGCGACTGACGTCGGTAGGCGTCGGTTGCTCAATGCCCAGCTCGGTCAGTCGCTGACGCACCGGGCCGTATTCCAGATGCAAGTGGGCAGCTCGATCAAGCTTGAAGCGCACGCGCAGGATCAACCAACGCCCCGGCTGCTGCTTGAACAGGCTGTCGCGGTAGGCGAAGTTGCATTCTTCCAGGCTGAAGTCACGCAGCTCGCCGGTCTGGCGATCCAGCGCGGTCAGCCCGGCGAACACATCCTTGATCTCGACGCCGTAGGCGCCGATGTTCTGCATCGGCGCCGCGCCCACGGTGCCGGGGATCAGGCTGAGGTTTTCCAGACCGGAAAAACCCAGCGCCAGCGTGTGCTGCACGAACGGGTGCCATGGCTCACCGGCTTCAGCCTCGATCACCACGCGGCTGCCGTCATCGCTGATCAGCCGAATGCCACGGCTGGCCATGCGCAGCACCAGCGCGGGGATATCAGCAGTCAGCAGCAGGTTGCTGCCGCCGCCGATCACCAGCAACGGCAGGTCATGGGCAGTTGCATAGGCCAAGGCTTCGCGCACGTCGGCATCGCTGTGGGCCTCGGCGAACAACTGCGCGCGAACGTCGACGCCGAAACTGTTGAACGGTTTCAGCGAAACCTGTGATTGAAGCTGCAAACTCATAACCGGCCCTTCACTTCGATCAACAGTTGGTCACAGGCTGCTTCAATCAGATCCAGTACCTGCTCGAAACCCTGATCGCCGTCGTAGTACGGATCCGGCACTTCATCGACCACACCGGCATAACGGCGCAGGAACAGGTCCAGCTCGGCCTTGCCGGTGGACGGTTGCAGCGCCTTGAGGTTGCGCAGGTTGCTGTTGTCCATGGCCAGAATCAGGTCGTAACTGGCGAAATCGGCACGACTGACCTGCTGCGCGCGTTGCGCCGACAGGTCATAACCACGCACTTTGGCTGCAGCCTGGCTGCGCTTGTCCGGCGGATTGCCGACGTGCCAGTCACCGGTGCCGGCGGAGGCCACTTCGACCTGATCCGCCAGCCCCGCTGCGCGCAGTTTGTGACGCAACACGCCTTCAGCGGTGGGCGAACGGCAGATGTTGCCCAGGCACACGAACAGAACGCGCATCAGGCCTCCAGCAGGCGACGAACGCGCTCGAGGTCTTCAACGGTGTCGACGCCGGTTGGCGGCGCGATCAACGCGTCGGCGACATGAATCCGCACGCCATGCCACAGGGCACGCAGTTGTTCGAGGGATTCAGTGTTTTCCAGCCAGCACGGGCCCCAGCTCACGAAGTCCTGAAGGAACCCGGCGCGGTAGGCGTAAATGCCAATGTGGCGACGGTACGGCACGCCTTCCGGCAACACGTCGCGGCTCTTGGCGAAGGCATCGCGGGCCCACGGCAAGGTGGCGCGGCTGAAGGTCAGCGCCAGACCGTTGAGGTCGCTGACGACCTTGACCACGTTCGGGTTGAACAGGGTTTCGACGTCTTCGATCGGCTCGGCCAGGGTGGCCATACGCGCTTCGGTGTGGGCGGCGAGGTTAGCCGCGACCTGATCGATCACGCTCGGCGGGATCAGCGGCTCATCACCCTGCACGTTGACCACGATCGCGTCCGGCGCAAGACCCAGCTTCGCCGCGACTTCCGCCAGGCGGTCAGTCCCGGAATTGTGATCTTCACGGGTCAGCACCACTTCCGCGCCGAACACTTTGCAGGCCTCGACGATGCGCGCATCGTCGGTCGCGACCACCACACGGCAGGCGCTGCTTTTGCTCGCCTGCTCCCAGACATGCTGGATCATCGGCTTGCCGGCGATATCCAGCAGCGGTTTGCCTGGCAGGCGGGTCGAGGCGTAACGCGACGGGATGACAACGGTGAAAGCAGTGGTCATTTATCCAGACGCTCGTCAGTGGTCAGGGTGCGCGCTTCGCTTTCGAGCATCACCGGGATGCCGTCGCGGATCGGATAGGCCAGACCGGCGCCCTTGCTGATCAGTTCGGTCTTGTCGGCGCTGAGCTTGAGCGGGCCTTTGCAGATCGGGCACGCGAGGATGTCGAGCAATTTGGTGTCCATGAACATTCCCTGGATAAAGAGTTAAGGCAAAAGACGATCGGGCAACAGGCGCATCAGCTGGGTGTCGAACCAGGCCACGAAGGCTGGTGACGGCACGGCATCGACCGCCAGATACCACCAGTCGTCTGCTGCGAAGGCACGGCACTTCACCGCGTCCTTTTCGGTCATCACCAACGGCAATGACGGTGTGAAATTCAAGGCCTGCACGCTGTATTCGGCGTGGTCGGCAAACGCATGGGGGACTGCTCGCCAGTCTAGCGCTTCGAGGGTATTGAAGAAACGTTGCGGATTGCCGATCCCGGCCACCGCGTGCACCGATTGACCGGGCGCAAAATGCGCCAGCGGCTTGCGCGCGCCGCTGCGTAGATTGACCAGTGCGGTCGGTTGCAGGTGAAAGGCAAAACCGTCTTCACGATCCGCAGTGGCACCGTTGAACAGCACGCCATCGACGCTTTGCAGGCGCTCGATCGGCTCGCGCAACGGACCGGCCGGCAGGCAGCGCTTGTTGCCCAAACCACGGGCAGCGTCAATCAGCACCAGCTCCAGATCCCGCGCCAGGCGGTAGTGCTGCATGCCGTCGTCGGAGAGGATCAGGTCCAGCGGCTCACTGGCGAGCAAGGCTTTGACCGCTGCGCTGCGATCAGGGTCGATCATCAGCGGCACGCCGGTGCGCTGTACGATCAACAGCGGTTCATCGCCGGCGATGTCGGCGCTCTGCTCGGCGGTGACCCGCCACGGCAGTTGCGGCGGTTTGGCGCCGTAACCGCGACTGACCACGCCAACCCGCAGACCGGCGCGTCGGCAATGCTCGATCAGCCACAGGATCATCGGTGTCTTGCCGGTGCCGCCGACGGTGATGTTGCCGACCACGATTAACGGCACCGGTGGCTGATAGATCTGGCCTTCACCGTCGAGAAAGCGCTGACGCTTGTTGACCACCACGCGGCGGTAGAGCATTTCCAGCGGCCGCAGCAGCGTCAGGGCCGGATGCCCCTGATACCACGCGGCGAGCAAACGATCGGACAGGCTCATCAGGATTTGGGCGCCGCCTCGACCGTGGTCATGCGCAGATGGCTGAAACCGAGCTTGCCGGCCGCGTCCATGGCAGTGATCACCGATTGGTGTTGGGTCTTGCCATCGGCGCTGATCGACAACGGCATGTTGGTGTCACCGTTGGCTTCTTTCTGCATGGCTTCCATCAGCGTCGCCAGGTCGTTTTTCGGCAGAATCTTGTTGTTCACCGAGAACACGCCTTCGGCGCTGATCGCGACATCCAGTTGCTTGAGCTGCTGGTCTTCGGCGGGCGAACCGCTGACCGATTCCGGCAGATCGACGCGCAACTGTGTCTCGCGGGTGAAGGTGGTGGTCACGACGAAAAACAGCAACAGGATGAACACCACGTCGATCAGCGACGCGAGGTTGATGTCGATCGTTTCCCGGGGTTTGCGACGGAATTTCACGCTTTGTCCCCGGCCAGATCGACGTCACGGTCGCCCTGCACCACTTCGACCAGTTTGATCGCTTCCTGCTCCATGCCCACCACCAGCTCATCGATGCGGCGTTGCAGGAAACGGTGGAAGAACACCGACGGAATACCGACCATCAGGCCCGCCGCAGTGGTGATCAGTGCCTTGGAAATACCGCCGGCCAGGACCGAGGCGTTGGTGGTCATGCCGGAACCGGTGAAGGCGCTGAAAATGTCGATCATGCCCAGTACCGTGCCCAGCAGGCCCAGCAACGGTGACATGGCGGCAATCGTGCCCAGCGCGTTGACGTAGCGTTCAAGCTCGTGAATCACCCGCGCGGCGGCTTCTTCGATGCATTCCTTCATGATCTCGCGACCATGCTTGGAGTTGGCCAGGCCCGCGGCGAGGATTTCACCCAGCGGCGAATTGGCGCGCAATTCCTTGAGTTTTTCTTTATTGAGCTGCTTGTCCTTGATCCAGACCCAGACCTGACCCAGCAGATGCTCGGGGGTGACGCGGCTGGCGCGCAGGGTCCACAGGCGCTCGGCGACAATCGCCATGGCCGCGATGGAACTCAGAATGATCGGCAACATCATCCAGCCGCCGGATTTGACCAATTCCCACACAGTGACAGTCCCCTCGAAAAAGTGCGCCACTTTACCATACCGGTTCGCGATTAAGACCCGCTGCCCCGACGACCTGATGCCACATTCGGCGATCCCGCGATCAATGGTGTTTCAACGCCAGAAACGCCGTTGTTGACGCATCAGCCACGGCGCCTGAAAGCCGCCCAGGCGCAGTTGAATGGCGCCGTGCTGCGCGCTGTCGTAGATGCGCAGCCCTTGCTGGCGATAACGCGCGAGCACCAGCGGGTGCGGATGACCGAACGAATTGCCCTGCCCCCGGGAGATCAGCACCGAATGCGGACGTAATGCCCGCAGCAAAGCCATCGAAGAGGAACTGCGGCTGCCATGGTGCGGCGCTTGCAGCCAGTGCGTCGGCAGCGCCAACGGACTTTCCAGCAAAACCCGTTCGGCAGCCGTGTCGATATCGCCGGTCAGCAGCAGCCGCTCGCCATTGGCCTCGATCTGCAACACACAGGAGCGCTGATTGCTGTCATGGGCCGCCGACCATTGCCACAGCTGAAACCGGACCCCGTCCCACTGCCATTGACGTCCACTTTCACAGGACTCGGCCCGCAGGATGGCGGGCAGCCCCGGCGGATCGCCGCTGATCACCCGCGTCACTTTCAAGCCCCGCGATACCGCCAGCGCACCACCGGCGTGGTCGGCGTCGGCATGACTGAGCAGCATCAGGTCGATGCGCTTGACCCCCAGTTTGTGCAGCGCCGGCAGCACCACCCGCTCCCCCAGATCGAAATCGCCGAAGCGTGGACCGGCGTCGTAGAGCAACGTGTGATGGCGGGTGCGGATCAGGATCGCCAGGCCCTGACCGACATCGAGCTGCCAGACATCGGCCAGTCCAGCGGCCACTCGCTCGCGCGGCGGCGCCAGCAGAATCAACAGCAACGGCCAGCCCAACGGTCGCAACGGCACCCCACGCGGCAACAGCAACAGCAAGGCGCCGAGACTGCCGAGCAGCAAAACCCACCACGGCAGCGACGGCGAGATCCACGCCGGCCAGGCCCCGGCGATCAGCGACAAGCCACGAAACAGCCAGTCGATCAAACCACCGGCCAGCCACAACAAGCCTGCACCGACGTAAGGCACCGGCAACAACAGCGTGCCGAGCAGCGCCGGTGGCAGCACCAGCAGACTGACCCACGGCACCGCGAGCAGATTTGCCAATGGCCCGCTGAGGCTGATCGGCAGGTTCAGCGCCAGCAACACCGGGCACAGACCCAGCGCAATCAGCCATTGCGCGCGGGTCCAGGTCTGCCACCATTTCCACGCACCGAGTCGCCCGCCGAAGGTGAAAATCAAAATCCCCACCGCGGCGAACGACAGCCACAAACCCGGACGCAAACTGGCTAACGGGTCGAGCAACAGCAATGCATCGAATGCCAGCAACAGCGGCCACCACGCGCCGAGATGGCGAAAGCGCAAACGCCACAACAACACCAGCCCGACCATCACGCAGGCCCGTTGCACCGGTACATCAAACCCGGCGAGCAAGCCGTAGCCGAGCGCCGCGGCAAACGCCAGCCCGCAGGCCCATGGCAGCCATGGCCAGCGGAGCGGCCACCAGCCGTAGCGCGCCAGCCCGGCGACCAACAGATAGATGACCGCCGCCAACATCCCGATGTGTTGACCGGAAATCACCAGCAGATGCACGGTGCCGGTGTCCTGCAGGATCTGCCAATCCTCGCGACTGAGCCCGGAGCCGTCGCCGAGCACTAGCGCCGCCAATGCACCGCCCCGGCCTTGGGCATCGACTGCCATCAAGCGCTGACGAATGCTGTCGCGCCATGCCCAGTTTGCCTCGGCCAGGCGCTGACCATCCTTGATCGTGCCGGTCGCGCCGATGCGTTGCGCCAACAGCCAGGCTTCGTAATCGAAGGCGTCGGGATTGAGCAAACCACCGGGGCGCCTGAGCTTCACCGCCAGGCGCCAGCGCTCACCGCTGTTGAGCGGCGGCCCGGCGTACCACGCCAGACGCATCAACGACGGCAATTTTTCGTGTCGCGAGCGGGCATCGGCCAACTCGAACCGCACCACGCCCTCGCTGGTTTGCGGCAAACCGACCACCCGCCCTTCGACCCAACGGGTTTCGCCGTCAAGCGCTTCCGGCAGGCGATCATTCAACGCCCATTGCGCACTGACGCACGCCCAGGTGAAACCGAATAGCAGAAACGCCAGGGGATAGCTGCGAAACGGCAGCAACATCAGTCCCACCAACGGCAACAACATCATCAACCCGACCGGCGGTAAAACCGGCAAAAAAACCGGAACCAGCAGACCGACTGCCAGCGCCATCATCCCTGTGCGCATAAGCCCGTCCTTGAGAGTTCCTGCATTAGGCGTAGCTGGTAGGAAGCCTGCTCGTCGTCAACAATTGTCACAAAGTCTGAATGGGCGCTTCGTAGAATCCAGACATACTTGCCGCCTTAACCGACCGAGAAGCCTTATGCCCCGGCGCTTATTCAAACGTTACATGCCCGATCCGACGAGCATCAGGGAACACAAATCCTTACGCTTTCTCGGCAAGTTGCTGCATGACCCGAACCTCTGGCACCTCAATCGGCACTCGGTGGCCCGGGCGATGGCCGTCGGCCTGTTCGCCGCGTTCCTGCCGATTCCGGCGCAGATGCTGGTGGCGGCGGCACTGGCGATCACCGTGCGCGGCAACATGCCGATTGCCGTCAGCCTCGTCTGGCTGACCAACCCGATCACCATGCCAGCGGTGTTTTTCTGCACGTACCAGACCGGGGCCTGGTTAATGAATGTGCCCGCCCGCACCCTGCCCGATTCGTTGACCTGGGAATGGATCAGCGGGGAGTTGTCGACCATGTGGCAGCCGTTTTTGCTCGGGTCGGTAGTGTGCGGATTGATACTTGGCATCCTCGCCTACTTCACGGTGATGCTGTATTGGCGCTGGTGGGTGGCGCGGCAATGGGCGCGGCGCAAGAAAAGCCGCATGCGCTGAATGCAAAACGGCCTCCGCAGTGGAGGCCGTTTTTTGTAGCGTCTGAATAGGCCCCATCGCGAGCAGGCTCACTCCTACATAGGAACGCGCCCTTCTGTAGGAGTGAGCCTGCTCGCGATGGCAGCGACGCGGTTTCGGATCAGGTCCGCATCCCGCGCCCACTCACCAGCAGCCGCGCACAACCGAGGTACAACACCACCGTCGCCACCAGCATGAAGGTGATCGCGATACCGATGCGGATATCCGACACCCCGAGAATGCCGTAACGGAAGGCGTTGACCATGTGCAGCACCGGGTTGGCCAGCGACACGGTCTGCCAGAACGGCGGCAGCAAGGTGATCGAGTAAAACACGCCACCGAGGTAAGTCAGCGGCGTCAGCACAAACGTCGGGATGATCGAGATGTCATCGAAGTTGCGCGCAAACACCGCGTTGATGAAACCCAGCAGCGAGAAGATCGTCGCGGTCAGCACCACCACAAGGATGGTCACGCCCAGGTGATGCACCTGCAGATGAGTGAAGAACAACGACAGGATGGTCACGATCACCCCGACCATCAAGCCACGCAGCACGCCGCCAATGGTGAAGCCGATCAGAATCGTGTGCGGCGACACCGGCGAGACCATCAGTTCCTCGATGGAACGCTGGAACTTGCTGCCGAAGAAGCTCGAGACCACGTTGCCGTAGGAGTTGGTGATCACCGACATCATGATCAGCCCCGGCACGATGTACTCCATGTAACTGAAGCCACCCATGCCGCCAATCTGCTTGCCGATCAGGTTACCGAAGATCACGAAGTACAGAACCATGGTGATCGCCGGCGGCAGCAGGGTCTGCGGCCAGATCCGCGTGAAGCGTTTGACCTCGCGATAAACGATGGTCTGGAGGGCGACGAGGTTGGGGCGGAACTCGGAACTCATACCGCCACCTTCGACAGATTCTTCTCTACCAGAGACACGAACAGCTCCTCGAGGCGATTGGTTTTGTTACGCAGGCTCAGCACTTCAATATTCTGCTGCGCCAATTGAGTGAACAGCGCGGTGATGCCCATGGATTTGTCGACCTGGACCTCCAGGGTATGGCCGTCGAGCAACCGCGCGGGATAGCCGATCAGTTGCGGCGCGGCGTGCAAGTCGTTTTTCAGGTCGAGCAGGAAGGTTTCGACGTGCAGCTGGCCCAGCAGCTGTTTCATGCTGGTATTCTCGACAATGGTGCCGTGGTCGATGATGCCGATGTTGCGGCACAGCTGCTCAGCCTCTTCCAGATAGTGCGTGGTGAGGATGATGGTGATGCCTTTCTGGTTCAGCTCGGTGAGGAACGTCCACATCGAGCGACGCAGTTCGATGTCGACGCCAGCGGTCGGCTCATCGAGGATCAGCAGGCGCGGCTCATGCACCAGGGCGCGGGCAATCATCAGTCGGCGTTTCATGCCGCCGGACAGCGAACGCGACGGCACATCGCGCTTGTCCCACAGGCCGAGCTGGGTCAGGTACTGCTCGGCGCGTTCCTTGGCGATCTTCGCCGGGATGCCGTAGTAACCGGCCTGGGTCACGACGATGTCGAAAGTCTTTTCGAACTGGTTGAAGTTGAATTCCTGGGGCACCACACCGATCGAGCGCTTGAGCGCGGCGGGGTTTTTGTCCAGGTCATGACCGAAGATATTCACCGTGCCGCTGGTCTTGTTGACCAGGGTCGAGAGAATGCCGATGGTCGTGGATTTGCCGGCGCCGTTGGGGCCGAGCAAGGCGAAAAAGTCACCTTCGGCGACGTCCAGATCGATACCACTCAAGGCCTGGAACCCGTTGCCGTAGGTTTTGGTTAGCTGCCGGATGGACAGAGCGGAACTCATATCGGATTTACGCACCAAGAAGGGAAGAAAAGGAAAGATTGGGCCGGGCGGCGAACAAAACAACCACGGCGCATGAGCGCAATGGTGCTTGCCGCCGCCACACAAGTACAGTCAAGAGTGTCGATAGTTATTATCAAGTCAACGCGGTCATGACTGCTTTCTGATAGGCCGGACGCTGCTTCAGCCGTGCGTACCAAGCCTGCAGATGCGGCTGCGCGGCACGTTCGATGGGCATCTCGAACCAGGCATAAATGAAACTGCCCAGCGGAATATCGCCCATGCCGATTTCGCTGCCGGACAGATATGGCTGGCTGGCGAGGGCCTGATCGGCCATGGCCAGTAGCGCGGTGCATTCCTTGATTGCGGCGTTGATCGCCGGCCAGTCCTGCTGGTCCGCTGGGGTACGCAATACGCCCCAGAATACGGTGCGGAACGGCCCGGCAAAACTCGAGGTGGTCCAATCCATCCACTTGTCCGCGATGGCCCGGGCTTGCAGGTCTGCCGGGTACCAGGCGCTGTTCGGTGCATGCTTGGCCAGCAGGTATCGCACGATGGCATTCGATTCCCATAGCACGAAGCCGTCATCCTCGATCACCGGTACCCGGCCGTTCGGGTTCATCGCCCGGTATTCAGGCGTGTCGACCACACCGAAGGCGCCACCGGCGTCAATCGCCTCGTAGGCCAGGCCCAGCTCCTCGGCGGCCCACAGTGGCTTCCTGACATTCGATGAGTTTTTCCGTCCCCAGATCTTCAGCATGACCGCCTCTTTTCCAATGCGTGGGCAGGCAGCATACGCCGGATCAGACCCGACTCAAATCACTCTGCATATCGCCCAAGACCTTCGCCTGATGTTCGCCGAACAGATGCGGGTAGCACTTTTCCAAGTGCTCGAAGAAGAACCGCTCCGGCACATCGACGAACTGGCCGTGATCGACCAGATATTCCATCAGCAGCGCGCCGTCACGGTTGTACGGGTGGAAAACGCTGTCATTGATCCCGTCAAAGTCCAATGGTGCGACGTTGAACAGTTCGCAGAGTTGCTGGTTGAAGGCCGGCGTGGCCTTGACCCAGCGCTCGTTGAGGAACAGCTCGGTGTAGCCGTGCATGGCAAACACATCGCTGCGCAGCAGTTCCAGCAGACGCGGGGTCGACAGGTGATTCTTGACGTCGGCCAGACCGATGCGTGCGGGAATGCCGCAATGTCGCGCACACCCGGCCAGCAACGTGGCCTTGGGCACGCAATAGCTTTCCCCGGCCGCCAGCGCATGACTGCCGCACAGGGTCTGTGGGTCGAGGCTGAAGGTATACGGGTTGTAGCGCACCGCTTCACGCACGGCGTAATAGAGACTGATCGCCTGCGCGAGCGGGTCGCGGCTGGCACCGCGGTGTTGTTCGGCGAACTCCACCACCGCCGGGTGGTCACTATCGATGAAGCTGCCGGGGCTCAGATACTCGTGCATGACGATGTTCTCCTGGGTGAGCCCCGAGTCTAGCGACAGCTCAAGCACAGAGATAACGACGTTTCGGCCAAACATGCACGCAAAGACGCGGGAGCGGCGAACGATTTCCCACGGGTGTTGCCCACCGAACCTACGAAAACCATCCGGGGTTTCCCACGAGTTCAATCACCATGTTCTGACCACCCCGTTTTACAGATGCCGTCTAAGCTCTGGAGGGTCGGTTTGCCTTGGTTCACGGAGGATTACATATGCTGTTGTTGTGGATACTGGTTCTGATCGTCGGTGTGGCGTATCTCGCCCACCGCCGCATCGCCCCCCTGCCCGCGTTGGGTATCGTCGCCGTATACCTGCTGGCGATGGGCATTTTCAGCCATGCCCCGGGCTGGTTGCTGTTGGTGTTCTGGGTCGTGCTCGCAGCGGTTGCCGCGCCTTTGCTACTGCCCGACCTGCGCCGCAAACACTTCACCGCGCCGCTGTTCAACTGGTTCCAGAAAACCCTGCCGCCGATGTCGCAGACCGAGCGCGACGCGATCGATGCCGGTACCGTCTGGTGGGACGGTGAACTGTTCAGCGGGCGTCCGGACTGGGACAAACTGCTGTCCTATCCAAAAGCGCAACTGAGCAAAGAGGAACAAGCCTTCATCGACGGTCCGACCGAAGAACTCTGCGCAATGGTCACTGACTGGCAGATCGGCCAGTCGATGGATCTGCCACCCGAAGCCTGGAGCCACATCAAGGAGCACGGTTTCTTCGCCCTGATCATTCCCAAGGAGTTCGGCGGCAAGGGCTTTTCCGCTTACGCCCACTCGCAAGTGGCGATGAAACTCGCGACCCGCAGCGGCGACCTCGCCTCCACCGTGATGGTGCCCAACTCCCTCGGCCCGGCCGAACTGCTGCTGCATTACGGCACCGACGAACAACGCAATCACTACCTGCCGCGGCTGGCCCGTGGCGACGACATTCCGTGCTTCGCCCTCACCGGTCCGCTGGCCGGCTCCGATGCTGGCGCCATGCCGGACACCGGGATCATCTGCAAAGGTGAATGGGAAGGCCAGGAAGTCATCGGCCTGCGCCTGAACTGGGAAAAACGCTACATCACCCTCGGCCCGGTCGCGACCCTGCTCGGTCTGGCCTTCAAAGCCTATGACCCGGAGCATCTGTTGGGCGACAAGGAAGATCTCGGCATCAGTCTGGCGCTGATTCCCACCGATACACCGGGTGTGGAAATCGGCCGTCGTCACCTGCCACTGGGTGCCGCGTTCATGAACGGCCCGAACTCGGGCAAAGACGTGTTCATCCCGCTGGACTACCTCATCGGCGGCCAGGACATGCTCGGCAAGGGCTGGATGATGCTGATGAACTGCCTGTCGGTCGGGCGTTCGATTTCGCTGCCGGCAGTCGGCACTGGCGCGGCCAAATTCACCAGTCTGGTGACCGGTCAATACGCGCAGATACGTGAGCAGTTCAACGTCCCGCTGTCGGCCTTCGAAGGCATTCAGGAAGCCATGGCACGCATCGGCGGCAACGCCTGGATGATGGACGCCGCGCGCATGCTCACCGCCAACGCGGTGGATCTGGGCGAGAAACCGTCGGTGCTGTCGGCGATCCTCAAGTATCACCTGACCGAACGCGGCCGCGAGTGCATCACCCACGCCATGGACGTGCACGGCGGCAAGGCGATCATCATGGGGCCGAACAACTACCTCGGGCGCAGCTGGAACGGCGCACCGATCTTCATCACCGTGGAAGGCGCGAACATCCTCTCGCGCAACCTGATGATCTTCGGTCAGGGCGCCATTCGTTGCCATCCGTTCGTGCTCAAGGAAATGGCCCTCGCCGGCCGTGAGGACAAGGAACAGGCACTGAAAGAATTCGATGGCCTGCTGCTCAAGCACATCGGTTTTGCCGTCGGCAACGCCGCCAGCACCCTGGTGCTGAACCTGGGCTTCGGCCACTTCGAACATGCACCCGGGGACAGGATCAGTCAGGGCTACTTCCGCGCACTCAATCGGCAGGCAGCGGCATTTGCCATGCTGGCCGACTTCAGCATGATGCTGCTGGGTGGCGAACTGAAGCGCCGGGAACGCCTGTCCGCACGTCTTGGCGATGTGTTGAGCAACCTGTATCTGGCCTCCGCTGCGCTCAAGCGTTATCACGATCTGGATTCGCCGGCGCATATGGAGCCGCTGTTCCGCTGGGCCATGGAAGAAAGCCTCGGCCAGTCGGAACGGGCGCTGGATGAGCTGCTGAGCAACTTCCCGAACAAAGTATTTGGCTGCCTGCTGCGGATGATCGTGTTCCCGTTCGGCCGTCGCCACAAAGGCCCGTCGGACAAGCTCGGCGCCGAAGTGGCAGCGGTGATCGGTCGTGCCAAAGGCGATCCGACCCTCGAAGAACTGCTCGCCGGCTGCTATCGCCCGCAGTCCGTCGACGATGCCGTCGGTGCCCTGCAACACGCCAGCGATTTGCTGAATGCCGCCCAACCGCTGCACAAAAAACTGCACACCTCGCTCAAGAGCGGTCAGGTCAAACCGGTGGCTGGCGAACACGCCATCGACGCCGCACTGGAGGCCGGGGTGTTGCAACCGCAGGAAGCACAGACCCTGCGCGATGCCGAAGCGGCGCGGCGCAAGGTGATCGACGTCGATGATTTCGACAAGGAAGAACTGAAACAGGCTGAGGGCAAAGTCCGCTGATGCCGACGACCGTGTAGCTGTTTATTTGTGAAAAACGGGCACGAGAGCTTTATACTCCCGCGCCCGTTTTGCTCTTGAGGACTTATCTCGTGTCCAACGTCGTTGCCGATCATCTGGTTTTGCTCGACCATCTGCGCAGTATCCTGGTCGCCGTAGGTGAGGCCGAACAGGTTCCCGAAGAAAGCCATGCCTTGTTCCTGGAGCGCTTTGACGAACTGCTGGCGTCCCTGCCGATCGATCCGATCGAAAGCCAGTACCTGGGCCAGGACATCCTGACCCAAGTGATTACCCGTTATCCGCAAATTGCCCACCTGATTCCACGGGATCTGCTGTGGTTCTTCGCCGGCGACTGCCTGCACTACCTGTCCGATGAAGAAATCGACCTGTATCAGGCACTGGAAGAACGTCGCTACGAGGCCGAACAGAACGACGAACCGTTCGACTGGAATCAGGAAAAACAGTTGCTGGCGATGTCTGCTCAGGACAGCAAGCACTGATTTTCTGCCCGGTTGAGAAAAGGCCCGCATGGTGATTCATGCGGGCCTTTTTATTGTTCGGCGTTTACAACAATCCTTCGCTTTCGGGCAGCTCGTAGGCCATCGCCAGATTATTCGGCGCCCCCGCCTTGCCCGGCTTGCTCAACGTCGGCTCCTTTTCCAGGCACTCCACCAGATAGTCGATGAACACCCGTAGCTTCGGCGGCAGATAACGCGTGGGCGAATGCAGCAACCACAGACCACCGTGGTAGGAAGCGAGGAACGTCCACTCCGGCAACACCTGCACGATCAACTTCTGCTCAAGCGCATAACGCGCGGTGAAGTACGGCAAGCTGCCAATACCAATGTGCTGCAACACTGCCCCGAGCCGCACGCCGGTATGGTTGGCGGCATAGCGGCCACGTACGCCGACGGTCACCGCTTTGCTGCCCTTCTTGAATTTCCAGCGTGCATCGCTCGGGGTTTCCCCCAGATAGATGCAGCTGTGATTGAGCAAGTCATGCGGGTGGGTCGGCGTGCCGTGTTCGGCCAGGTATTGCGGGGTGGCGCAGAGCAAATGGTCGATGGTCAGCAACTGCCGTCCGACCAGCCCGGCCGGCGGTCGATCAGTGATACGAATCGCCAGGTCGACATGATCGTCAATCAAATCAACCTGGCGGTCTTCCAGCAGCAACTCGACATCGACTTTCGGATAACGCCGCAGAAACTCAGGCATGTGCGGATGAATCACGAAACGCCCGACCGCTTTCGGCACACTGACCCGCACCAGCCCTTCCGCCTCGTGGGTGAACTGCCCACTGATCTCCATCACCGATTTGGCGGCGCTGACCATCTCCTGACAGCGCTTGAACACTTCCTCGCCACCGTCACTCAAGCGCAGTTTGCGCGTAGTGCGCTGCAACAAACGCGTGGCCAGGGCTTTTTCCAGGCGGGAAATGCTGCGACTGATCGCCGACGGCGACGAGCCTAGCTGGCGGGCTGCCTCAGAGAAACTGCCGGTCTCCACGACCTTGACGAAGATCGCCATTTCACCGAGCAGTGGCAGCGGAAGATTGATGCTCACAGCGCACAAGTCCTTTGATGTTTGAACGGATTATCACGTTATTGCACGATTCATATAATAAAAACAGACACTTTAATAAGGGCATGGAATATGACGCTTCGCCTCTTTTTCCATAGTGATGACCTCAAGGCTAATGTGGAAGTCCTCGACTGCACGCCCCACGAGAACGAATTTGCCGTGGTGCTGCGCGCCACGTTGTTTCATCCGCAAGGCGGTGGTCAGCCTTGTGACACCGGCATGATCGGCGAAAGCCAGGTGCTGCGCGTGGTGCAGGAACCTGACCGGATAGTGCATTACGTCGATCGTCCGGTAAAACCCGGCATGACCTGTATTCATGTGGATGAACAACGTCGCCGCTACAACACCCGCATGCATTCGGCCGGGCACCTGATCGGGCATTTCGTGCAGGCCATGGGCTGGACGCCGATCAAGGCACACCACTGGCCAGACGAAGGCCGGGTGCAATTCAAGCCGGGCGATGCCGCTCAGGAAGTCGACGCGCCAACCGTTCAACACGGTATCCGTCAGTGGATCGAACACGATCTGCCGCGCCTGACCTCACTGCGCGAAGGCGCGCGGGAAATCGGTTTTGGCGAGCTGCCGGCCTATGGCTGCGGTGGCACCCATGTACGCAGCCTGAAGGATTTGGGCACAGTCACGATCGCCTCGCTTTCGCAGAAGAAAGGCACGTTATCCGTCCACTACAGCGTGGATTAAGCTTCTCGGGCGCTGCTCTGCGCAGCGTCCGACGCCGGGGGAACCGCACTCGTCGGTTCCGTTGACTATCGATAGATGGACCTAAAAACAATGATGCTAGACGTCGAGCGTCTCGATGAGACGTGCATAAAAAAACTGGCCAACGAAGAAGTCCTCGCCATCCGCGTCAAAGGCTTCTTGCCCGAGCCGCTGGCGATCGAGATTGGCGACAAGATTCTTGCACCGGGCTTTGAGGGCTACATCAACGCGCCGAGCATCGGCCGGATCGGCATGGCGTTTTACGAGGCGGAAAACCAGCCGCTGCTGATCGAGGACTACTTCGAACGCGCCACCCGCAACATCGCCGAATTGCGCGAGCGCTGTGCGCCCTACTCTTCGCCGGTCGACACCCTGCGCTGCATGCTCGACGAGTCGTGGCCGGCCGGCGCGCATCTGGAAAACCTCTATGGCCGCAAGATGTATGTCGGCCTGTCGCGGGTGGTCAAACCCGGCGTGTGCTTCCTTGCCCACCACGACATATTCGCCAAGGACGCCCCGGACAGCTTTCAGGCCCGCAGCCTGGAGGCGCAATTCGCTTGTAACGTCTACCTGAACATGCCGACCGAGGGCGGCGCGTTGCAAATGTGGGACGACGACATCACCCCGGATCAGTTCGACCAGATGCGTGGCGACAGTTACGGCATCGACCCGGCGCTGCTCGGCCCACCGACCCTGGAAGTGCGGCCGGAGCCCGGCGATTTCATCATGTTCAATTCGCGCTGCATGCACTCGGTGACCCCGGGCGTGGCGGATCCGCGTCTGAGCCTTTCGTTCTTTGTCGGCTATCGCGGCAATGCTTCACCCCTGACCTTCTGGAGCTGAGATGTTATCGAACTACCTGGGCGAGTTTCTGGCGCTGGCCACCATTCACTTTCTGGCCGTGGTCGCTCCCGGCCCGGACTTTGCCGTGACCATTCGCCAAAGCGTGCGCTTCGGCCGACTGGTGGGCATCTGCACCGCACTGGGCATCGGCGCCGGCATTTCCGTTCACGTTATCTACACCTTGCTCGGCGTTGGCGCCCTGATGCACACCACGCCGTGGTTGCTGACGGTGGCCAAGGTGATCGGTGGCGCATACATCTTTTACCTCGGCATCAGCCTGATCCGCAGTAAACCGAAGACCACGCTCGAAGGCGAAAAAAGCGCTGACGAACCGCTGGTCGAGCAGTCGCTGTTCAAGGCGTTCAGCACCGGTTTTCTGACCAATGCCACCAACCCCAAGGCCACGCTGTTCTTCCTGGCGATCTTCACCACGATCATCAGCGCCAGCACCCCGCTGAATATTCAGGCGCTGTACGGGGTGTGGATGTGCTTCGTCAATGCGCTGTGGTTCGTGATCGTCGCGCTGTTTTTCTCCAGCAGCCGGGTACGCACCCTGTTCATGCGCATGGGCCATTGGTTCGAGCGCAGCATGGGCGTGATCCTGATTCTGTTCGCCGGCAGGCTGGTGCTGTCGATGTAAAAACGACACCCAAAGACAAGGCCCGGTCAGTTGCACACTGCTCGGGCCTTTTTCGTTTGTGCGCCGCTTTGCATTTCTGTGCGACGGATCCCACTTCAGGGGCTCCCCTTCAACACCTTCGCGGTGTTAGTTTGGAAAAGATTTGTTTCAACTTTCAGACACTTCCCTCTCAACTGCCTGCAAAGGAATGCCCACCGCAATGAATTTTTCTCT
The DNA here is from genome assembly GCF_036346455.1 of Pseudomonas sp. AM14(2022). NCBI lineage: Bacteria > Pseudomonadati > Pseudomonadota > Gammaproteobacteria > Pseudomonadales > Pseudomonadaceae > Pseudomonas > Pseudomonas sp. AM14(2022). The sequence continues at coordinate 281,214 of NZ_JAOTNY010000004.1, forward strand.
CAAGCGCCTGGCCGCTACCAGCCTGATCCTGGCCAGCTTTTCTGCGTTCACCCTGCCCGCGCAGGCCAACATCACTCCGCAACAGAGCGCAGCCATTCTCAAGAGTTTCGATGAGGCGAGCCTCACCGACTTCCGCCAGTTTCTGGGTGCCGTAGGCAAGAGCGACCTGGGTAAAACCGACAACCTCGGCCCGGCGATCAACGCCTTTCTCGACAACAAGACCCCGAGCGCGGAACAGCAGAACGAGATCTACCGCCTGCTGGGCATTTACACCCGCGCCAAGTACGGCAAAGCCGCCCTGGAAACCCTGCGCGAACTGGTGGAAATCCCGACCTTCCAGAAAGAAGGCGTGGCCCAGCACGACAATCCGGAGTTCATCAAGATCGCCGAAAAGATCAAGAACCTGGCCGAATCGTTCAACCTGAAGTTCCGCAACGTCGACAACCGCGTCTATGAAATCTCCCTCGACGGCAGCGGCGACGAAGTCGTGGGCATTCACGCGCATGCCGACGTGGTGCCGGTCACCCCGGAAAACTGGGTGCTGAAGGACGGCACCAAACTCGACCCGTTCAAAGTCACGCTGATCGGCGACCGCATGTACGGTCGCGGCACCGAGGACGACAAGAACGGCATCGTCGTCGCGATGTACGCGATGAAAGTGATCAAGGAAGAAAAGCTGCCGCTGGCACGCAACTTCAAACTGCTGGTGGACACCACTGAAGAAACCACCGGCGACGCGATCCCGTATTACTTCGAACACAACCCGACACCGAACTACAACATGGCGCTGGACGGTGGCTACCCGGTGGTTATCGCCGAGAAAGGCTACGGCACGGTCATGGCCAACTTCCCGCTGCGCAAGGCTGAAGGCAGCGGCGCAGAAATCATCTCGATGACCGGCGGCCTGGCAACCAACCAGATTCCATCGGTCTCGGTGGCGACACTCGTCACCGACAAGCCTGAGCAACTGGCTGCGAGTCTGCAGAAAGCCGGCAGCGAATACGCGAAAAAACACGGTGGTGACTTCGAAGTCGCGGCCAAGGTTGACGGCAAAGACGTCAAGCTGAGTGTCACCGGTGTGTCCGCGCACTCCTCCGAACCCGAGTCCGGCGTCAATCCGGTCGCGCGGATGCTCGACTTCATCAACAGCCTCGACGGCAAGGTGGCGCTCAAGCACAACCAGATCACCGACGCGGCGCGCTATGCGTCCAACAACTGGGGCCTGGATTACCTCGGGAAAAAACTCGGCGTGGACTTCTCCGATTCGTTCATGGGTCCGCTGACCACCTCGCTGACCTACGTCGGCGTGGACGACAAAGCCTTCAAACTGGCAGTCAACCTGCGCGTGCCGAAGGGTAAATCGCCAGAAGTGCTGAAGAAGCAAATCGCTGACAAACTGGCGGCCTGGAGCAAGAAATCCCACGTTGCCGTGGACTTCACTTACTCGATCGCCGAGCCGATGTACCGCAATCCGGAAGGCGAATGGGTCAAAGCCCTGCTGGCTGTGGCCACTGAAAACCTTGGCATGAAGCACGAGTTCGGCACGTCTGCCGGCGCGACCTCAGTGCATGAACTGCCGAACGGCGTGCAATTCGGCCTGGCCCGGCCTGAAGTCAAATACACCGGGCATACCGATGGCGAGTTCAAGACGGTTGACCAGTTCCTGCTGGATCTGCAGATCGTTACTGAGATGATGGGCCGTGTCGGCCAGTTACCGAAGCTCTGATAAGGCATGGGCCCGTGATTCAGCGGGCCTGACGTGAAAACAAAAAAGGACCCGAAGGTCCTTTTTTGTTGCGTACAAAACGCTGCACAAACAAAAACGCCGATCATCACTGATCGGCGTTTTTGTGAAATTGGAGCGGGAAACGAGACTCGAACTCGCGACCCCGACCTTGGCAAGGTCGTGCTCTACCAACTGAGCTATTCCCGCAATGGCGTCCCCTAGGGGACTCGAACCCCTGTTACCGCCGTGAAAGGGCGGTGTCCTAGGCCACTAGACGAAGGGGACAGGCTACAACTTTCACTAATAAAAACGCCGCTCACTGAGCGGCGCTTTTAGAATTTGGAGCGGGAAACGAGACTCGAACTCGCGACCCCGACCTTGGCAAGGTCGTGCTCTACCAACTGAGCTATTCCCGCAAATGGCGTCCCCTAGGGGACTCGAACCCCTGTTACCGCCGTGAAAGGGCGGTGTCCTAGGCCACTAGACGAAGGGGACACGCTACCCGGAACACATGGTGTGTGTTTCGGTGTCCAGACCCGCATCCGAAGACTTGGTTCTGGTTTCACTCAGCCCCGCCCTAGAGCAGTGCTGTTTAAAATTGGAGCGGGAAACGAGACTCGAACTCGCGACCCCGACCTTGGCAAGGTCGTGCTCTACCAACTGAGCTATTCCCGCATTGGCGTCCCCTAGGGGACTCGAACCCCTGTTACCGCCGTGAAAGGGCGGTGTCCTAGGCCACTAGACGAAGGGGACACGCTACAACATTCACTCCCTGCCGCGTTTCGCTGTGTGCTTTACGCTGCAAGTGGCGCGCATTCTATGGATGGTTTGAGAGGTCGTCAACCCCCGAATATAAATTTATTTAAATCAATGACTTCGACCTGCTTTACGGGAGCATTCGGGCTTTTCCGTCGCCCGACGATTGACGCCTATATTCCGCCACTCGCCAAGGCGTTATAGTCCGCAACACAATGATGGCAATCTGCGCACCTTGCGCCAGCATTCATATAAGCAGTGTGCAGCCGATATAGACAGAAGCTGCTGAATCAACTCGTCGAGCGGCGCTGGGCGCCTGAATGTCCAGCCACTACACTCGCATGCGAACCCTATAAAGAGGTCTTACCGGTGACACCACTCATGATCACCCTGCTAGTCATAGCCGGGATCGCAATTCTGATCGCCATTGGCTACATGAACCATGTGGTGGAAAACAACAAACTGGAGAAGGCCCGCACCAAAGTCGAACTCAACGACCGCCTGCGCCGCTGCGGTGAGCTGACCGAAACCTTCCCCGGCCAGTTCATGACCCCGGCACTCAAGCTGCTGCTGACCCGTCTGGAGCTGAACGTCTGCCAGCGCCTGCTGAACCTGGAAAAAACCAGCGCCACGACCAAGGCACGGATCACCGAACTCAGCGCACTGGTGGCCCAAGGCGAATCGATCCCGGTCAACAACCCGCCGGCACCGATCCTGACCGAAGCCAAAGCCAAGGACGTCCGCTTTCTGCTCGAAGCCCTGCACGGCCAGATCACCCGCGCCGCCCATGACGGCTTCCTGCCACCGAACGAAGCCAAACACTGGATCAAGGAAGTCCGCCACATCCTGGTCCTGCTGCACATCGAATTCTTCAACAACCTCGGCCAACAATCCCTGCAGCAAAACCAACCCGGCCAGGCCCGCCTCGCCTTCGAACGCGGCGTGCAATACCTGCGCAAACAGCAAGACCCGCAGATGTACTCGGAACAACTGCAATACCTGGAAAAACTCCTGGCCCGTGCCAATGCCCAGGTCATGGACAAGATTGCTCCGGTTGAAGGCGAAGTCAACCAGTTGACCGAAGGCCTCAAAGAAGTCGAAGCCGATGCGGACTGGAAGAAGAAAGTGATTTACGACTGATGGTCGAGAGTTGAGAGAAGCCACCGGGAGGTGGCTTTTTTGTGGGTGATGGGCTGACTGCCATTGCGAACATTCAGTTAGAGATTGGTTGGCAGTAAGGCCGCCTTCGCGAGCAAGCCCGCTCCCACAGTGGGCATGAGTTTATTCAGTTGGAGACTGGTCGGCTGTCAGGCCGCCATCGCTGGCAAGCCAGCTCCCACAGTGGGATAGGGTGAGTGAGTTAGAAAACTTGTCGGCTGTCAGGCCGCCTTCGCGAGCAGGCTCACTCCTACAGAAGAGCGAGATAGTGCACCGCTTCGCTCTTCACCACTCAAATGGCCGAGTGTCAGCTCGCCGAAAGCTCTTGATCTTGCCGTGCCGGCCCCGTCGGCAGGCTGAGTGGAGGGGTTCATCCGGGGGTGGGAGCGCAGCGACCGTTTGGCGCAGCCAAACACATCGAGAGCAGGTGCAGCGAAGCAAACCGGAGGCGATGCGCCCGGATGAATCCCGGAGCGAAGGAACCCGAGCCTAAGCGAGGGCCGAACGCCGGGGCCAAGCCTTTTGCTTACTTTTCGGCGTCTGGAAAAGTGAGCCGCTGTAAGAGCGGAACCATAAGAAGCCGTTACCGCAGCAACGGATATTCACCCAAAACCCCAAGAACCTGGTCGGCCCAGAGGCCGCCAAGTCAAAGCCGAAAATGCCCAACCATCCCCTTGAGCTCCCCTCCCAACCGCGCCAGCTCAACACTCGAAACCGCATTCCCCCGCATCGCCATCGAAGACTGATCCGCACTCGCACGAATACTCGTCACACTGCGATTGATCTCCTCAGCCACCGAACTCTGCTCCTCGGCCGCCGCCGCAATCTGCTGATTCATCTGCTGAATCAACGAAACCGCCGCCGCAATACTGCCCAGCGCACTCTCGGTCTGCAGCGCATCACTGACCGCCAGCTTCACCAATTCACCACTGCTCTGAATCTGCTGCACCGACGAATGTGCCGCCGAACGCAACGCACTGACCAGCCGCTCGATCTCCTCGGTCGATTGCTGCGTACGCCGCGCCAACGCGCGAACCTCATCAGCCACCACCGCAAAGCCCCTGCCCTGTTCCCCGGCCCGCGCCGCCTCGATCGCGGCGTTGAGCGCCAGCAGATTGGTCTGCTCGGCAACGCTCTTGATCACATCCAGCACCGTACCGATGTTCTGGATCTGCGCACTGAGGCTTTCGATGCTCGAACTGGCTGATGTCGCCGAATCCGCCAGTTGCTCGATCCGCACCATGCTCTGGCGCACCACCTGCTGCCCGCTCTCGACCTTGGCATCCGCCGTTTGTGCGGCCAGCGCGGCCTCCTCGGCATTGCGCGCCACGTCATGCACGGTGGCGGTCATCTGGTTCATGGCCGTGGCCACTTGCTCGGTCTCTTCCTTCTGGCTGTTGACCTCAAGGTTGGTCTGCTCGGTTACCGCCGACAGCGATTGCGCGGAACTGGCCAACTGCTCGATGCCCGCCTGCAAACCGCTGACGATCGTGCTCAGCCCGGTGCCCATCTGCTGCATCGCCAGCATCAGTTGCCCGATTTCATCACGACGAGTGACCTCTATCCTCGCACTCAAATCCCCCGCCGCAATCTGCTGTGCGACCCGCATCACGCTGCGCAACGGCGTGACAATCAAACGGGTGATGAGCCACGCGGCAATCAGCCCGACCAGCAATGCCAGCGCCGAAGAACCGATGATCAACACCGAGTTCTTCTTCAATTCCGCCTGCATCGCGCCATCCTCGGCGCCATACGCCTGATCCACGCGCTCCATCACCTGCGCCGCACGCTGGTGCAACTGTTCGTAGACGGTTTTTTCCTGGGCCAGCAGGCCGGTGTACTCGGCGAGCTTGTCGTTGAAACCGGCGATGTGCCCGGACACCTCATTGAGTACCGTCAGGTAGCCCTCATCCTTGACCGTGGTCTTCAACTGCTCGGCCTGAGCCTGCGCCTGGGCGGCCTGCTCGATATTGCCCTTGCCGGCACTCTCGGCATCGCCCTTACGGCTCTGGTCGAGACGAATCCGCGCCTCGTTCATCGCCTGCAACATCAGCCGCGACACCTGGCTGACCTGGCTGGCCTGTTCGATGAACTGTGCGCCGTCCTTGCCTTCGGTGTCCTTCAAGGTATACGCGCCATCATCGGCCAGCCCGGCCTGCAGTACGTCCAGGTTATTGGCCACGCTGGACACCGACCAACTGGCCATTTCCAGCGCCAGATCCTTGGCCTGGGTCAGCGAGACAAACTCATCGAAAGCCTTGCGATAAGCGCCCAGTGCCTGTTCGACATCGCTCATCACCGCCACGTTGGCCGGGGACTGCGCCTTGAGTTGCGCGGCCTGGGCCAGCAAACCGTCTACGCCTTCGTGCAAGGCATCGACGGTTTTCGGGTTGCTGTGCAGCGCATAGTCCTGCTCCAGCAGCCGCACCTTGAGCAGTGCACTGTTGAGCGACGACATCTGCTTCAGCCCATCGAAGCGCTGACTGATGGTCTGCAGGGACCAGACACCAATGGCAGCCACCAGCGCAGTCAACAGCAGCACCAGCACGAACCCGATACCCAGTTTCTTCGCCATACCGAGGTTGGCAAAACGTCCTTGCACGGCGGAAATCATTGCGCGTAGTCCCCTGCCAAAGTCTGTTGCCGAAGATTCGCAACGGCCATGGAGCAGCACAAGTCTCTGGCGACGGAATAATGGCAAAAAGCTACGCACGCGTCGTTTTCAGAACGCTTGAGGTCGATTCACAACGGTACTGCGAAAAAACTGCCGGGCCCTCGGATCACAGGCATAGGCCACGTTGATCCGCTGCCACTCACTGGGTTCGCCACTCGGACTGAAGGCCCCCGGGTCGCAAAGGCTGACACCATTGCACTGCGCCTGACTGTGCAAGCGGCCAGTATCGCCCAGCGGGGCACGGGCCCAGATGAACAGGCCGCCACACGGCTTACCGAAAACCTCCCAGTCGGCGTCTTCCAGCGCCTGCAACGCGGCGACCCGATCGGTATTCAACCGTTGACGCTGGCGCTGGACCATTTTGCGATAGGCGCCATTGGCCAGAAGACTGGTCAGCACCGCCTCATTGAAACTCGAAGCGCCCATGCTACTGATCATCTTGATTCGCCCCAGCCGCGCAATCAGCGCTGGCTCGGCGTAGACAAACCCGACGCGCAGCGAGCTGCTCAGTGTCTTGGAAAAGCTGCCGACATAGATCACTCGCTCATCGAGTGCCGCCAGGCGTGTGCCATTGCCATTGTGCAGGTCGGCGTAGACATCGTCCTCGATCACTCGCACATCGTGAGCGTTGCACAACCGCAGGATCTGTTGGGCAACGCCAAGTGTCAGGCAAGAGCCGGTGGGATTGTGGTGGTGACTGTTGATGAAGATCGCGACCGGCCGGAACTGCCGCAACAGCGCTTCCAGCGCCTGAGGATCAGGCCCGCTCGGCGTGCGGCGCACTTCCAGCAACTGCACGCCGTACAGGCGCAACAGCTCGAACAGCGGCGCATAGCCCGGGGTTTCGACGACAACGCAGTCACCCGCCTTCAACAATGTGCGCGCGAGCAGATCAAGCGCCTGGCTCGCACCGGAGGTCGTCAGCACCTGTTCATCCAGAGCCTCGACGCCGATCAGCCTGAGGCGTTTGACGATCTGCTCGCGTAACGCCGGCAGCCCCAGCGGGCTGCTGTAATTGAACAGACTCGCCATGTCGGTACGGGCTACCTGACGGATCGCATAACTCAGGTCGTCGGATTCACGCCAGCTCTGCGGCAAGCCTCCCTCGCCGAGTTTCAACCCGCTGTGTGCCTGCCCGCAGTCAATCCCGATCACCCCACGGCCCTGCGCGGCCACCATGAACCCGGCGCCCTGACGCGGGGCCAGAACGCCTTGCGCCACCAGCCGTTCGCAGGCTTCGGCCACACACGACTGACTCAGCAGATTGGAGCGCGCAATCTGCCTGACGGAGGGCAAACGCGTGCTCGGCGCCACACCGCTTCGCGAGATCCACTCAGTCATGCCATCAACAATCTGCTGTACGACCGGCACCATTGCCTGTCGGTCAATTCTCAATTCCATGAGCACGCAAACTCCTGTCCATTTTGCTGGCGGCAGTAAATCACAGCCGCGTCGCTCAGGCTGTGCGACAACACCGTCAAAAGCAGCCGTTCTAACCGTTTGATACACATTGTTTAGCGGTTTAACGGAACTGGCGCCCAGCAACAGGAAAACCCGCACTGAGGCGGGTTCCAGAGTGTTGCCACTCGGCGTCAGAAAGCCGTGACGCCGCCATCCACGGCCAAGGAATGACCGGTGGTAAACGCCGCGCCATCGCTGCACAGATACAGCACGGCGCTGGCGATTTCCTCGACCTTGCCGATGCGCCCCACTGGGTGCATCGCGTTGGCGAATTCGCCTTTCTTCGGGTCAGCCTCGTAAGCGCGACGGAACATGTCGGTATCGATCACCGCCGGGCACACGGCGTTGACGCGGATTTTCTTCTTCGCGTATTCGATCGCCGCCGACTTGGTCAGGCCGATCACCGCGTGTTTCGACGCTGCATAAATGCTCATCTTCGGCGCCGCGCCAAGGCCCGCCACCGACGCGGTGTTGACGATCGCCCCGCCGCCCTGAGCGAGCAACAACGGCAACTGATACTTCATGCACAACCACACACCTTTGACGTTGACGCCCATGATCGCGTCGAACTCGTCCATCGAGCCGTCGGCCAGTTTGCCCTGCTCGATTTCGATCCCGGCATTGTTGAAGGCGTAGTCCAGGCGACCGTAGGTATTGATCACCTCGTCCATCAGATTTTTCACTTCGCTTTCGACGGTAACGTTGCAGCGTACGAAGGTCGCTTCGCCGCCGGCTGTACGAATCAGCGCCACGGTGCCTTCGCCCCCTGCCGTGTCCAGGTCGGCCACCACCACTTTCAAACCTTCGGCGGCGAACGCCTGGGCGGTCGCCCGGCCGATACCGTTGGCCGCTCCAGTGACTACGACCACTTGGCCGGAAAACGTCATGCTCATTGTTATGTCCTCGAAGGGAGAGATGCAGGAGGGATATGCAGACTCGCAGCATAGTCACCGGGGCCCGTCCCGAGTCAGCACTATCAGAAGGCTGTTTATGCCTTCATCCGTCGCAGTGATAAAAGCCTGTGGGCCACTATCACTGCACTGGATCATTGCGCATTCGCCGCATCAGCCAACCTTGCGGCATTGGCCTCGAGGGTCTATCAACTAGGCTTCATTCAGTTCGAGTGCCTGCCATGACCAGCCAGACCAATCGCCAGTTCCTCCTCGCCAAACGCCCGGTGGGGGCTGCGACCCGTGAGACCTTCACTTATCAGGAAGTCCCGGTCGGCGAACCGGGCGCAGGCCAGATCCTGGTGAAAAACCAATACCTGTCCCTCGACCCGGCCATGCGCGGCTGGATGAACGAGGGCAAGTCCTACATTCCGCCGGTGGCGATTTGTGAAGTCATGCGCGCCTTGGGCGTAGGTCAGGTCATTGCCTCGAACAACCCGGGCTTTGCAGTCGGCGACTACGTCAACGGTGCCCTCGGCGTGCAGGATTATTTCCTTGGCGAGCCCAGAGGTTTCTACAAGGTCGATCCGAAACTGGCGCCGCTGCCAGTGTATCTGTCCGCGCTGGGCATGACCGGCATGACCGCCTATTTCGCGCTGCTCGACGTCGGCGCCCCGAAGGCTGGCGACACGGTGGTGCTGTCCGGGGCTGCCGGGGCGGTGGGCAGCATTGCCGGGCAGATCGCCAAAATCAAAGGCTGCCGGGTGGTGGGCATCGCCGGGGGCGCCGACAAGTGCAAATACCTGATCGATGAGCTGGGCTTCGACGGTGCCATCGACTACAAGCACGAAGATGTACTGGCCGGGCTCAAGCGTGAGTGCCCGAAAGGCGTTGATGTGTATTTCGATAACGTCGGCGGCGAGATCCTCGACGCTGTGCTCAGCCGTCTGGCGCCGAAAGCCCGGGTGGTGATCTGCGGCGCCATCAGCCAGTACAACAACAAGGAAGCGGTCAAAGGCCCGGCCAACTACCTGTCACTGCTGGTCAATCGTGCGCGCATGGAAGGCTTTGTGGTGATGGACTATGCCGCGCAGTACGCCGGTGCCGCGCAGGAAATGGCCGGCTGGATGGCCAAAGGGCAGCTCAAGAGCAAGGAAGACATCGTCGAAGGTCTGGAGACCTTTCCGGAGACGCTGATGAAACTGTTCAGCGGGGAGAATTTCGGCAAGTTGGTGCTGAAGGTTTAAAGCCACCACGAAACAATTGTAGGAGTGAGCCTGCTCGCGATAGCGGTGTATCAGTCACAATCAATGTCACTGATATACCGCTATCGCGAGCAGGCTCACTCCTACAGGGTTCGGCGGTGTCTGCTTAGGCCAGTTCGGCCACGACCGACGCCAGTGCCTTGGCCGGATCCGCCGCCTGGCTGATCGGACGGCCGATCACCAGATAATCGGAACCGGCATCCAGCGCCTGACGCGGGGTCAGGATACGGCGCTGGTCATCTTGCGCACTGCCCGCCGGACGAATCCCCGGGGTCACCAGTTGCAGCGACGGGTGCGCCGACTTCAGTGCGGTGGCTTCCAGCGCCGAGCACACCAGACCGTCCATCCCGGCCTTCTCGGCCAGCGCAGCCAGACGCAGCACCTGCTCCTGCGGCTCGATGTCCAGACCGATACCGGCCAGATCCTCGCGCTCCATGCTGGTCAGCACGGTCACACCGATCAGCAACGGCTGCGGGCCGCTGCGCTTGGAAAGCTCTTCACGGCAGGCCGCCATCATGCGCAGGCCACCGGAGCAATGCACATTGACCATCCACACGCCCATCTCGGCAGCGGCTTTCACGGCCATCGCGGTGGTGTTGGGAATGTCGTGGAATTTCAGGTCGAGGAACACCTCGAAGCCTTTGTCACGCAGGGTGCCGACGATTTCCGCGGCGCAACTGGTGAACAGTTCCTTGCCCACTTTGACCCGGCACAGTTTCGGGTCCAACTGGTCGGCCAGCTTCAGTGCGGCGTCACGGGTGGGGAAATCCAGGGCGACGATGATAGGAGTCTGGCAGGCGGACATGGATGGGCTCTCAGGCAAGTCGAAATCGGCGCGCATTGTAGCGGAAGCGGCGGCGGCGCGGCACCCGATGATCGGTAAATCGTCGCCGCAAACGTGATCAGCATAGCGCTCGCTGCAATTGTGTCGAACCCGATACACAACCGACACGCCGCCAACAAGCGCCCGCGCTAGCCTCGCCAGCCGCAACACGTCCTTACATCAGCACTTCCCGCCTCACGGCAGGACGCCTATGCTGAAACCACCACCTCGCAGCCCATCTTTGTGGTTGGCGGCCTACTGGCAGATGAACAGCCCCATGCACAACACCCAGACCACCGTGACTGATGAGCAGAAAGACGACAAGCGCTGGAGCATCCGTGCGCTGATCGTCGATGACGATGTGCCGATCCGCGAGCTGATGATCGACTACCTCGCGCGTTTCAACATCCACGCCAGCGGCGTCACCGACGGCGCAGCCATGCGTCAGGCGATGCAGGCCGAGCATTTCGACGTGGTGGTGCTCGACTTGATGCTGCCCGGCGAAGACGGCCTGTCGCTGTGCCGCTGGCTGCGCGCCGAATCGGACATCCCGATCCTGATGCTCACCGCCCGCTGCGAACCCACCGACCGCATCATCGGCCTGGAACTGGGCGCCGACGACTACATGGCCAAACCGTTCGAGCCACGGGAGCTGGTGGCGCGGATCCAGACCATCCTGCGTCGGGTACGCGATGACCGTACCGAACAGCGCGCCAACATCCGCTTCGACAACTGGCGCTTGAACAGCGTGCTGCGGCAGTTGATCGCCGACGATGGCCTGGTAGTGCCGCTGTCCAACGCCGAATTCCGCCTGCTCTGGGTCTTCATCGAACGCCCGCGCCGCGTACTCAGCCGCGAACAACTGCTGGATGCCGCCCGTGGCCGTTCGATCGAGGCGTTCGACCGCAGCATCGATTTGCTGGTGTCGCGCCTGCGGCAAAAACTCGGCGACGACCCGAAAGCCCCACAGTTGATCAAAACCGTGCGCGGTGAAGGTTACCTGTTCGACGCGCGAGACATCGGCTGATGCGAGCGCGCTTCGACACGCTGTTCGGCCGCCTGTTTGGCATGTTGTTCGTGGCGATCGTCCTGGCGCACCTGCTGGCCTTTGCCTGGTTTCATCACTATGGGCCACCACCACCGCCGCCCCCGCCGGAGTTTGCCGAGGGCGTCGACGGCCAACGGCCACCGCCGGATCCACGTTTCGCCCATCGCCCGCCGCGCCCCTGGTTCGGCGGGCCGTTGGTGCCGCTGACCTTCCAGTTCATCTCGCTGATGATCGCTGCGTGGTACGGCGCCAAACTGCTCAGCCGGCCGATCCAGCGCCTGAGCGATGCCGCCGAACGCCTCAGCGAAAACCTCGACAGCCCGCCGCTGGACGAGTCCGGCCCGCGTGAGGCACGACAGGCGGCGCACACCTTCAACCTGATGCAACAACGCATTCGTGAACAGGTGCAGCAGCGAGCACGCATGCTCGGCGCCGTCTCCCACGACCTGCGCACTCCGCTGTCGCGGTTGAAGCTGCGCCTGGAACAGATCGACGACGAAAAACTGCAAGGCCAGATGCGCCAAGACCTCAACGACATGATCGGCATGCTCGACGCCACCCTCACCTACCTGCACGAACAGCGCACCAGCGAAGCGTTGCAGTTGATGGACGTGCAGGCGCTGGTCGAATCGCTGTGCGAGAACGCTCAGGATCAAGGTGCAGACGTTGAAGTCAGCGGCCATTGCGCACCGCTGCAGGTGCAGCCGATGGCGCTGCGCTCGTGCATCAACAACCTGATGGACAACGCCCTGCGCTACGCCGGACAGGCACGCATCGAACTGCAGGATCAACGCGAGCAACTGCTGATCCGCGTGATCGACCACGGCCCGGGGATTGCCGAAGACAAGCGCGAGGCGGTGTTCGAACCGTTCTTTCGCCTGGAAGGCTCGCGTAACCGCAACTCCGGCGGCGTCGGCCTGGGCATGACCATCGCCCGCGAGGCAGCGCAGCGTTTGGGTGGACAATTGAATCTGGAAGAAACCCCGGGGGGCGGCCTGACCGCAATCATCCGCCTGCCGCGCACTTGAGAAACACACCTATCCCCCGTGGGAGCGGGCTTGCTCGCGAAAGCGGTGTGTCAGTCGACTTCTGTGTTGAATGATCGGCCGCCTTCGCGAGCAAGCCCGCTCCCACAGGTTTCAGTGGTGTTCACTCCATCGTGTATACCCACCGGTACAAAGCCAAAACACCCAGGACATCTTGCCCCTTGAGTCTGCACAAGCCGGTATACCCACCGGTTTTACAGTCCAAGGAGTGAGCCCATGATCAGTAGCGTCAGCAACTACACGAGCTATACCAGCACCAGCAGCACCACCCAGAACGCCCGCAGCCAGCAACTGCAAAAGCAACTGTTCGCCAAACTCGACAGCAACGGCGACGGCGCGGTGGATCAGGACGAACTGAAAAGCGCGCTGTCGCAGAAGTCCGACGACGGCCTGCTGGTCAACCTGAGCAAGCAATTTGGCGATCTGGACAGCGACGACAGCGGCAGCCTCAGCGCCGAAGAAATGACAGCGATGGCGCCTCCGCCGCCTCCGCAGGATCAAGCACCGAACACCGACCTCGCCGACGCCCTGATCAGCGCCCTCGACGCCGATGGCGACGGCGCCATCAGCAGCGACGAACTGCGCAACGGCCTGACCAGCGCCGGCAGCAGCGCCGACAGCAACCAAATATTCTCGGCCCTGGACAAGAACAAGGACGGCACCGTCAGCCAGGACGAACTCACCGCCAGCCTCACCCCACCACCGCCACCACCGCCGCAACAAGCCTCCAGCGACGAACTGTTCAGCCAACTGGATGCCGATGGTGACGGCAGCATCAGCGAGACCGAACTGAGCAGCGCGTTGCAAAGCAGCGACAGCGCCTCGCCGATTAGCACTGATACCAGCGCTGCATTGCTCAAGGTACTGGACAGCGACAGCAGTGGCGGCGTGAGCAGCGACGAACTGAAAGCGGCGCTACAGGCAGGTCGGGAACGCCCGCCCGAAGAACAGACCACCAGTACCCAGACCACCAGCGAAGCGCTGAACCGGATGATTGCCAACTTGAGCAAACAGTACTCGCTGGACAATGCTGCGTCGGTGGGCAAGTACCTGAATGTGGCGACCTGACCTTATGTCGTGATGGGTGATCGTTTCCATGCAGTGGTGTGGGAACGGTCATTTGGGTACAGCGGGAAGAGAGTGGTTGGTTGAGAAGGCCTCATCGCCAGCAGGCTGGCTCCTACAGTTGGATGGAGTGCATTCAGTTGGAGATTGTTTGGCTATAAGGCCGCCTTCGCGAGCAAGCCCGCTCCCACAGTGGGAATGGGGTTTATTCAGTTGGAAATTGGTCGGCTATAAGGCCGCCATCGCTGGCAAGCCAGCTCCCACAGGGATTCAAGGCATTCAGTTGGAAATTGGTCGGCTGTAAGGCCTCCATCGCCAGCAGGCTGGCTCCCACAATTTTGAACTGTATGCACCGTACGCGGCGAAGCCGCCCCACTCAATGGCCGAGTGTCAGCTCGCCGAAAGCTCTTGATCTTGCCGTGCCGGCCCCGTCGGCAGGCTGAGTGGAGGGATTTATCCGGGGGTGGGAGCGCAGCGACCGTTTGGCGCAGCCAAACACATCGAGAGGAGGTGCAGCGAAGCAAACCGGAGGCGATGCCCCCGGATGAATCCCGCAGCGAAGGAACCCGAGCCACGGCGAGGGCCGTACGTTGGGGCCAAGACCTTTGCTTCCTTTGGGGCGTTTGCCAAAGGGAGTCGCTGTAAGAGCGAAACCGTCAGCGGCAGCACCCGAAGCAACGGATATTCACCCAACCCCCCAGGAACCTGGTCGGCCCTAAGGCCGCCAAGTCCAACCTAAACCCGAGCCTGACTCTTGCTCCAATCCGTCAACAAACTATAAGCCACCGCCAACAACGTAGGCCCGATAAACAACCCGATAAACCCAAACGCAATCAACCCGCCAAACACCCCGAGCAACACAATCACCAACGGCAGATTCCCACCGCGGCTGATCAGATAAGGCTTCAACACGTTATCCACGCCACTGATGATGAACGTCCCCCAGATCCCGAGAAACACCGCCATCCCGTATTCACCTTTCCAGGCCAGCCAGGCCGTGGCCGGAATCCACACCAACGGTGGCCCCATCGGAATCAGACTCAACAGAAAGGTCACGATCCCCAGCACCAGCGCCCCCGGGACCCCGGCAATCAGGAACCCGATCAACGCCAGAACCGCCTGCGCCGCCGCCGTACCGATCACCCCGTTGACCACCCGCTGCACGGTGCCGGCCACCAGCTCGATGTAATACCCGGCTCGCTCGCCGATCAGGCGCTGCAGCAGACCGTGCACAAACGCCGCCAAGCGCGGCCCGTCGCGATAGAAAAAGAACACAAAGACAATGCTCAGGGTCAGCTCGAGAATCCCGCCGCCGATCTGCGCACTGCGCGCCAGCAACCAGTTACCGACCTGCCCCAGATACGGCTTGATCGACACCATCAGCGCTGCGCCCTGCTGATCAATGCTGTTCCAGATACCCACCAGCCGCTCGCCCACCAACGGTACGCTGCCGAGCCAGACCGGCGCCTCCGGCAGACCATCGACCTGCACATCCTTGATGAACGCCGTGGCATCGCGCACGTGATCGGCCAGGTTGAACCCGAGCCACACCAGCGGCGCCGCCACCAGCAACATCCAGCCCAGGGTCAAAATGGCCGCGGCAAGTGATTCGCGGCCATTGAGGCAGCGGGTCAGCAGACGCATCAGCGGCCAACTGGCGAACGCCAGCACCGCGCCCCAGAACAGCGCCGACCAGAACGGCGCCATCACCCACAGGCTGGCACCGAACAGCACCAGCAGGAGGATTTGCACCAACAGCCGATCGTTATTGAGCATGTACAGTCTCGAAGAAGTCAGTCGGTCAAAGAGTAGGCGAACACGCCGCGCGTGCACGCCCGATGCAGCTTACCGCAACAGATCGATGCGCAGGCCAGAGCCGTCGGCGCTCCCCGCCTCCATCCGTGCCGCCCGTACCCCCTGACCGATCAGCGCCTGACGCCAGGCCTCGGCCTTGGGTCCGGCAATCGTCACGCGTTGGGTGGTGTCGAGGTTCAAGCCACGGGAAATCAGTCGTAACCAGGTGTCATCCGGATCGCCGGTCAGCTGGGGAAAGTCCAGTTCACCGGTACTTTTGAGCTGTCGCAACAGTGTGGCCGAGGTCGGCAGCAGCTCGCCCAACGGTGCACCCGCTTCGAACTGTTCGACATGCAGATAGGCTTTGCGATTGCCGCGGGTGATGCTGTAGAGCGCCACCAAGGTGTTGTCCTTCGGTGCGGCCAGACGCAACAGCAGATAGGCCTGTTGCTCGTCGGCGCCGTACAGCTTGGCGTTACCGAACACTTCATTGGCCCACAGGCTGCTTTCGCCACAATCGCGGGCCTGGCACCAGAACAGCAACTCGGCGTCCTGCTTTTGCAGGGCTTCGCGGGCGGCGGTGAAGGCTTCGGTGGCGGAATGCTCAGGCGGCAACTCGTAGGTGACCGAAGTGGTCTGGCCGCGCGCCGTGACCTGGCCGTCAAAGCGCAACTGGCCGCTGATCTTGCGGATCGAGCCCAGCGGATAGATCCGCTCAAGCTCCACAGGAGGGCGATAGTCGACGATCTGCGCATCGGCCAGACGCGGCACGATCTGCAAATCCTGGCTGCCGGGCACGTCGGCGGCGAACGAAACGGAACTGAACCAGCACAGCGCCAACAGACTGAGTGACCGCATAGTCAGGCTCATCGGATCGGCATGGCTTGGCGGGTCGGGGGCGCAGCGGTATAGAAATCCATCGAGTTTGTCTCCCATTTCAACCCGCCCAGCCTCGACAGTTGCCCGGTGCAAGTCAAGGAATGGCGAAGAAGCGATTGAAACAGTCTGCGACAAGGTCGGCACCGGACTCATCGTTCAGGTGCAAATGATGCCCGCCCGCCAGCTGTTCTTGGCTAAAGGGTAGACGCTCCAGCAACTCCGGATGTTTGGCCAGCATGCCGTCGGCGGCCACCACCAGTTGCGCCGGGCAGGTGATGCGCTGGACGAAAGCCATCGCCTGCTCTTGAGTCAGGCGCAGCGGTGACGGCAGGGTCAGGCGATTGTCGGTGCGCCAGGTATAACCGCCGGGCACCGGCATCAGGCCGCGTTGCGCCAGCAGTTCGGCGGCTTCGCGACTGACCGCCACCAAGCCCTTCATCCGTGCTTCGATAGCGCGGTCGAGGGTGTTGTAGACCGGCTTGCGCTTTTCGCGCAGATCCAGTTGCGCCTGCAGGGCCATGCCCATGCGCTCGGCAGCATTTTCGCCTTTGTCCGTAGGAGGAATCACCCCGTCGATCAACGCCAGGTGGCTGACGCGCTCCGGCAACGAACCGGCCAGCACCAGCGAAACGATCGCGCCCATCGAATGCCCGAGCAGGCCGAAGCGCTTCCAGCCCAATTGCTCGGCGACCTGCAACACGTCGTGCGCATAGTCCCACAACGCATAACCGGCGCCGTTGGGTCGATGCCCGGAATGCCCATGCCCGGCCATGTCCAGCGCGATGATGCGCAAACCTTTGAGCTTGGGCGCCAGGCGTGCAAAGCTGTTGGCGTTGTCGAGCCAGCCATGCAGGGCAATCACCGGCAGACCGTCCTCGGGGCCGAACAAGTGCGCGGCCAGTTCGATATGCGGCAGGCTCAAGCGCACTTCTTCGAAGGTCGGGCTCATGCGCAGTCCTTCTGTTGGCGGCGCTCCCAGCGCGTAAACAGCTCTTTGAGCAGGCGCGCCGTGTCTTGCGGACGTTCCAGCGGAAACATGTGCCCGCCCGGCATGCTCAGTGCTTCACCCTGCGGCAGGCGCCCGACGAATCGGGTGTGATGACGCATGACCACGCGGCTCTTGTGCCCGCGCACCACGGCCAGCGGCACCTGCAATTGGCGAGTGCGACCGGGACTGGTGTGCGGCACGCCGCGATAGATGCTGATTTCGGTGGCCGGATCAAAGCGCAGACGCAGCTTGTCGCCAACCGTATGCAGCCCGTGCTGCAGGTAGGCATCGAAGCATTCCGGATCGAAACCGCGAAACAGGGTCTTGCCGGCAAAATAGCTGCGCGCCGTGTCGAGATCGGCGAACTCTTCGCGCCGCCCCAACGTACGTCCGGCCGGGGTCAGTTTGTCGATAAAACCGAAGCGCTTGGCCGCGCGGATCACCCACTGGTCTGTGCGAGTCAGCACCGGCGAGTCGAGCATGACCACGCCGCGATACAGCTCAGGGCAACGCAACGCCGCGTGCAGGTGCAACACACCGCCAAACGAATGGCCGACGCCCCACACCGGCTGATCCTGTTGCTGCAGATGGTGGATCAGTTCGTCGACCAGGTTGTACCAGTTGTCGTCCGCCGGGAAACGCGGGTCATGGGCATGCTGTTCCAGATGCGCGACCCGATACTCGGGCGCCAGCGCCGCGAACAACTTGCCATAGGTGCCCGAGGGAAACCCGTTGGCGTGGGCGAAAAAGATCGGTTGCGACATGCAGGTTTATCCATGAGCGGAAACATGCCGCTGATTGTCCGCAAGAGCGCGGCCCTGAGCAATGACCGTAACTGCCAGGAATGATGACAGTCCGGTCATGGCGATGGCGCATCTGACCTCAACGCGCCGGCGGCTGCTCGCCCAGTGGCACCACCGCCATGGTCAACCGCGACACACAACTGGCCTTGCCCTCGTCACTGGTCAGGCGGATGTCCCAGACATGCGTGGTGCGGCCGATGTGAATCGGTTTGGCCACCGCGGTCACCCGCCCGCTGCGCAAACCGCGCAAATGGTTGGCATTGATCTCCAGCCCCACGCAGTAGAACTTGCTGGCATCGATGCACAGATAACTGGCCATCGAACCGACGGTTTCCGCCAGCACCACCGAGGCGCCGCCGTGCAGCAGACCGTAAGGCTGGTGGGTGCGGTGGTCGATGACCATGCTCGCCGTCAGCGATTCCTCGTCGAAGGACTCGAAACGGATATCCAGCACTTCGCCGATGGTGTTTTTCTGGATTGCGTTCAACTGCTCGATGTTCGGAGTGGTGCGCCACAAGCTCATCGCAGGCTTCCTTTGTTGTTTTGGTGGTCACTCAATCCTGCCACAGCACCGCCTCGCTGCGCGCGCTCCATTCTTCAAACCGCGCGCCGTAGGTGTCTTCAATGACGTTGCGTTTGATCTTCAAGGTCGGCGTGAGAAAACCGTTTTCCACCGCCCAGCTGTCCTTGACCACCACCAGCCGCCGCAGGCGCTCGTGCTTGTCGAGCACGGCGTTGACCTCTTCGAGCAGTTTTTCCAGGCTCGAATGCAGGCTGGCCCGCCCCTCGTCCTGATTGACGGTGGAGAGTACGCACAAGCCCAGCGGCGCACTCAGGCCATCGCCGACCACACAGACCTGTTCGATCCGTGAGTGCACCGCCAGCCGGTTTTCAATCGGGGCCGGGGCCACATATTTGCCTTTGCTGGTCTTGAAGATTTCCTTGAGCCGGCCGGTCAGGCGCAAGCGCCCCTCGGCATCCTGCTCGCCCTTGTCGCCGGTACGCAGAAAACCGTCCTCGGTGAGGGTCTCGGCGGTTTTCTGCGGCTCCTTGAAATAGCCGAGCATGTTCGCCTGACTGCGCACCTGCACCTCACCGGACTCGTCGATTCGCACTTCGACCTCCGGGCACGGTTTGCCGATCCAGCCCTGTTTGTATTGGCCCGGCAGGCAGATGTGCGAGTAGCCGCAACTCTCGGTCATGCCATAGACCTCCAGCACATCGAGGCCGAGTTTCTGATACCAACTGAGCAAGGTCTGTGGCACCGGCGCCGCGCCGGACAGGGCAACGCGCAAGGCATCAAGCCCCAGCCCGGCCAGCACTTTGTGCCCAACCCGCTTGCCAATGAATGGCAGGCCGAGCAGGAAATCCAGGCGCTTGGCCGGGATCTTGCCGTACACGCCCATCTGGAATTTGGTCCAGATGCGCGGCACGCCGAACATCGCCGTGGGCCGCGCCCGCTGCAGGTCAGTGATGAAGGTGTCGAGGCTTTCGGCAAAGAACACGGTCTGCCCGGTGTAGATCGAGGCCAGCTCAACGAACATGCGTTCGGCGACATGGCACAGCGGCAGGTACGACAGCAGCCGGTCTTGCTCGTTAAGCCCGAACAGTTGCGTGCCGCGAGTCGTGGCGAACCCCAGATTGGCAAAACTGTGCATCACGCCTTTGGGCAACCCGGTGGTGCCGGAGGTGTAGATGATGGTTGCCAGTTGCTCCGCCGCAGGACGCGGATCGTCCTGGATCGGCGAGCTTTTTTGCAGGTCATCCCAACTGAAATCGAACTCGCCGGGCGGGTGCAGCGGCAGGCTGATGGTCGGTAAATCCGCCGGCACACCGACCGACATGCCCGGCCAGTCATCGAGTTTGCCAATGAACGCCAGCACACTTTCCGAATGCGTCAGCACCTGATTCACCGAGTCGGCGGTGAGGTTGGGATACAGCGGCACCGAGACGTGCCCGGCCATCCAGATCGCCAGATCGGCAATGATCCAGTGCGCGCAGTTTTTCGAGATCAGCGCGATATGGCTGCCCTGCGGTAATTCCCGGGCGCGCAGCCAGTGCGCGGCACAACGCGCTTGATGACCGACATCGGCCCAG
Source organism: Pseudomonas sp. AM14(2022) (assembly GCF_036346455.1). Lineage (NCBI taxonomy): Bacteria > Pseudomonadati > Pseudomonadota > Gammaproteobacteria > Pseudomonadales > Pseudomonadaceae > Pseudomonas > Pseudomonas sp. AM14(2022). The sequence continues at coordinate 301,687 of NZ_JAOTNY010000004.1, forward strand.
GTCAGGGTCTCGACCTGCCCGCCGCCGATGGGCTGCACCAGAAAACGCTGGCGCGGGTGCCGGGCCTCACGCTCGTAGAACACGTCCAGCGGCAAACGGAAGGCGGCAGACATGCGACTCGCTCCTGTTTTTTGGGTCTGGAGCAAGCGTAGTCAACCAAGCAAGTGCTTGGTTGGAAAATTCAAACAAATAATTTCAACTGAAAATGAGGGCCCTGTGGGAGCGGGCTTGCTCGCGAATGCGGTCTATCAGTGACATTTACAGTGACTGACACAGCGCATTCGCGAGCAAGCCCGCTCCCACAAGGAATCAGCGTCAGGGGTGCTTGAGGCTGTTGAGGGTCATCGAGCCGATCAGCAGTTCTGGACTTTCCAGCTCGGCAAGACCAGCGGTGCCGACCTTCTCCGGCGGATATCCGGCGCCATGCTGCAGATAGCTCAGCAGGTTGCCCACCAACGGGTTATGGCTGACCAGCAGCACATTGCTCACCGACACCAGTTGATCGGTGACCTTGTCCGGATCAGTCTCCGGCGTCAGCCATTCGACGGTACGGATCTCCGGCTCGAACCCCAGCGCCTCGCGGACAAGCTGCGCGGTCTGTTGCGCACGCAGATAAGGGCTGGCGTAGATCGCCGTCAGTGGCTGGCCGATCAATTGCGCGGCGCTGCTCAACGCTTCTTTGCGACCGTGTTCGGTCAACGCCCGCTCGGAGTCAGGGCACGAGCCGTAAGGCACCGCCTCGCCGTGACGCAACACCCAGAGTTTCATAGCTTGGGTTCCTCATCGCGGGCCGGATGCGGCGCTGGCGGCACGGCGTGCGGTGCTTCGCCTTCCGGGGCACGCGGGGTTGGCCAGTCGGCAAACGGCCAGGGTTTCTGGTCGCTGTGAAAGCTGCCGAAGCGGCCGATCTGCGCGAGGAACTGGCTCAGGCTGTCGCCGAAATTCATCAGGCTGGCGCTCGGCGCGCCGTAAATCAAACGATAGATCAGTTGCACCAGCACCACGGCGCCGAGGATGAACTGCGCCACTTGCCAGACCAGCACGTAGACGATCATCCACAGCACCCGCAGGAGAATGGATTCGTACTTGGCTTCGGTTTTCGGATCGTTCATGGCTCGCTTCCTGTTGAATCAGTTGAAACCGCTGGTGGAAATAAAGTCGACGTCGGTTTTCGGTTCGGCACGCATCAGTAGACCGATCACCTGCTCCAGCGTGCGTCCTTCAAACAGAATCGCATGCAGCCCGGCGACCAGCGGCATGTACACGCCAACCTCCTGGGACTTGGCCTTGAGCACCTTCAGGGTGTTCACGCCTTCGGCGACTTCGCCCAGACGCGACACTGCTTCATCAAGGCTCAAGCCCTGACCGAGGGCAAACCCGACCTGGTAGTTGCGGCTCTTCGGCGACGAGCAGGTGACGATCAGATCACCGACCCCGGCCAGACCGAGGAAAGTCATCGGGTTGGCACCCTGGTTCACCGCGAACCGGGTCATCTCGGCCAGGGCGCGAGTGATCAGCATGCTCTTGGTGTTCTCGCCCATCTCCAGCGCCACCGCCATGCCGGCGATGATCGCGTAAACGTTTTTCAACGCCCCGCCCAGTTCGACACCGAAACGGTCAGCACTGGCGTAAACGCGGAAGGTGCGACCATGCAACGCAGCCTGTACCGCTTTGCAGAGTTCTTCGTCTTCGCTGGCGACCACGGTGGCGGTCAGCGCGTGTTCAGCGATCTCCCGCGCCAGGTTCGGCCCGGACAGCACGCCGATGCGCGCCTGCGGGGCGATCTCTTCGAGGATCTGACTCATCAGTTTGAAGGTGTGGGCTTCGATGCCCTTGGTCAGGCTGACCAGCATCTTGCCGCTCAGGCGCTCGGCGTGGGCGGCCAGCACCGTGCGCAATGCGCTCGAGGGCAGCGCGACGAAGCACAGCTCGCAGGCATCGAGGGTGGCCTGCAGGTCAGTGACCGCAGTCACTCCCGGCAGAATCTTGATGCCTTTGAGGTAACGCGGATTCTCGCGGTTGACCCGGATGGCCTCGGCCTGCTCGGGGTCACGCATCCACTGCCGGACTTGATGGCCGTTCTCGGCCAATAGATTGGCCACGGCGGTACCAAAACTTCCGCCTCCCAGGACCGCAATCGGGCGCTGTTCAGTCATATGCAATCCGTTAATCCATACCAGTGGCGATGCCGGCATTATACGGGGCGACCGGAGCGCGGCCAGCCCCTGCGTCAATTACCGACACTTGTAGGAAGAAGACCAATAAAGCCGAGGAAAATGCCCGCATCGTGACTGGAAAAGTCACTGTCCTCGGTTAACATGCGCGCCAATTCTTTGCGATCAAGGCCGTGCCGTGTCTTTTGGCTCTCCCCCCTCGCGTTCGTCACTGCTGCTGGCGCTGCTGTTCAGCCCGGTGTTGCAGGCGGACGACCTGTTTGTCGACAGCGAAACGCTGCCGCAGGTGCTGACGGCTACGCGCCTGAAACAGACGCCGGCGGAAGTGCCGGGGAGCATGACCGTGCTTGACAGTGAGCTGATCAACGCCAGCGGCGCGCGGGACATCAGCGAGTTGCTGCGGCTGGTGCCGGGGATGATGGTCGGCAACATCAGCGGCAATCAGGCGGCGGTCAATTATCACGGGACCAATGCCAGTGAAGCGCGGCGCATGCAGGTGCTGATCGATGGCCGCTCGGTGTACCGCGCAGGCCTGGCCACGGTGGACTGGAGTGACATTCCGGTGGCCATGGAAGACATCGAGCGCATCGAGGTTTTCCGTGGGCCGAACACCGTCAGCTACGGCGCCAACGCGCTGATGGCGGTGGTCAACATCATCACCCGCAACCCGGCGGACAGCCACGGCACGCGCCTGAAGGTCACCCGAGGCCAGCGCGGTATCAACGATTTCTATGCCAGCCAGGGCACCGGCTGGAATGGCGGCGACTTGCGCCTGTCGCTGTCTGGCCAGGAAGACGATGGCTTCGACAGCGACCGCACCGGCGCCGATTACCGTGACAGCCGCCGCTTGAACCGCTTCAGCCTCGCCGTCAGCCAGACCCTGAGCGACAACCAGAGCCTCGACTGGCAAATCAACGCGAAGGACGGCAGTAACCAGCGGCCCTACACCTACCACCCGGTGTTCTCGGGGATTACCGCTGCCGGGAACAATTCCGACGTGGTCGCCAAGGATTACGCCGGCTCGGTGCGCTGGAATCTCGACATCAATCCCGAACACAGCCTTTATATACAGGGCTCGGCACAACATTGGGATCGCCAGCAGGTGTGGCGCGCCTGTGATGCCGAAGTGTCGTTCAGCCCGCAACTGACCCAACTGTGGCAACTCAACCCGAACTACACCGAACGCCTGGCGCGCAACATCACCCGCTTCACCGGCCCCGGTCCGGAAGCCGGAACGCCGCAGGAAATGGCCCTCGCCAATCAGGTGCTGAATCAGTGGCGCAACGGTGCCAGCCAGACCCTGTGTGGCGACATCGACCAAAGCGCCCGCGAATCACGCTACGACCTCGAATTGCAGGACACCCTCAGTCTGTCCGACAGCCTGCGACTGGTCAGCGGCCTGAACTATCGTTACGACCGGGCCGACTCCGAGACCTACTTCAACGGCACGCTGGACGACACCACCTGGCGCGCGTTCGGCCAACTGGAGTGGCGCGCCAGTGAACACTGGCTGCTGCAGGGTGGCGCCATGTTCGAAAACACCCAATTGATCGGCAGTTCGCTGACGCCGCGATTCGCCGTCAACTACCTGATCAACCCACGCCATGGCCTGCGCGCGGTGTACTCGGAGGCGATCCGCTCGCCGGACATGTTCGAGAACAACGTCAACTGGAGCTATCAGGTGAGCAACCTGCGACCGTCCGCCTATGGCCAGTCCTCGGCGCGCTACTTCGTCAAAACCCGTGGCCCGGGCAATCTCGATCAGGAACACATGCGCTCGCGCGAACTGGGCTACAACGGCTATTTCGCCGAGCTGGGGCTGGCCGTGGACGTGAAGCTGTTCTACGACGAAATCACCGGGATGATCAGCGAGCCGCTGCGCAACAACCAGTACATCGCCAGCAACGCCAACAGCTCGCGCTTTCGCGGCAGCGAAACCCAGCTCGACTGGCGCCTGAGCATGATCGATCGCCTGCGCTTCACTTACGCTTTCGTCGACGCCGAAGCGAGCAATCCGCTGGATCAGCAATTCACCTCGCGCAACAGCGGTTCTGCCGGCTGGCTGCGTGATTGGGGCCACGGCTGGAACAGCGCGCTGTTCTATTACGGCGACAACGCGCTCAACGGCTACCGCTTCGAACGGGTCGACACGCGTATCGCCAAACGCATCCCGCTGGGCAAGGCGCAACTGCAACTGGCCGGCGTGCTGCAGCAGCGGCTCGACAATGAACCGACCACTTTCGTCGACAACAATTACGACGAACGCCGGGTGCTGTACTTCAGCGCCGAGCTGGAGTTCTAGGGTGCGCTACGCCACGCCAAACAAGACGCCAACCCTTGGCCACTGGCTGGCCGGTGTCTGTCTGTTTTTGACCGCGTGGCTGCACGGCGTGGCGGTGCAAGCTGCCGATATTCTGTTGACCGGCGCCGAAGAAAGCCCCGGGGTGCAAGCCTTCGTCCAGGCCCTGAGCGAGCTGCGTCCCACCGACAACGTGCGGTTCCAGCCGCTGGCCAGCCTGCCGGCGCCGGGCAAGTTGCCGGCCAATCTGCGGATGATTCTGCTCGACCTGCCCAGCCTCGACTGGCGCCTGCAGGAGCCCCAGGGCCCGGCGACGCTGGTGTTGCGCATCAGCCGATTGCAAGCGCGGCAACGCCTGGCTGGCGCACAACCGCCGCACTTGAGTCTGCTGTGGAGCGACCCGCCGCTGGGGCGGCAACTGCAACTGATTCGGCGGATTCTGCCGCAGGCGCGCCGGGTCGGCGTGCTGTTCGACCAGCACAGCGAATTCCTGCTCAAGGAGCTGCACCAGGCAGCAGCGCAGCTGAATCTGCAAATCGTCAGCCAGCGTTGGGACAACACCCAGGACAGTCGCCCGTTGCAAAGCGTGCTGAGAAACAGTGACGTGTTGCTGGGTCTCGACGATCCCGATCTGTACAACCCGAAAACCGCGAAAAACCTTTTGCTCAGCAGCTACTCCCGGCAAGTGGCGCTGGTCGGGCCGAACGCGGCGTTCGTGCGCGCCGGCAGCCTCGCCAGCACTTACAGCGATCAGCCCGACTGGCTGGCGATCCTTGACCAGTTGCTCGATCGCCCGCCGGCGACGTGGCCGCGCACGCTCTACCCCGATCGCTTCAAGGTCTCAAGTAATGTGCAGGTCGCTCGTTCCCTGGGTATCGAGCCAATCGATGAAGCGTCTGTTGCCCGCCAGTTGGCTGAAGGAGAAAGCCACCCATGAATCTGCGTCGCCGCTGGGACATCAACACCCGCACGCAATTGATCAGCCTCGGCCCGGCCCTGCTGCTCACGCTGCTGCTGATCAGTTTCTTTACCTTCGTGCGGATTCAGGATTTACGGCAGGAGCTCAATCACACCGGGCAACTGATCGCCAATCAACTGGCGCCCGCCACCGAGTACGGGGTGATTTCCGGCAACAACGAAGTGCTGGAAAGCCTGCTCAAAGCGACCCTGGCGACACCGAACGTGCGCTTTCTGGAAGTGCAGGACAGCGCCAACCGGATTCTCGCCTACGTTGAGCAAGCCGCCGACGCGCACAACCGCCCGCATCAGGTCGAGGTGTTCCAGGCCCCGGTGCGCCTGCAACGGATCGCCCTCAACAGCGATTTTTTCCACGACGCCAAAGCCAGCAACAACGTGACCAGCGAAGACTATCTGGGCCGGGTGATCGTCGGTCTGTCCAACGATGCCTTCAGTCAGCGCCAGCAGGAAATTCTGCTCAAGGCCGGGATTCTGGCGTTGTTTGCCCTGCTCTTCACGTTTGTTCTGGCGCGGCGTCTGGCCGGCAGTCTGTCGGCGCCCATCCGCGATATTGGCAACGCGGTCAAGGCGATTCAGCAAGGCGACTACAAGACTCCGCTGCCGATCGTCGATGACACCGAGTTGGGCGCCCTGTCGCAGCACATCAACAACCTTGCCCAGGCACTGGAACAGGCCAGCCGCGAACAGCATCAGGCGATGGCGCAACTGATCCAGACCCGCGAAGAAGCGGAAAAGGCCAACAACGCCAAATCCGACTTCCTGGCGATGATGAGCCACGAACTGCGCACCCCCATGAACGGCGTGCTGGGCATGTTGCAGTTGCTGGAAACCACCGACATGACCGAGGAGCAGATCGAGTACGCGGCGCTGGCTTCCGAGTCCACCGAACACCTGCTGAAAGTCATCAATGACATCCTCGACTTCTCGCGGATCGAACGCTCGGAGCTGGAGCTTGAGCACATTCCGTTCAACCTCGCCGACCTGATCGGCGCGTGTGCCCAGTCGTTCCAGCACAGCGCGGTGCAGCGTGGCCTGGACCTGAACCTGCGGATCCCCGAGGACATGCGCGCCTTGCAGGTGCAGGGCGACCCGACGCGGATCCGGCAGATTCTGGTCAATCTGGTGGGCAACGCGTTGAAGTTCACCGAGCGTGGCCGGGTCAGCATCGAGGCGCAGTGGCAGTCGCTGGATCACGAGTTGCTGTGGTTCACCTGTTCGGTGCGCGACAGTGGCATCGGTATCTCCTCGGAAAGTCTGGAGTTGATGTTCAATGCGTTCCAGCAGGCCGACAGTTCGATTTCCCGGCGCTATGGCGGCACCGGCCTCGGCTTGCCGATCGCCCGCACCCTGGCCGAACGCATGGGCGGGACGTTGCGCGCGCAAAGCGAAGAAGGCCTGGGATCGGTATTCACTCTGGAAATCCCGCTGGCCTTATATAAGCAGACGTTGCCGCAACTGGCGGCACCGCGTGCAGCCAATGGCAACGGGCATGGTGAGGGGCGCAATGTGTTGCTGGTGGAGGACAACCCGGTCAACCAGACGGTCATCGAAGCCATGCTGCGCAGCCTCGGCTTTACTGTCAGCGTCGCTACCGATGGCGCGCAAGCGGTGCGCAGCGCCGAAGGCAATGATTTCGAAGTGATTCTGATGGACTGCCGCCTGCCGATCATCGACGGTTACGAGGCGACTCGGCAGATCCGCCAACTGCCCGGACGCCGCGAGGTGCCGATCATCGCGCTGACCGCCAACGCGTTGCAGGGCGACCGCGAAACCTGTCTGTCGGCGGGCATGAACGATTACCTGGCCAAGCCGTTCAAACGCAATGACCTACAACAGATTCTGCAGCGCTGGGTGCAGTAGTGACGGTTTTTCGACCATCTGCGACTGGCGTGAAAAGCGAAAGTGCGGCAGTCTTAGGCACCCGAACGAGCCTCAAAAGAGGCTTGAATAAAAATTTCAGTGCACAAGTGTACATTCATGTCCTTGGTGCTGTGACTTTCACCACAACGCAATAGTCTATGAGTAGGCTGCCGGTACGAGGCATGAACGCGTCGATCGGCCGGGAAGTTTTGCCCCACCTGCCGCATGGGATTATTGAGGAGCTCGCATGACCAAACAAAACGCCTTTACTCGGGAAGACCTGCTGCGCTGCAGTCGCGGTGAGCTGTTCGGCCCAGGTAACGCGCAACTGCCCGCCCCGAACATGCTGATGGTGGATCGCATCACCCTGATCAGCGAAGAAGGCGGCAAGTACGGCAAAGGTGAATTGGTCGCCGAGCTGGATATCAACCCTGACCTGTGGTTCTTCGCGTGCCACTTCGAGGGCGATCCGGTGATGCCGGGCTGCCTGGGTCTGGACGCCATGTGGCAACTGGTCGGCTTCTTCCTGGGCTGGCAAGGCCTGCCGGGCCGTGGCCGTGCGCTGGGTTCGGGCGAAGTGAAATTCTTCGGCCAGGTCCTGCCGACCGCCAAGAAAGTCACCTACAACATTCATATCAAACGCGTCCTCAAGGGCAAGCTGAACCTGGCCATCGCCGACGGTTCGGTGACTGTCGACGGTCGCGAAATCTACACCGCCGAAGGCCTTCGCGTCGGCGTGTTCACCTCCACTGACAACTTCTAAGGGTTATTCGCATGCGCCGCGTCGTTATCACTGGTCTGGGCATTGTTTCGTGCCTGGGCAATGACAAAGAGACCGTCTCCGCTAACCTGCGTGCAAGCCGCCCTGGCATCCGGTTCAACCCGGAATATGCTGAAATGGGTCTGCGTAGCCAGGTTTCCGGCTCCATCGACCTCAACCTTGAAGAACTGATCGATCGCAAGATCTATCGTTTCGTCGGCCACGCAGCGGCTTACGCCTACCTGGCCATGAAAGACGCGATCACTGACTCCGGCCTGACCGAAGAGCAAGTGTCCAACCCGCGTACCGGCCTGATCGCCGGCTCGGGCGGCGCGTCGACTCTGAACCAGATGGAAGCGCTGGACATCCTGCGCGAGAAAGGCGTGAAACGCGTTGGCCCATACCGTGTAACGCGGACCATGAGCAGCACCGTTTCCGCGTGCCTGGCCACGCCGTTCAAGATCAAGGGCCTGAACTACTCCATCGCTTCTGCCTGCGCCACCAGTGCTCACTGCATCGGTACCGCCATGGAACAGATCCAGATGGGCAAGCAGGACATCGTCTTCGCCGGTGGCGGTGAAGAAGAGCACTGGAGCCAGTCGTTCCTGTTCGACGCGATGGGCGCCCTGTCCAGCAAGCGTAACGACACCCCGGAACAAGCCTCCCGCGCCTACGACGCCGACCGTGACGGTTTCGTCATCGCTGGCGGTGGCGGCATGGTCGTGGTTGAAGAGCTGGAACACGCTCTGGCCCGTGGTGCCAAGATCTACGCCGAAATCGTTGGCTACGGCGCAACGTCCGACGGCTACGACATGGTTGCCCCAAGTGGCGAAGGCGCGATCCGCTGCATGCAGATGGCAATGTCCACCGTCGACACCCCGATCGACTACCTGAACACCCACGGCACCTCGACTCCGGTCGGCGACGTCGCGGAAATGAAAGGTGTGCGTGAAGTGTTCGGCGACAAGGCCCCGGCGATCAGCTCGACCAAGAGTCTGTCCGGTCACTCCCTGGGCGCCGCCGGCGTTCACGAAGCGATCTATTGCATGCTGATGATGGAAGGCAATTTCATCGCCGGTTCGGCCAACATCGACGAACTGGACCCTGAAGTGGCCGATCTGCCGGTGCTGACCAAGACCCGCGAAAACGCCACCATCAACACCGTGATGAGCAACAGCTTCGGCTTCGGCGGCACCAACGCCACGCTGGTGCTCAAGCGCTGGGAAGGCAAGTAAGTCCCCGCTGCAGAGCCACACATAAAAACGCCCCGACTGGTTCGGGGCGTTTTTTTCGTCTGGAGAAAGTCGCCAGGCACTCCGCTTTCCCTTGTGGGAGCGGGCTTGCTCGCGAAAGCGCTGGCTCAGGTATGAAGGTGGCGACTGACACTCCGCTTTCGCGAGCAAGCCCGCTCCCACAGGGGATATCAGTGCGCCTGAAAATGAAACTTCTGTCATGAAACCTTGCACCCTGCGACCGAATGTCGCGGATTACGCGGGCTGCAGCACTGTTGCAAAAACCGCAACAACACCTTGCGCAAATCAAGCGTTTACTTAGCAAGCTAACAAATCATATAAAAGAGTCCTGCACACGCCTTGCTGCAGATAACTTGAGATTTGGAGCTAGCAGATGACTGTAAAAGTAACTGAACGCGACGATTCACACATGTCCCACGAAGGCGTAGCCGCCGGTATCCGCATCTGGGATGTGCATCAACAAGACTTGCTGGTCGGAATGTTCCACAACGAGATTGACGCCCACAACTACAAGGCCGAACTCGAACTGCAAGAACAGCAGCGGGATCTGAAATCCGCCTGAAGCAATCACAGCATTGAAAACGACAAACCCCGCCATGAGCGGGGTTTGTCGTTATTACAGCTTTATCGGTTTACCACATCAGGTCATCAGGGATCTGATAGGCCGCGTACGGATCGTCTTCGGCATTGACCTCTTCGGTCTGCACGTTGAGCTGCACGATACGTTGCGGGTCGCGCTCCTGGATCTTCAGGGCCGCTTCACGAGGGATCACTTCGTAGCCGCCGGCATGGTGCACGATCGCCAGCGAGCCGCTGCTGAGCTTGTTGCGCATCAACGTATTGACCGAGATGCGCTTGACCTTCTTGTCGTCGACGAAGTTGTAGTAGTCCTCGGTGGTCAGCTTCGGCAGACGCGAGACTTCGATCAACTGTTTGACCTGCGCGGCACGGGCCTTGGCCTCGGCTTTCTCCTGCTGCTGACGGTTCAACTCCTGGTCGCGCTTGACCTTCTCGGCCATGGCTTCCTGAGCGGCGCGCTGCTGCGAATCATCCAGCTCGGCCTGCCCTTTGTGGGCCAGACGCTGTTGCTTCTGCTTGTCTTTGCTGACCTGCTTGGCCTGCTTTTGGTTGACCAGACCTGCTTTGAGCAACTGGTCGCGAAGGGAAAGGCTCATTAATGCTTACTCACTTGGGCAACGGCTCAGCCGCAGCTGGGCAAATTCTTTTCCTGACGTTTGGCTTCACCCCACAGGGCGTCCAACTCTTCGAGGGTGCAATCTTCCATGGGACGACGGGTGTCGCGCAATGCCTGTTCGATAAAACGGAAACGTCTTTCAAACTTGGCGTTGGCGCCACGCAGCGCGGTTTCCGGATCGACCTTCAGGTGCCGGGCCAGATTGACCACGGAAAACAGCAGATCGCCGATCTCGTCGGCCACCGCTTGCGGATCGTTTTCAGACATGGCTTCGAGCACTTCGTCGAGCTCTTCGCGCACTTTGTCCAGCACCGGCAACGCATCCGGCCAGTCGAAACCGACCTGCCCGGCACGCTTTTGCAACTTGGCTGAACGCGACAGTGCCGGCAGCGCGGCAGGTACATCATCGAGCAGTGACAGCTGCTCGGGCGCGGCGGATTTCTCGGCGCGTTCTTCGGCCTTGATCTCTTCCCAGCGCTGCTTGACCTGCTCTTCGCTCAAGCGTGGTACGTCCAGCGGCGCATACAGATCGCCGGTGGGGAACACGTGCGGATGGCGGCGGATCAGCTTGCGGGTGATGCTGTCGATCACCCCGGCGAATTCGAAGCGCCCTTCTTCCTTGGCCAACTGGCTGTAATAAACCACCTGAAACAGCAGATCACCCAGCTCGCCCTGCAAGTGATCGAAGTCACCACGCTCAATGGCGTCGGCCACTTCGTAGGCTTCTTCGAGGGTGTGCGGGACGATGGTCGCGTAGGTTTGCTTGATGTCCCACGGGCAACCGTACTGCGGATCGCGCAGACGGCTCATCAGGTGGAGCAGGTCTTCAAGTGAATACATCTGTCATGCCTCTACACAAAACCAACGTGGGAGCGGGCTTGCTCGCGAATGCGGTGTGTCATTCAGCGCAAATATCGACTGACACGCCCTCTTCGCGAGCAAGCCCGCTCCCACCTTCGAACGAAGCCATCTTCACGGAGTACGGTTACGCCGCGTCTCGATGATGTTCGGCAACTGCGAAATCCGCCCCAGCAAGCGCCCCAGCGCATCCAGCCCCGGGATCTCGATGGTCAGCGACATCAACGCGGTGTTGTCTTCCTTGTTCGAGCGGGTGTTGACCGCCAGCACGTTGATCCGCTCGTTGAGCAGCACCTGCGAGACGTCCCGCAGCAGACCGGAACGGTCGTAGGCGCGGATGACGATGTCCACCGGATAGGTGAGCACCGGCACCGGGCCCCAGCTGACCTGGATGATCCGCTCCGGCTCGCGCCCGGCCAGTTGCAGCACCGAGGCGCAGTCCTGGCGGTGAATGCTCACGCCACGACCCTGAGTGATGTAGCCGACGATCGCGTCGCCCGGCAGCGGCTGGCAGCAGCCAGCCATCTGCGTCATCAGGTTGCCGACACCCTGGATCTGAATGTCGCCGCGCTTGCCTGGCTTGTAGCCAGTGGCTTTGCGCGGAATCAGCTCCAGCTGTTCGTTGCCGCGTTCCGGCTCGACCAGTTGCTGCGCGAGGTTGACCAGTTGCGCCAGACGCAAGTCGCCGGCACCGAGGGCGGCGAACATGTCTTCGGCGGTTTTCATGTTGGCCTTTTCGGCCAGCTTGTCGAAGTCCACCGCCGGCAGACCGAGGCGATTGAGTTCGCGCTCGATCAGGGTTTTACCGGCCGCGACGTTCTGGTCACGGGCCTGCAACTTGAACCAGTGAACGATCTTCGCCCGCGCCCGCGAGGTGGTGACGTAACCCAGGTTCGGGTTCAGCCAGTCACGGCTCGGCGTACCGTGTTTGCTGGTGATGATCTCGACCTGCTCACCGGTCTGCAGGCTGTAGTTGAGCGGCACGATCCGCCCGTTGATCTTCGCGCCACGGCAGTTGTGCCCGATTTCGGTGTGCACGCGGTAGGCGAAGTCCAGCGGCGTCGCGCCCTTCGGCAAGTCGATGGCATGACCGTCCGGGGTGAAGATGTAGACCCGGTCCGGTTCGATATCGACCCGCAGCTGTTCGGCCAGACCACCGATATCGCCCAGCTCCTCGTGCCACTCCAGCACCTGACGCAGCCAGGAGATTTTCTCTTCGTAGTGGTTCGAGCCGGATTTGACGTCGGTGCCCTTGTAGCGCCAGTGCGCGCAGACGCCGAGCTCGGCTTCTTCGTGCATCGAGTGCGTACGGATCTGTACTTCCAGCACCTTGCCTTCCGGACCGATTACCGCGGTGTGCAGCGAGCGGTAGCCGTTCTCTTTCGGATTGGCGATGTAGTCGTCGAATTCCTTCGGGATGTGCCGCCACAGGGTGTGGACGATGCCGAGCGCGGTGTAGCAGTCGCGCATTTCCGGCACCAGCACGCGCACGGCGCGCACGTCGTAGATCTGGCTGAATTCCAGACCCTTGCGCTGCATTTTGCGCCAGATCGAATAGATGTGTTTGGCCCGGCCGCTGATGTCGGCGTCGACGCCGGTGGCCTGCAATTCGTCCTTGAGCTGGGTCATCACATCGCTGATGAACCGCTCACGGTCCAGCCGTCGCTCGTGGAGCAGCTTGGCGATCTGTTTGTATTGATCGGGTTCCAGGTACCGGAAGGACAAGTCCTCCAGTTCCCACTTGATATGACCGATGCCGAGTCGGTGCGCGAGCGGCGCATAGATGTCGAAGACTTCCCGGGCGACGCGGTTGCGCTTCTCGTCGTCAGCGGTTTTCACCGCGCGAATGGCGCAGGTACGTTCGGCCAGTTTGATCAGCGCGACACGAACGTCGTCGACCATCGCCACCAGCATCTTGCGCAGGTTTTCCACCTGGCCCTGAGTGCCCATCACCATCGACTGGCGCGGGCTGAGGCTGGCACTGATTGCCGCCATGCGCTGCACGCCGTCGATCAGTTTGGCCACGACGGGACCAAAGCGCTGGCTGACCGCCGCGAGTTCGATCTGACCTTCGCGGACGCCGCGATACAGCACCGCCGCGACCAGCGAATCCTGATCGAGTTTGAGGTCGGCGAGGATCTCGGCGATCTCCAGTCCCGTGCTGAAACTGCCAGAGCCTTCGGCCCACAGATTCTTCTTGGCATTGGACTGCTGTTCGGCCTCGCGAGCGAACTCGCAGGCTTCTTTCAAGGCTTCGCGATCCAGTGCCATGTCGACACTGACCGCGTGATCGAGCCAAGCCTCGAGATTGATACTGCCGTCAGTGTTGATCGGCTGGTGTGCTCTCACCTGTACCATGCTGCTTTACCTTCCCTACGACGCAGATTCAATGCGTCAAATCGCTGACCCTCAACGCCCGTATGCGCTCGCGGGGCTAAAGCGAGCGCCGCCCGGACAGGTCAGACGGATTCAGACGAGCCATCCTGGCTCGCTTCAAATAACGCCATGGCCTCGACATGTGCCGTCTGAGGAAACATATCGAGAATCCCGGCACGTTTTAACCGGTAGCCCTGCTTGATCAATTCGACCGTATCGCGCGCCAGAGTTGCAGGGTTGCACGATACATACACCAACCGTTTGGCACCCAGGGTCGCGAGCTTGCGCACCACCTCGAAAGCACCGTCACGCGGTGGGTCCAAGAGTACCGCAGAAAAGCCGTTTCCGATCCACTGAACATCGGTCAAAGGCTGGGATAAATCGGCTTGAAAAAACTTTGTGTTATGCAAATTGTTGCTGGCAGCGTTGGCGGCAGCGCGGTCGACCATGGTCTGCACGCCTTCGACCGCCACCACTTCGCGCACGCTTTTGGCCAGTGGCAAGGCGAAGTTGCCCAGACCGCAGAACAGGTCCAGCACGCGTTCATCGGGGCGCGGTTTCAGCCAATCCAGCGCCTGCGCGACCATCGCCTCGTTGACCCCGGCGTTGACCTGAATGAAATCTCCCGGGCGCCAGGCCAGATCCAGATCCCACTGCTCCAGGCGATAGCCCAGCGCCTGCGTGGCATCCACCGGTTGCGGCTCGCCCTCACCATGCAGCCACAGTTGCGCCTGATGGAACTGGCAAAAATCCTTGAGGATCGTCAGGTCGGCTTCCGACAGCGGCGCCATGTGTCGCAACAATACCGCCAGCGATGAACCACTGAACAACTCGACATGCCCCAGCGCCTGCGGTTTGCTCAAACGACGGAGCATCTCCGGCAAGCGGGTCATGATCGGTTGCAAGGGCTGTACCAGCACCGGGCATTCGTTGATGGCGACAATGTCCTGGCTGCCGGCAGCGCGGAAACCGACTTCAAGCTGCTTGGCTTTCATGTCCCAGCGCACGGCGATCCGCGCGCGGCGGCGATAGCCGAATTCCGGGCCAGTCAACGGCGCAGCCCATTCGTCAGGCGCGACCCCGGCGACCTTCGACAGCTGCTCGGCGAGCATGCGCTGTTTCAGGGCAAGCTGCTCGGCGTGGGGCAAGTGTTGCACGCTGCACCCGCCGCAGCGGCCGGCATGCTGACAGGCTGCCGGGCGACGCAACTCGCTGGCCTTGAACACGCGCTCGGTGCGCGCCTCGACCACTTTGCCGTGCGCGCCAAGTACCCGCGCCTCGACCTCTTCACCGGCAAGGGCGCCGAGGACGAACCAGGTTTTGCCTTCGAAAAACGCGATGCCGCGACCGTCATTGGCCAGGCGCTCGATGTTCAAGCGCTGTTTTTTGCCGGTCGGAATTTGCGCGGCCTTGCTGCCGCCGGTGGGCTGGAAGCGCAGGCCTCTCTCGTGCTTGGCCATCAGTTGGGCGCGTCGAAAATGCCGGTCGACAGATAACGGTCGCCACGGTCGCAGATGATCGCGACGATCACCGCGTTTTCAACTTCTTTGGACAGGCGCAGCATCGCTGCCACCGCACCACCCGAGGACACGCCACAGAAGATGCCTTCTTCGCGAGCCAGACGCCGGGTGACGTCCTCGGCTTCGCTTTGCGCCATGTCGACAATGCGGTCGACGCGGTCGGCCTGATAGATCTTCGGCAGGTATTCCTGCGGCCAGCGACGGATACCGGGAATGGCCGAGCCTTCCATCGGTTGCAGCCCGATGATCTGCACGCTGTCGCTCTGCTCTTTCAAGTAGCGCGAGACACCCATGATGGTGCCGGTGGTGCCCATCGAACTGACGAAATGGGTGATGGAGCCCTGGGTCTGACGCCAGATTTCCGGGCCGGTGGTGGTGTAGTGCGCCTCCGGATTATCGCCGTTGGCGAACTGATCAAGCACTTTGCCACGGCCTTCGGCTTCCATCCGCTGGGCGAGATCGCGAGCGCCTTCCATGCCCGCTTCCTGACTGACCAGAATCAGCTCGGCACCGTAAGCGGTCATCGCCGCCTTGCGCTCGGCGCTGGAGTTGTCAGGCATGATCAGGATCATCTTGTAACCCTTGATCGCGGCGGCCATGGCCAGCGCAATCCCGGTGTTGCCCGAGGTCGCTTCGATCAGCGTGTCGCCGGCGTGGATCTGCCCGCGCAGTTCGGCACGGGTGATCATCGACAGCGCCGGACGATCCTTGACCGAACCCGCCGGGTTGTTCCCTTCGAGCTTGAGCAACAGGGTGTTGCTGGTGGCACCGGGCAGGCGCTGCAAACGCACCAGCGGAGTGTTGCCGACGCAATCGGCGATGGTTGGGTACTGCAGGGTCATGGCGTATTCGCAATCCAGACGTGCGGGGGCGCCTATCATACCGGCAAACGTTCGCAGGCCATATCACGCAAAGTGCGGTGCTTATGGTTTCTGGGAATAAGCAGATGAATGTCGCACCGGTGGTGCGACTTTTGAGTTCAGCGGTGAATCGAAGGGCCCCTTCGCGAGCAAGCCCGCTCCCACAGGAGGGTGGCGGTGTTGGTTATACAATCTGCGGACGACACACATCCAAAGTGGGAGCGGGCTTGCTCGCGAAGGCGTCAGCCGTCACGCCGCCGTCATCGGCAATCAGCCGAAAATTCAAGCGCAACCCCGCCCCACCATTCTCCGCCCACAACATCCCACCCTGCCTTTGCACTGCATTCCTCGCAATGCTCAACCCCAGTCCAAACCCGCCATCCCCCGGACGCGAGCCGTCGAGGCGGGTGAAGGGCAAGAAGATCCGTTGCAGATCGCCCTCGGCCACACCGCCGCCCTGATCCTCCAGCCACAAATGCCAGTAATCGCCGTCACGCCGTCCATCGAGGCGCACGATGCCGCCCTCGGGCGAATGACGGATGGCGTTGCGCAGAATGTTCTCCAGCGCCTGCGCCAAAGTATTGAGGTTGCCGCGCACCCAGCACGACGCCGGCACCGCGCACTGCAATTGCAGGCTCGGCCAGCCACTTTCATAACAGGCATTGTCGGTGAGCATTTCCCACAAGGCCTGAATCTGGATCGCCTCGTCCGGCAGCGGCGCACGCTCGGTGTCGAGCCACGCCAGTTGCAGAGTGTCTTCGACCAGTCGTTGCATGCCGTCGACTTCACGGCTGATGCGCTCGCGCAGTTGCCGTAGATCCTGTTCGCTTTCACTGGCCACCCGCAGCCGGCTCAGCGGCGTGCGCAGTTCATGGGACAGGTCGCGCAGCAATTGCTGTTGCAAGGCGACGGTGGATTGCAGGCGTTCGGACATCGAATCGAAGGCCCGCGCCAGTTCACCGAGTTCGTCCGGGCGCTGGGTAATGCCGCTCGACAGACGCACATTCAATTGGTCGGCACGCCACGCATTGGCCTGCTTGCGTAGATTGTTCAGCGGCACCACCAGCAAGCGATACAGACCGACACACAGCAGCAAGGTGAACAGCCCCGGAATCACGCCATTGGTGATCACCCGCCAGAACACCCGGTATTTCCCCGGCAGGAAGCGCTCGGGCAACTCGATTACCAGACTGCCGGCGGACGGATTCTGCGGAAACGGTACGCGCAGCCACGGCCGGCCCTTTTTGTGGATCGGCCAATCGAGGCCGCGTAAAAAGGTCAGGTGCTGGATTTCCTGTTCATTCAGCGGCTCGCTGCTCAACGACTGCAGATTGCGGTCGATCACCCCGACCCAGGCGGCTTCGCGCAGCTCCATGCTCTGCAACCAGTTATCGACCCCGTCACGCTCACCGCGCTGCCACGCGCGCTCGGCTTCGCCGGCATAGCGGCTGAGAGTGCCGCGCGCCTCGTCGGAGAGATACTGGTTGCGCTCTTCCATGTAGCGGCCCCAGGACCAGCTCAGCCAGATCATCAACAGACAGAACGCTACCAGCAGACACGCCAGTTTCCAGAACAGCGAATGCCGCCCCGGCAGGTCAGAGATTTTCATCGGTGGCACTCAGCACATAACCCTTGCCCCACACCGTGCGCACTTCCCGTTCGGCGTAACCGATGGCCTTGAGTTTGCGGCGGATCTGGCTGATGTGCATGTCGAGGCTGCGGTCGTGGGCCGCATAGCCGCGTTGCAGCACATGCTGATAAAGGAAGGCCTTGCTCAGCACTTCTTCGTCGTTGCGATTGAGGGTTTCCAGCAGACGGTATTCGCTGCGAGTCAGACCGGCAGCATGCTGGTTATAGAAGACTTCGCACTGTTCGTCGTCGAAGCGCAGCGCGCCGTGGATCGCAGCCGGGGCAATCGCTGCCGGACGTCGATCCAGCGCCACCCGGCGCAGGATCGCTTCGATCCGCACATGCAACTCGGCGATGCTGAACGGCTTGGGCAGGTAATCATCAGCCCCCAGACGAAAACCACTGATGCGATCGGCCTCGGCGCCCAGCGCCGACATCAGCAGCACCGGCGTCGAATGGCTCTGGCGTAACTGCGTCAGCACCTTCAAGCCATCGAGCCCCGGCAGCAGAATGTCCATCAGCACCACGTCGAACGGCTGGTGACGCGCAATGTTCAGCCCTTCCTGACCGTTCTGGCACCAGGTCACCGCAAAGCCGCTGCGGCCCAGATGCTCGTGAACATAGGCGCCCAGCACCGGGTCGTCCTCAATGGCGAGAATGCGTGGCAGGTCGGTGGAAACAGGAGTCATGAGTATCTGCTAATAATTCTCAGTTGGCCGATTATTCAAGATTGCCCGCCATCGGGCAACCCAAGCTTGACCGGCCGGACAAACGCGCCAGGCCGCGCCGACCAATGGCGACATGATTTTTCCGAAGATTGCCCGCCTGCAAATCGCTACACTGCGCCAATGTCGCGTGCCGGACGCACGTGCGAGTCAACAGTTCAGCGGGATGCAGGAGATGGGTGTGCTCAAGAAACTGGGAATCAAAGGTCGCGTGTTGTTGCTGACCCTGTTGCCCACCAGCCTGATGGCGTTGGTGCTCGGTGGCTATTTCACCTGGATGCAACAGTCCGATTTGCAGACCCAATTGATGCAGCGCGGTGAAATGATCGCCGAACAACTGGCGCCGCTGGTGGCGCCCGCCATGGGCCACGGCAACACCGATCTGCTCGAACGCATCGCCACCCAGTCCCTCGAACAACCTGACGTGCGCGCCGTCACCTTCCTCGCCCCCGACCGCACACCGCTGGCGCACGCCGGCCCGACCATGCTCAATCAGGCGCCCAGCGGTGACAGTGCACAACTGCAACGGCGCAGCGGCAATGACGCTACCCGTTACCTGATGCCGGTGTTCGGCAAGCATCGCAACCTCGCTGGTGATCTGATCCCCGAAGAATCCGACCGTCTGCTCGGCTGGGTCGAACTGGAGCTGTCGCACAACGGCATGCTGCTGCGCGGTTATCGCAGCCTGTTTGCCAGCCTGCTGCTGATTGCCGCCGGTCTGGCGGGCGCGGCCCTGCTCGCGTTGCGCATGGGCCGCACCATCAACCGCCCGCTGAGCCAGATCAAACAGGCGGTTGCCCAGCTCAAGGACGGTCATCTGGAAACCCGCCTGCCACCGCTCGGCAGTCAGGAACTGGACGAGCTCGCCTCGGGCATCAACCGCATGGCCGGCACCCTGCAGAACGCTCGCGAAGAACTGCAGCACAGCGTCGATCAGGCCACCGAAGACGTGCGGCAGAATCTGGAAACCATCGAAATCCAGAACATCGAACTGGACCTGGCGCGCAAAGAAGCACTGGAGGCGAGCCGGATCAAATCCGAGTTCCTCGCCAACATGAGCCACGAGATCCGCACGCCGCTCAACGGCATTCTCGGTTTCACGCATCTGTTGCAGAAAAGCGAACTGACGCCGCGCCAGCTCGACTATCTGGGCACCATCGAAAAGTCCGCTGACAGCCTGCTGGGGATCATCAACGAGATTCTCGATTTCTCGAAGATCGAGGCCGGCAAACTGGTGCTCGACCATATCCCGTTCAACCTGCGCGATCTGCTGCAGGACACCCTGACCATCCTGGCCCCGGCCGCCCACGCCAAGCAATTGGAGCTGGTGAGTCTGGTTTATCGCGACACGCCGCTGTCGCTGGTCGGCGACCCGCTGCGCCTCAAGCAGATCCTCACCAACCTGGTCAGCAACGCGATCAAATTCACCCGCGAAGGCACCATCGTCGCCCGCGCCATGCTTGAAGAAGAACACGAAGACAGCGTGCAGTTGCGCATCAGCATTCAGGACACCGGCATCGGCCTGTCGAGTCAGGACGTGCGCGCGTTGTTCCAGGCATTCAGTCAGGCCGACAACTCGCTGTCGCGCCAACCCGGCGGTACCGGTCTGGGTCTGGTGATCTCCAAGCGTCTGATCGAACAGATGGGTGGCGAAATCGGCGTCGACAGCACCCCGGGCGAAGGCTCGGAATTCTGGATCAGCCTGAGCCTGCCGAAAACCCGCGACGACAGCGAAGACCTGCCGGGCCCGCCACTGCTCGGGCGTCGCGTGGCGGTGCTGGAAAATCACGAACTGGCACGTCAGGCGCTGCAGCATCAACTGGAAGACTGCGGCCTCGACGTCACGCCGTTCAATACGCTGGAGAGCCTGACCAACGGCGTCACTGGCGCGCACCAGACCGATCAGGCGATCGATCTTGCGGTGCTCGGCATCACCAGCAACGACATGCTCCCGGAGCGCCTGAACCAGCACATCTGGGATCTCGAACACCTCGGTTGCAAAGTGCTGGTGCTGTGCCCGACCACCGAACAGACGCTGTTCCATCTCTCGGTGCCCAACCCGCACAGCCAGCTGCAAGCCAAACCAGCCTGCACGCGCAAACTGCGTCGGGCGCTGGCGGATCTGGCCAATCCACGCCAGCCGCGCAACGAGCCGGGCGAACCGCTGTCGAGTCGTGCACCGAAAGTGCTGTGCGTCGACGACAACCCGGCCAACCTGTTGCTGGTGCAGACTCTGCTCGAAGACATGGGCGCCAAGGTTCTGGCCGTGGAAAGCGGCTACGCAGCAGTCAAAGCGGTGCAGAGCGAATCCTTCGATCTGGTGCTGATGGACGTGCAGATGCCGGGCATGGACGGACGCCAGACTACCGAAACCATCCGCCAGTGGGAAAGCGAACGGCATAGCACACCGCTGCCGATCGTCGCCCTCACCGCCCACGCCATGGCCAACGAGAAACGCGCCCTGCTGCAAAGCGGCATGGATGACTACCTGACCAAACCGATCAGCGAACGGCAACTGGCGCAAGTGGTGCTGAAATGGACCGGTCTGGCCTTGCGCAATCAGGGATCTGAGCGGGCCAGCGACAGCGCGGCGGGCAGCAGCGAACTGCCAGTGCTCGACCACGAGGAAGGCCTGCGTCTGGCCGCCGGTAAGGCGGATCTCGCCGCCGACATGCTGGCCATGCTGCTCGCCTCGCTGGAAGCCGACCGCGAAGCCATTCGTGCCGCCAGTGAAGCCCGGGATCAGAACGCACTGATCGAGCGCGTGCATCGCCTGCACGGTGCGACCCGATATTGTGGCGTGCCGCAGTTACGCGCGGCCTGTCAGCGCAGTGAAACCCTGCTTAAACAGGGCGATCCGAAAGCAGTGGTGGCGCTGGAAGAACTGGAGCGGGCGATCAATCGACTCGCGACGCAAGCCAGGATCAGCGCCTGATCCACGGCAATGCCGGCAGCGGCATCCGCCGTTAAAGTGGTGGCCGTCAACGCTGACTCGCCACCCCGTTCCAGGAGGAATTCATGCGCACGCTCGTTTTCAGCAGCCAGACCTATGACCGCGACAGCTTCCTCGGCGCTGAATGCCCGGCCGGGATAGAACTGCACTTTCAGCCGGCCCGGCTCAGTCTCGACACCGCCGCCCTGGCCGAGCAGCACGAGGTGGTCTGCGCCTTCATCAATGACGATCTCAGTGCGCCGGTGCTGGAGCGCCTCGCCGCCGGTGGCACACGGCTGATCGCCCTGCGCTCGGCGGGCTACAACCATGTCGATCTGCTCGCGGCAAAACGCCTCGGACTGGCCGTGGTGCGGGTCCCGGCCTACTCGCCGCATGCGGTGGCCGAACACGCGGTGGCGCTGATTCTGGCGCTCAACCGGCGTCTGCACCGCGCCTACAACCGCACCCGCGAAGGTGATTTCACGCTGCACGGCCTGACGGGTTTCGATCTGGTGGGCAAGACCGTGGGGATTGTCGGCACCGGGCAGATCGGCGCGACGCTCGCGAAAATCATGCACGGTTTCGGTTGCCAATTGCTGGCCTACGACCCGTACCCAAACCCTGAGGTCGTGGCGCTGGGCGCACGTTACCTGAGCCTGCCGGAGCTGCTCGCGCAGTCGCGGATCATCAGCCTGCACTGCCCGCTCAACGCCCAGAGCAAACACTTGATCAACCGCGAGTCACTGGCACACCTGCAACCGGGGGCGATGTTGATCAACACCGGACGCGGCGGCCTGGTCGACACGCCGGCGCTGATCGACGCCTTGAAGGACGGCCAACTGGGCTATCTGGGACTGGATGTGTATGAAGAAGAGGCGCAGCTGTTTTTCGAGGATCGCAGCGACTTGCCGTTGCAGGACGACGTATTGGCGCGGCTGCTGACCTTCCCGAACGTGATCATCACCGCGCATCAGGCGTTTCTGACCCATGAAGCGCTGGGCGCGATTGCCGCGACCACCCTGCACAACATCGCGACCTGGGCTGCAGGCGCGCCGCAGAACCAGGTCGAAGGTTGAAGGCTTGCCGGTTTACTTCGGCGACAGCGACGAGGCCAGGATCAGCAACGCCAGCCAGCCAAAACCGAAAAAGCGCTGCTTCATCGAATGACCCTTACGCAGCAGGAACCAGACAAAGACCATCGGCAGCAGGAACACCATGATCTTTAACCAGCCTTCCACCGGCCGCGAACCGTCGGCGTTGGGCTGAAGTTGAGGTGCGGGCTCGGGTTGCCGACGACGGCGGCCGAGCGCGGCCGGTGTGACTTTCGGCGCAGGCTCCGGGGCTGGCGCCGGGACGAAGGCTTCAGGCACGGATTTGTTGCGCGGCAGGCTGCCAAATGAAATCGTCGCGGCGGCGGCTTGCGCCGGTGTGTGCTCGTGCTGCTGCGCCATCGGAGCACCACAATGAATGCACGCCTTTGCTTCCGAGCTGATGCTCCGCTTGCATTCATAACATTCGATCAGCGCCATGTTCCGTTCCCTCAGAGTGAAGGGCGGCAGTTTGCCATGAGCGCCGGACGATTTGAACCGGATCGAAGGTCGCACGTGTACGCCATCCTGCAATCCAGCCCGTGCTAGCATGTCGCGCAGATTTGGAGGACCCATGGTCGAACACGATTTCCGCTACACCCTGATGAACCCGCAACACACCCTCATCGAATGCCGCGCCCTCGTACCGGGCCGCTATCAGGTCACCGGCAACGGTGGCTCGATCCGCAACGGTGACGTCCTGTTGGTCACCCTCAAAGGCAGCAAGGACTTGTCCATGCGCCTGACCGTCGACACCGTGCGCCACCTGATCAATCCGCCGGGCCAATGGACCGCGATGACCACCGGCCCGGTCTTCGGCGAACTGGCGATCCACACCTGGCAGGTCAACTGCGACAGCTGCGCCAAAGAGCTGAACTTCGAGTTCGCGGTGGACGCCAAGCTGGGCAAGACCGCCGAGAAACCGGCCGCCACGGCGCGCATCGCCGAGCTGGGCTGGAAAGCCGTCGGCGACAAGCACCTGTGCCCGAAATGCCAGGAGCCTGCGTGATGAAACGCCTTGCCCTGCCGCTGCTGGTCGGTGCCGCTCTGGTGGGCTGCGCCGCAGAGCCTGTGCAATTGCAGCAGAACCGCAGCTACATTCTGGAGTGGATCGGCGAGCGGCCATTGATGGATTACAGCCATCTGACCGTGACCCTCGGTGACGATGGTCGCGCGTACGGCAATGGCGGCTGCAACCACTGGTTCGCGCCGTACACCCTCGACGGCGACAAGCTGAGCTTCGGCCCGATCGGCAAGACCCGCAAACTCTGCGCCCCGGCGCTGATGGAGCAGGAACAACGCTTCCTGCAGGCGCTGCAAGGCGTTGAGCGCTGGGACATCTCGCCGATCGAGCAGATGCGCTTCTGGCCGGCCGAAGGCAAGCCGTTGCGTTGGTGGCTGGAAGAGGGCTGATCGTTCAGCCGCAAAAAAGATCGCAGCCTGCGGCAGCTCCTACAGGTGTACACATGACCTTGTAGGAGCTGCCGCAGGCTGCGATCTTTTTTCTGAACGCCAGTTACTGTGGCGAGGGAGCTTGCTCCCGCTCGGCTGCGCAGCAGTCGCACAACCGTTAACCGCGCGTTGCCGGAGACACCGAGTCAGCAGGGTTTGGGGCCGCTTCGCGCCCCAGCGGGAGCAAGCTCCCTCGCCACAAAAGCCCATTCAGCTCACTTTGTCGCCTGCAATGCCTCAAGCTTGGCCATCACCCCCGCCGCCGTCTGCTCGCCCATCAACTGCTCACGCACCTTGCCCTTGTTGTCGATGATGTAGGTCACCGGCAAGGCCTCACTGCGCGGCAGGTCGAACAGGTCGGCCGGATCCTGCGCCAGCACGGTGAACTTGATGCCCAGCTTCTCGCTGGCAGATTTCAGGTCTTCACCCTGAACGTTGTCGAAGTTGACCCCGAACACCCCAACATTCTTGCTCTTGAGTTCGTCCGCCAAATGATTGAGTTCAGGAATTTCCGTGCGGCACGGGCCACACCATTCGGCCCAGTAATTGATGACTACCCATTGCTTGTCCAGACGCTCGGACGCAACCTTCTGACCATTCTGGTCAATGCCGTAGTCATTGCCGCAGCCCCCCAGCATCAACGCCCCGATTATCGTCAATGCCGCTGCCAGTCGCCGTGTCATGTCATGTTCCCTGGTCAAAAATTGAAGGCGCCTGCGACCCATCGCCTCTGAAGGTTCTGGATTGCGCGCTGCACAGTTAGAATAGCCGCCACTTTACGCCAGAAGCGACCCGCCATGACCGATCTGACGCTTTATCACAATCCGCGCTGCTCGAAATCCCGCGGCGCGCTGGAACTTCTTGAGGCCCGTGGCCTGACCCCGAACGTAGTGCGTTACCTGGAAACGCCGCTGGACGCCGCGCAGATCAAGGCCTTGCTCGGCAAGCTGAACATCAGCGCGCGACAACTGCTGCGCACTGGAGAAGATGAATACAAAATGCTTCAGCTGGCCGACACGAGCCTCAGCGAAGCGCAACTGATCGCCGCCATCGCCGAACACCCGAAACTGATGGAACGGCCGATTCTCGAAGTCGGCGACAAAGCGATAATCGGCCGTCCACCGGAGCAGATCCTGGAGCTGCTGCCGTGAGCGCGCCGTACATTCTGGTTCTGTATTACAGCCGCAACGGTTCGACCAATGAAATGGCCCGGCAGATTGCCCGCGGCGTCGAACAGGCTGGCCTTGAAGCGCGCCTGCGTACCGTACCGGCGATTTCCAGCGAGTGTGAGGCGGTCGCCCCGGACATCCCGGAAGACGGTGCGCTCTACGCCACCCTCGATGACCTGAAGAACTGCGCCGGCCTCGCCCTTGGCAGCCCGACGCGCTTCGGCAACATGGCCGCGCCGCTGAAGTACTTCCTCGACGGCACCAGCAACCTGTGGCTGACCGGCGCACTGGTCGGCAAACCGGCCGGCGTGTTCACCTCCACTGCCAGCCTGCACGGCGGTCAGGAAACCACCCTGCTGTCGATGATGCTGCCGCTGTTGCACCACGGCATGCTGATCACCGGCCTGCCGTACAGCGAGTCGGCGCTGCTGGAAACCCAGGGCGGCGGCACGCCGTATGGCGCCAGTCATCACGCCGGCGCCGATGGCAAGAAAGGTCTCGATCAGCACGAGATGGCACTGTGTCGCGCACTCGGCGCACGCCTGGCCAAGACCGCGCAAAAACTGGAGGGCTGAGGGTGGCAAAGAAGCCGAAAGTCCTGCCCTCCGTCGAGTGGCTCGAACCCCGCGTCAAGGCGATGCGGGTCATCAGTCTATTGTGCTTCTTCGGCCTCGCCGGGCTGCTCGCCGCTTACTACCTGGTGTTCGCCGACCTGCACGGCGCCCGACCTTGGGTGATCCTGCTGGTCGAGCTGATCCCGTGGCTGATCCTTGCGCCGGGGATGCTGATGGGCAACGCGCGTGCGCACTCGTGGATGTGCTTTGTGGTGAATCTGTATTTCATCAAGGGCGCATTGGCAGCGTATGACCCGAATCGGCAACTGTTTGGCGTGCTGGAGATGGCCGCGAGCCTGGCGCTGTTCTGCTCGGCGCTGCTGTATGTGCGGTGGCGGTATCAGTTGAATCGCAAGCTGGCTGGCGAGGGCGAAGTCTCTGTCGCCTGACAGATCGCTATCGCTGGCAAGCCAGCTCCCACCGTTTTTGTGTCGATCACAAAATTGTGTTTCAACAAGGATCCTGTGGGAGCTGGCTTGCCAGCGATTGAAGCAACTCGATGTCAATGGTTGACGGTGTACGCGAGCATCATCGAAATCTGGCTCATCGGCCGCCCGCCACTCTGCTCATGCCACTGATTGAACGCGTTCTGCACAATCGCCAGATCGCGCAGACTGGTCGGCACCTTGTCGACGATCTTCTGCGCATTCAGCGCGGCGACCACGTCATAGCTCGGCACGAAGGTGTCCTTGCCGACCATGCGCAGGAAGCGCGGCGCCGACAGCCCGCCCAACTGACTCCCGTGCTTTTTCAGGTAGGTCCACAGACCGACGATATCGGTCACCGGCCAGTCGGCGATCAGCGCGCCGAAACTGCCCTTGTCCTTTTCCACATCGAGGATGAACTGGGCATTGCGCGGCACGCTCTTGAGCTTGCCCAGGTGGCGGATGATCCGCGCGTCCTGCATCAGGCGCTCGAGGTGTTCAGCGCTCATCAGCACGACTTTTTCCGGGTCGAACTTGAAGAACACTTCTTCGAAGGCCGGCCACTTGGCGTCCACCAGGCTGTGCTTGAGGCCGGCGCGAAAGACACGCAGGGCCATGGTCGAGAGGTAACGATCGTCGCTGATCTTGCGCAATTGCGCGGGAGTCTTGGGAACGGGCAGATGGGCTTCCAGTTCAGCCGTCGAACCGAAGCGGTTCAGACAGTATTCGTGCAGCCACTTGTAATCGCGCATGCCCTCTCCTATTGAATGAAACAAAAAACCAATGTGGGAGCGGGCTTGCTCGCGAAGACTGAGTGTCAGTCGGCGCATATAGCGACTGATACACCGCCTTCGCGAGCAAGCCCGCTCCCACCTGGAATGGGTTTACAGATTGACGACGTTAACGAAGCGCGAAGCCGCCGTCTCGTCGATCTTCAGGCTGGTGAAGTCGAACAGGTTGCGGTCGGCCAGTTGCGACGGCACCACGTTCTGCAGACTGCGGAAGATGCTTTCAGTTCGGCCCGGAGTCTTGCGCTCCCAGTCCTGAAGCATTTCCTTGACCACCTGACGCTGCAGGTTTTCCTGCGAACCGCAAAGGTTGCACGGGATGATCGGAAATTCCTTGAAGTCCGAGTAAGCCTGGATGTCTTTCTCGTTGCAGTAGGCCAGCGGACGGATCACCACGTTGCGCCCGTCGTCGGCGCGCAGCTTCGGCGGCATCGCCTTGAGGGTGCCGTTGAAGAACATGTTGAGGAAGAACGTCTCGACGATGTCGTCACGGTGGTGACCGAGGGCCATTTTGGTCGCGCCGATTTCGTCGGCGAAGGTGTACAACGTGCCGCGACGCAGGCGCGAGCACAGCGAGCAAGTGGTCTTGCCTTCCGGCACCAGTTCCTTGACCACCGAGTAGGTGTCCTTCTCGACGATGTGGTACTCGACGCCCAGCTCTTTCAGGTAGGCCGGCAGTACGTGCTCGGGGAAGCCCGGCTGCTTCTGGTCCATGTTCACCGCGACGATCTCGAACTTGATCGGTGCAACCTTCTGCAGGTGCAGCAGCACGTCGAGCATGGTGTAGCTGTCCTTGCCCCCGGACAGGCAGACCATGACCTTGTCGCCGTCTTCGATCATGTTGAAATCGGCGACCGCTTCGCCGGCCAGGCGGCGCAGGCGCTTTTGCAGTTTGTTCTGGTTGACCGTAAGAGTGCCCATGACGCGAAATCCGTGAGGTGTGACGAAAGGCGGGCATTTTACGCAAAAACCCGGGGAGCGCGAAGGGCCGTGGGTCTGTCCCTTTCAACCGATCCCCTGTGGCGAGGGAGCTTGCTCCCGCTGAGGTGCGAAGCGCCTCCAAACCCGCAGCCGCTATTTTCCTGACACACCAAACTGGAAGGATTGGCGACTGCTGCGCAGCCGAGCGGGAGCAAGCTCCCTCGCCACAGAGGTGATCCGGCCTCAAATGTGCAAGACCCTGCCGCGATTACGCTCCGTGTTTACAGCGCGATTTGCTCTAAGCCCCTAGTCCCTGTGCGGTTAAGTCCTTTCTATACTGCGACATAAGGTCGCACACATATGAAGACCTGAATTTGCTCGGCCACCTTTGGCCCGTAGGCGCTCCGCTGGGGGGCGATGGCAATAACAAGAGGAGTGACTGGCATGATCCATCACGTAGTGGGACTTTTTACCCACCCCGATCAGGAATGGAAGGAAATCCGTGGCGACCAAGAGGAAAGCATCAGCCACATGTACCTGACGCACACGCTGATCCTGGCGGCGATTCCGGCGGTTTCGGCGTTTATCGGCACCACTCAGGTCGGCTGGGTGATCGGCAACCGCGCACCGGTGATGCTCACCGTCGAAAGTGCGATCTGGATGACCGTGATGTCGTACCTGGCGATGCTCGGCGGGGTCGCAGTGATGGGCGCCTTCGTGCACTGGATGGCCCGCACGTATGACGCCAATCCAAGTCTGGCGCGTTGCGTGGCGTTCGCCACCTACACCGCGACACCGTTGTTTGTCGGCGGATTGGCGGCGCTGTATCCACACATGTGGTTGGGAATGATCGTAGGCACGGCGGCCATCTGCTACACGGTGTATCTGCTGTACGTGGGGCTGCCAACGTTCATGAACATTCCATCGGATGAAGGCTTCCTGTTTTCCAGCTCAGTGCTGGCGGTGGGTCTGGTGGTGCTGGTGGCCATCATGGCGTTCACCGTGATTGTCTGGGGCCTCGGCGTGGGGCCGGTGTACACCAACTGACAGGCTTCACCCCCGAGAACAACAAGATCTGCCAATTCAGGCCGCCGCAAGGCGGCCTTCTCGTTTGGCGGATGACCATTCGGCAGGTCAGCGATTCGCAAGTCAGGAACGTTGCGGCATACTCGACGCCTCTGGAGATCCATCAAGCATGCCCGAGCAACTCAATACCCGCGTCGAAGACTGTTACCAACTCGCTGAAGCCTTTTTCAAACGTCATTTCCAACGCCCCGTCGTCAGCCTCAAGCTGCGCGGGCAAAAAGCCGGTGTCGCGCATCTGCACGAGAACCTGCTGCGCTTCAACCCGCAGCTGTACCGGGAAAACACCGAACACTTCCTCAAGCAGACCGTGGCCCACGAAGTCGCGCACCTGATCGCCCATCAACTGTTCGGCGACCGCATCCAGCCGCATGGCGAGGAGTGGCAACTGATCATGCGCGGGGTTTACGAGCTGCCGCCGGATCGTTGCCACACCTATGCCGTCAAACGCCGCAGCGTGACCCGCTATATCTACAAATGCCCGTGCGCCGACAGTGATTTTCCGTTTTCGGCGCAGCGTCATAGCCTGGTGCGCCAGGGGCGGCGGTATTTGTGCCGGCGTTGTCACAACACCTTGGTGTTCAGTGGTGAGATGCGGGTGGAATAGGCGGTTTGGTGTTGTCGCCGCCGACGCCTTCGCGAGCAAGCCCGCTCCCACATTTTGAAATGCATTCCCCTGTGGGAGCGGGCTTGCTCGCGAAAGGGCCGGTACAGACGCTAGAGAATCACCTTGGCACGCCGCAACTCGGCAATCCGCTCAGCACCAAACCCCAACTCCCCCAACACCTGCTCAGTATGCTGTCCCAACCCTGCGCCGACATGCCGCGGCGCAGGCAGCGCTTCGGAGAATTTCAGCGGACAGGCAATCTGCGCCTGGGTCGTACCGTCGCCACGCGGCACCTGGGTCACCAGCTTCCGCGC
The DNA here is from genome assembly GCF_036346455.1 of Pseudomonas sp. AM14(2022). Taxonomy (NCBI): domain Bacteria; kingdom Pseudomonadati; phylum Pseudomonadota; class Gammaproteobacteria; order Pseudomonadales; family Pseudomonadaceae; genus Pseudomonas; species Pseudomonas sp. AM14(2022). Next base: position 331,567 of record NZ_JAOTNY010000004.1, read on the forward strand.
CTGCAACTGCGGATGTTGCACCGCCTCGCTCAGGTTCAAGACCGGTTCGACACAGGCATCGACCTCGGCAAACAACGCGCGCAGCTCGGCAAAGTCGTGCTTCTCGAATTCGACTTTCAACGCGTCCTTCAATAACCGTTGCTGCTCGGGCTTGGGTGACAAGCCCTGCGCCGCCAGCTCCGGCCGGCCCAGCGCCGTACACAGTTGCTGCATGAACCCCGGTTCAAGACTGCCCACCGACAACCAGCGCCCGTCGCGAGTGCGGTAGTAGTCGTAAAAGCTGCCGCCATTGAGCATCTGCTCTTCCCAGTGCGGCTCCTCGCCACAGGCCAGATAGCCGGCACCGGCCATGGCGTTCAGGCTGAAGGCGCAATCGGTCATGCTCACGTCCAGATGCGTGCCCTGCCCGGTCTGCTGCCGGGCGATGACCGCCGCCAGCAGGCCGATCACCCCATGCAGCGAACCACCCGCGATATCCGCCACCTGCATGCCCAGCGGCAACGGCCCGCTGTCGGCGCGGCCGGTGTAACTGGAAAGACCGGCCAGGGCGAGGTAGTTGATGTCATGCCCGGCGCGATCCTTGTACGGCCCGGTCTGGCCATAGCCGGTGATCGACACGTAAATCAGCTTCGGGTTGATCGCTTTCAGCGCCTCATAACCCAGGCCCAGACGCTCCATCACACCGGGGCGGAACTGCTCGAGGACAATGTCGTATTCGCCCAGCAACTGCCTGACCACCTCCAGCGCTTCCGGCTGTTTGAGATCCAGCGCCAGACTGCGCTTGTTGCGATTGAGGTAAGCGTGGCTGGCTGACACACCTTGATCATGCGGCGGCAGCACCCGCAGCAGATCCATGCGCGTCGGTGATTCAATGCGCAGCACTTCGGCGCCCATGTCCGCCAGCAACAGCGAGGCAAATGGCCCCGGCAGCAGGGTCGAGAAATCCAGAATCTTCAGTGAGGCCAGCGGCGCGGACATGGGCGAACTCCTTGGGCGATGCACTCAGCCTAGGCAGCGCTGCCGCGCACGGCAATCACCGGATGCATCAGCGGCAGTGACCGTAATGCTCAAATCGCAGGCAATAAAAAACCCCTGTAGCGAGGGGATTCATCCCCGATGGACTGCGCAGCAGTCCCCTTCTATCTAAGAAGGGGCCGCTTCGCGACCCATCGGGGATGAATCCCCTCACCACAAGGGCTCTCAGACTCCAGCATTACACTGGAGCCAATTCAGATTACTTGACGTTGCTCGGAGTAGCACCTTCAGCCACACCCAGGTCATCTTCCGGACGGGTATCCGCGATACCGCGACCACCCGACGCCAGCTCGGATTGCAGCACGTCGGTGTCCAGCTCTTTCACCCACTTGGCAACCACGATGGTCGCCACGGCGTTGCCGACCAGGTTGGTCAGGGCGCGGGCTTCGGACATGAAGCGGTCGATACCGAGGATCAGCGCCAGACCGGCCACCGGCAAGTGACCGACTGCCGACAGGGTGGCGGCCAGCACGATGAAGCCCGAACCGGTCACACCGGCGGCGCCTTTGGAGGACAGCAGCAACACCACCAGCAGGGTGATCTGATGGGTGATGTCCATGTGCGTGTCGGTGGCCTGAGCAATGAACACTGCAGCCATGGTCAGGTAGATCGCGGTACCGTCGAGGTTGAACGAATAACCGGTCGGGATCACCAGACCCACGACGGATTTCTTCGCACCCAGACGCTCCATCTTGATCAGCATGCGTGGCAGTACCGATTCCGAAGACGAGGTACCGAGTACGATCAGCAGTTCTTCACGGATGTAGCGGATCATCTTCAGCACGCTGAAGCCGTGCATGCGGGCGATGGCACCCAGCACGATCAGGATGAAGGCCAGGCAGGTGATGTAGAAGCAGGCCATCAGTTGACCCAACTGCACCAGCGAACCGACACCGTAGGCACCGATGGTGAACGCCATCGCACCGAAGGCACCGATTGGCGCGAGCTTCATGATCATGTTGATGATGTTGAACATCACGTGGGCGAAGCGATCGATGAAGTCGAGGATCGGACGGCCATAGTCACCCAGGCGATGCAGGGCGAAACCGAAGATCACCGAGAACATCAGCACTTGCAGGATGTCACCGGTAGCGAACGCGCCGACGATGGTGGTCGGGATCACGTTGAGCAGGAAGCCGACTACGCTCTGGTCTGCACCTTGCTGCACGTAGGTCGCGACTTTCGAGGCGTCCAGGGTGCTGACGTCGATGTGCATGCCGTTGCCCGGCTGCACGATGTTGACCACGATCAGGCCCACCAGCAGGGCGATGGTAGAAACGATTTCGAAGTACAGGAGTGCATAACCGCCGGTCTTGCCGACCGACTTCATGCTTTGCATGCCAGCGATGCCGCTGACCACGGTGCAGAAGATGATCGGGGCGATGATCATTTTGATCAGCTTGATGAATCCGTCACCCAGTGGCTTTACCGCCACACCGAACTGCGGGTAGTAGTGACCAAGGGCAATACCGATGATGATCGCGACGATCACCTGGAAATACAGGGATTTGTACAGTGGCTGACGAGTCGTCATTGCAAGTGTCCTCAAGCGTCCCGCGGGCAACATCCATCTGTTGGGCGCAGAACCTGAATTGCGAACCCTCCTGCACTGGAGGGATTTGTTGTTGGAGCGGCGCTATTCCCGCGGAATAGACGCACACTTCTGTCGCTCTTATCGCAAACGCCGTGCCACTTTGGTGCAATTCGCTGCAAGCCTTTTGATATCAGGGGATGCAGAGTATTTTTTGTCACTGCCCGGTGACGCCAGTGTGGCGGATTTCCGCCAAGTCAGCGGCTCTCGTCCTACAATTTGGCGGAAATCCGCCTTGTTGCCCTGCGCATGCCCCGGCTACCATCCAGCGCCTGAGGAAGGATCTGCCGCTTATGCGCGAACGTACCATCGCCAGTCATTTCGCCCGTGCCGCCCTCGGTGGCGCACGCCGTTCGGGCTTCGACTATGCGCCGCTGCTGCAGCAACTGGGGATCAGCCCCGATTTGCTCGATGAACCTCGGGCGCGCATCGCCCCGGAGCAATTCACCCAACTGATCCAGAGCCTGTGGCTGGCGCTGGATGACGAATACCTGGGCTTTGGCAACGCTCCGAGCAAGCCCGGCAGCTTCGCGATGATGTGCCACGCCCTGATCCACTGCCGCAATCTGGAGAAGGCACTGCAACGCGGTTTATTGTTTTATAGCCTATTCCCCGAGGCTCCGCGCCTGAGCCTGAGCCGCGAAGACGAATGGGTGCGCCTGAGCCTTGATGACTCGCAGTTATGGGACCCGGATCACTTTCTCAGCGAGAGCCTGCTGGTGATCTGGCATCGCCTCGGCAGTTGGCTGATCGGCCAGCGGATTCGTCTGGAGCAGGCCACCTTCAGTTATCCGAAACCGGCGCACGGTGCCGAGTACGACCTGCTATTCCCCTGCCCTTTGGTGTTTTGCGCCCAGCAAAGCAGCCTGTTGTTCCACAGTCGCTATCTGTCGATGCCGCTGTTGCAGGACGAACGCACCCTCAAGCACTTTCTCGAACGCTCACCCGCCGACCTGCTATCGCGCCCGGACGACGGTGACAGCCTCAGCAGTCGCCTGCGCCGCTTGCTCAGCCGCGACAGTGCGCACTGGCCGGACCTCGAAGCGGTGGCCGCGCAGCTGCACATCAGCCCGCAAACCCTGCGTCGGCATTTGCGTGAGGAAGGCAGCAGTTTTCAGGAATTGAAGGATCAGTTGCGCCGCGACATCGCGATCTATCATCTGGGACGGGCGGATCTGTCGTTGCAACAGATTGCCGAGCAGTTGGGATTTTCCGAACCGTCGGCGTTTCACCGGGCGTTCAAGAAATGGACCGGGCTGACGCCGGGGGCGTATCGGGCGCAGGAGCAGTAAGACCCGCGCTGAACTGACTGGCGCTATCGCGAGCAGGCTCACTCCTACATTTGAAATGCATTCCCCTTGTAGGAGTGAGCCTGCTCGCGATGACGTCAGAACAGCCAACACCTAAACCGCAGGAAACTGAATCCTGAACGCCGCCCCGCCCATCGGTGAATCCCCAAGCATCAGCTTGGCGTTGTAGCTTTCGATGATGTCCTTGACCACCGCCAGCCCGATGCCCTGCCCCGGATGCTGGCGATCCAGCCGCTCACCACGCTCGAGAATCCGCGCGCGCTGATTCGGTGGCACACCGGGGCCGTCGTCTTCGATGCACAACTCGATGCCGGCGAGGGTCTCGCGCACGCTGATGCGCACTTCGCCCAGGCACAGGCGATAGGCGTTTTCCAGCAGGTTGCCCATCATCTCCAGCAACGCGCCCTGCTCGATCGGCACGTAGCAGTGCTCCGGCAGATCAAACGCCACCCGCACGTGTTTGTCGCGGTAGACCTTGTCCAGCGTGTCGCACAGGCTTTTGAGCACCGGTTGCAGCCGCACCTGGTGGCGCACCAGACCGCTTTTGCGCAGGCTGGCCCGTTGCAGTTGATAGCTGATCTGCTGACTCATGCGCTCGATCTGGGTTTGCAGCACCCAGGCTTGATCGCGATCTTCCGGGCGTTGGGCCATGTCTTCACTGACCCCTTGCAGTACCGCCAACGGGGTTTTCAGGCTGTGCGCCAGATCATCGAGGGAGTCACGGTAGCGGCTGCGCTGCTGGCGCTCACTGTGCAGCAAACGGTTGAGCGAGCCGGTCAGGCGCAGCAGTTCGCGCGGGTGCTGTTCGGTGAGACTTTCGCGGGTGCCGCTTTCGATCTCGTCGAGTTCCTGACTGAGCCGACGCAGCGCCTTGAGACCCCAGGTCAGGCCGATCCACAACAGCGCCAGCAGCACCAGCAATGCGGCGCCGAAGCCCAGGTAGAGATTTTCGCGCAGGCCTTCGAGGGTATTTTCGTATTCGCGCACCGGTTGCAGAGCGACGATGCTGAACGCGGCACTTTTACCGCCGAGCAGTTTGACTTCGACGTCGTAGACGAAGAACTCCTGGCCATTGCTCTCGCGGATCCGCGCGAACTCGTTGCCCATGCCGTCGTAACGCGGCTTGTAGTTGATCTGCTCTTCCTGCGTGCCTTTCGAGCGCCAGACCAGTTTGCCTTCGCGGTCGTAGATGTAGCCGAGCAGGCGGTTGTCGGTGAGATTGAAACGCTCATCCGGCAGCTGCGCCGGCATCACCAGATGGCCGCTGTCGACGCGTGCCGCCGAGATCAGCGTGGTGACGTCCGAGGCCAGGCGCTGCTCGATCGAGTCCTGCAGCGCCAGGCTGAACGCGCCCTGCATGGCCGGCAGCAAGCCGAGCATGAACAACACCGCCAACGTGGTGGCGGCGAGCATCAAACGAACGCGAAGAGAACGAATCAAGTGCAGCGCTCATTGAACAGGTAGCCGAGACCGCGCACGGTGTCGATCGGCTTGAACCCGCCCGGTCCTTCGAGCTTGCGGCGCAGACGGCCGACCAGCACTTCGATCACGTTCGGATCGCGCTCGTCGTCATCCGGATAGAGCTGCTCCATCAGGCGATCCTTGGGCACCACTTGCTGGTGGTGGCGCATCAGGTATTCGAGGATGCGGTATTCGTAGGCGGTCAGTGCCAGCGGCTCTTCATCCAGCGACGCCTGCTTGCGATTGAGATCAAGCAACAACGGCCCGGCGACGATTGTCGACTGGGTGAAGCCGCTGGAGCGACGCAGCAAGGCATTCAGGCGCGCGTCGAGTTCCTCGAACTGGAACGGCTTGACCACGTAGTCGTCGGCACCGGCGGCGAGGCCTTCGACCTTGTCCTGCCAATTGCCGCGCGCGGTGAGGATCAGGATCGGAAAGGTCTTGCCGCTCGAGCGCAACTGCCGGATCAGGTCCAGACCGCCCATGCCCGGCAGCCCGAGGTCAATCACCGCCAGATCGAAGTTGAACTGCCCGGTCTGGTACAGCGCCTCTTCGGCATTGGCCACGGACTCGACCACGTGACCGCTCTCCGTCAGGCGGGTTTGCAGGTGATGGCGCAACAGCGCTTCATCTTCGACGACCAACAGTTTCATAACGCTCTCCCGGGTAAATCAAAAACTCCAACAACGCACCTGTGGGAGCGGGCTTGCTCGCGAAGACGATGTATCAGCCAACATTGTTGTCGACTGATAGACCGCTTTCGCGAGCAAGCTCGCTCCCACAGGGTCTAGAACGAACCGCGCTTTAGAAAGCGTAGTTCGCCGACAGGTAAGTCTGGGCGCTGCTGGTCAAGTCCAGCGAGCCTTGCTTGCTGCCACCGCTTTCTTTCATTTCGGTGCTGGCGTTGCTCATCAGGTAACGGTAACCGAGTTCCACCGAAACGTTCTGCGCCACTTGTTGCAGCACACCGAACTGGCCACCGACGGCGTAACCGATGTCGCTGTCACGGCTATAGCCCGGCGAGTCCTGAGTCAGCTTGGTCAAACCGGCCGTTGCACCACCGAACAGCTTGGTGCTGCCACCCACTGGATAGAACAGATCGTAGCTGCCCAGCAGGTTTTCCTGGCGCAGTTTAATGCCATTGTGCGAACCGGACACGTTGTCGTAGGTCGCGTAGTAACGACCTTGCGAGTTTTGCTGACCGAGGCGCACGCCGTATGTGTTGTTGCCGTCGATTGCGCCGCTGGCGTCCGGATGGCCAAGGTTGTCGTTCAGCGCGTGGGATTTTTTAACCTTGTCACTGGTCTGGCCAAAGGTCAGGCCGGCGAAGTTGCTGGTGTCATCGGCATGTGCCGCAAGGCTGGAGCCCAACAAGGTAAAAGCCAGCAGCAGTTTGTTTAGACGATTCATCGCGTTTCCTCTTTCACAGTGCTGTTTGGGTATGGCGCAAGGTTACTGACCCGCCCCTGTACCTGCCCTGAACACTCTCTGAACCTGCGCTGAATCAAATCGACTAGGCTGTCCTGACCACTTTCGATAAGGAGACCGACCATGCGCCTGTTCCTCGCCCTCGTCTTGCTCGCCGCCAGCAGTCTGGCCAACGCCGCGATCAAGACTCAGGAGATTCCCTACCAGAGTGCCGACGGCACCAAGCTGATCGGCTACTACGCCTATGACGACGCGATCAAGGGCAAACGCCCGGGAGTCGTCGTGGTGCATGAATGGTGGGGCCTTAACGATTACGCCAAACGTCGCGCCCGCGACCTCGCCGAACTGGGCTACAGCGCGCTGGCGATCGACATGTATGGCGAAGGCAAGAACACCGAACATCCCAAGGATGCGATGGCGTTCATGCAGGCCGCGACCCAGGATGCTGCGGCCTCCAGCAAACGTTTCGAGGCCGGGTTGAACCTGCTGAAAAAGCAGCCGCAGACCGACGTCAATAAAATCGCCGCCATCGGTTACTGCTTCGGCGGTGGCGTGGTGCTCAACGCCGCGCGTCAGGGCGAGCCACTGGCGGGCGTGGTGAGTTTCCACGGTGCGTTGGCCACCACCACCCCGGCGACGCCCGGCAGTGTGAAGGCGAAGATTCTGGTCGAGCACGGTGCGCTGGACAGCATGGTCACCCCGGACAACGTCACCGCGTTCAAATCTGAAATGGACAAGGCCGGCGCCGACTATAAGTTCGTCAGCCTCGACGGCGCCAAGCATGGCTTCTCCAATCCGGATGCCGATCGCTTGAGCCACGGTGAACACGGTGGCCCGGATATCGGTTACAACAAGGCGGCTGATGAAAAATCCTGGGCGGACATGAAGGCGTTCTTCCAGAAAATCTTTGGCTGATCAGATAGATTGCAGCGCGGCCTTCGCGAGCAGGCTCGCTCCCACATGGGAATGCGTTCCAAATGTGGGAGCGAGCCTGCTCGCGAAAGCCGCACCGCCGATCTCGACCTTGCCCCTGCGAATCGGCAAAATGCCCGCCATGAATTCCAGCCCGACCCTCCCCGCCTGCTGCACCCCACTCGACGCCCATTGGCCGTTGCCCAACGTGTTGCCCGAGACCGTGCTGCTCAGTACCCGTTTCGACCCGAAGCAACTGCTGGGCGATGACTTCCAGCGCAGCGCCATCGAGCCGCCGCCGAGCATTCAGCGCTCGGTGGCCAAACGGCAGGCCGAGTTTCTTGCCGGACGAATCTGCGCCCGGGCCGCGCTGCAGCAACTGGAAGGCTCAAGCGTGATTCCGGCGATTGGCGAAGACCGCGCACCGGTGTGGCCGGCGCACATCTGCGGCTCGATCACTCACAGCACCGGACACGCGGTGGCGATTGTCGCCAACAAGCGGCACTGGCGCGGCTTGGGCATGGATCTGGAAAACCTGCTCGAGACCGAGCGCGCCGAACGCCTGGCCGGAGAGATTCTGACGCCGCCGGAGCTGCAGCGCATGGCCGCCGGTGCGCGGGAACAACTGGCGTTACTGGTGACCCTGACGTTTTCGGTGAAAGAGAGTCTGTTCAAGGCGCTGTACCCGATTGTGCAGAAGCGTTTCTACTTCGAGCACGCCGAGGTGCTGGAGTGGACGGAGCAGGGTCAGGTCCGGTTGCGTCTGCTGACTGACTTGTCTGGTGAATGGCGTCATGGCACCGAGCTGGAAGCGCAATTTGGGGTGCAGGATGGGCAGTTGTTGAGTCTGGTCAGCATTCCGGCCTGAGGATTTTTCGGCGACTGTTGCGCCGCCTTCGCGAGCAAGCCCGCTCCCACCCTTGAAATGCATTCCCCTGTGGGAGCGGGCTTGCTCGCGAAGGCGTCATTTCTGCTGACACAAAACTCAACGGCGCTCCTGATTCCTCGGCCAACTCAGACTGAAGCAAGCCCCACCCAGACTCTTGCTCTTGTTGATCAGCGCCCGACCGTCATGCCAGTGAATGATCCGCCGCACAATCGACAGCCCCAGCCCGTGCCCACCAGAGGCCCGGGTGCGGCTGTCATCCAGACGCAGGAACGGCGTGAAGATCCGTTCCCACGCCGACTCCGGCACACCCGGCCCGTCATCCTCGACATCGACCCGACAGCGCAACTGCCCGACCTGATAACTCACCGTGACGTTAGAGCGTGCATGGCGCATCGCGTTGCTCACCAGATTCTGCAACGCCCGATGCAGGAAGCGCGGCTCGGCTTCAACCCAGGCGCCATCGTTGTCCGCCGCTGACAGGCACAACCCGCGCTGCACCGTGACCTCGGCACGCAACGGCGCCAGTTCTGCGATCACCTGATTGACCAGCGCATCGAGGTCAATGCGCTGAAAGGTCAACGCTGGCGAACCCTGTTCCAGCCGCGCGTAAGTGAGCATTTCGTCGACCAGCTTATCGAGATCCTCGATGTCGTGATCCATGCCCTCGCGGTATTTTTCCAGCGCCTGCGGGGTGGTGGCCGAGCCGATCATCTCCAGCCCGAAACGCAGGCGCGCCACCGGCGTGCGCAGTTCGTGGGACACCGCACGCACCAGCTCGCGCTGGATCGCCAGCAACTGCTGCAGATGCTCGGCCATGCCGTTGAACGCCGCCGCCAGTCGCCCGACCGAGTCAGCTCCGCGGGCCGGCACGCGGGTTTCCAGGCTGCCCTTGGCGATGCGCGTGGCCGCGGCTTCAAGTCCGCGCAGACGTCGTTCGAGTTGACGCACCAGCAGATATACGATCAGACCGATCAAGGTCAGGCCCAGGGCAGCGATCAACACCAGCCATTGCGGCGGATACGGATTCATCTGATACAGCGGGCCGATCTCCAGCACCCACGGCGTACCGACCATGCCGGCAAACACCCGGATCGAATCCCCGCCCTTGCCCAGCGCCATCACCGTATCGCCCTCGGACACGCGACGGCTCTGGTCTTCGTCCATGTCGGCCTCGTTGACCGTGACCAGCCGCAGATCAAAACCGAAGCCTTTCTCTTCCTTTAACTGCGCCAGTCGTTTGGGCTGTTCGCCGACCGGCACCCGTACCAGTTCATCGGCCAACAGATAAATAGTCGCGCGGGCCAATTGCTCGCTGATCTGTTGTACGTCACCGGTCAGCAGCAGCTGTTCCTTGTCGCTGACCAGCCGATAGACCCGCGCCGCATGCGGGCCGGTCTGCTCCACTAACGCCTGACCGCGCTGCACCCGGGCGCGCTGAGAGAGATCCAGATCGGTCTCGGAAAACTTCTTCAGTGCCAGCGGAATCCCCAGCAGACGCTCCCAGACCAGCAACGCCCGATGGCGCTCGGTTTCATTCATCGGTTGCAGGTTGTCGGCCATCAGCGAGAACGTGCCGTGGGCCAGGCGCTCGCGGTATTGCTCGCTGCGCACCTGATTGAGCAGGTGCAGTGCCAGCACACCGAGCACCGCCACCAGAATCAGCGCCGCGCACATGCCGCCATAGATGCGCAGGAAGATCGAATTCACAGCGCCAGATCCACACAGGCTTCAGGGACGAACAGATAGCCTTTGCTGCGGATGGTCTTGATCAGCCGCGGATGGTCGGGGTCATCACCGATTTTCGGGCGAATGCGCGAGATGCGCACATCGATCGAACGATCCTGGCCGTCGTAACCGATGCCGCGCAGCGCAGTGAAGATTTCTTCGCGAGAGAGGATTCGCCCGGCGTTCGACACCAGCAGCCAGAGCAGGTCGAATTCGGCACTGGTCAGTTCGATGCCGCTGTCGCTGAGCCAGGCTTCGCGCAAGGCGTTGTCCACCACCAGCGGGCCGAATTGCAGGCGACGGCTTTTTTCCACGATTGGCTCGACTGTGTCGCTGCGTCGCAGCAAAGCCTGAATGCGCGCGAGCAACAGCCGTGGGCGCACCGGTTTGCATACGTAATCATCAGCGCCGAGGTCGAGGCCTTGAATCTGGTCAGCGTCGTCAGTGCGCGCGGTGAGCATCAGGATCGGACCGTCGTAACGGTCGCGCACCTTGCGGCAAATGCTCAGGCCGTCTTCACCGGGCAGCATCAGGTCGAGGATCACCAGGTCCGGCTGCTCCTTGATGATCCGCGCCGCCGCCAGCGCGCCGTTGCCTTCGATCTCCACACGCAATCCATTGGCTTGCAGGTATTCGCGGGTGAGTTCGGCCAGACGCTGGTCGTCCTCGACTATCAATACCTGCCAGGCTTCTTGCTCCACCGGTGACCTCTGCTTGCTGTTTTTATTAATAAGGAAGAATGCTCGGCCTGACTCAATTCCCCTGTGGGAGCGGGCTTGCTCGCGAAGACGGCGGCATGGTCAACATGGAAATTGCCTGACCCACCGCTTTCGCGAGCAAGCCCGCTCCCACATTTCTCCCGTCTTTTTGTCATCTTTCGGGAAGATAAGAATGGGTAAACACTGCCCGATTGTATAAACGGCGTACAACCAGAACACAAGTCGGCAAATGCGTTCGGACAAGGCGGTTTTTTGTGATAGGGTTCGCGCCCTTAAAAATCCGCTGAAGCGTTTTTCCCAAGTGAAAAACAGTGACAAACGGTCTAGCTCAGCAGGTTCGCGGCCTACACGGGAATTCCTGGTTTCTTACACAATTTACGCACAGGTTTATCCACAGCTAGTACGTTGCAAGCCCTCTCGAAACGCATTATCTTGTAGCACGGCGCGAGGAGAGACCCTACATATAGGGTTTTCCGCTCAGGCGACCAACCACATTTCGGACCTGAAACTCAAGCGCTTTATTGCCAGTTTCCGGTTGAACCAAGCAAGTTTTTCAAAGCCCAAACCGCACTTGCGGATGGCGCCGTTTTTCAGGTTGGAAACGACCGGAACGGTACGGGTGTTGCAGTCATTACTGTCATCCGGGAAGGAATCCGGCTCGAGCCCTGGCTCGCAGCCAAAAACTTCGGCAAGGATGCGGCGTCATTAGCCTTTTTCCTACTGGTCCGAAGTTGTTATGCCCGACGCCCGTCGGTTGTAGTGCTTCGGACCAGAACGGTGAGCACCATGATGGTGCCCAAACAAACATAGAGAATGTGGAGATCACCCCCCATGCAAACCGACACAACTCGCGAGAACCCGCAGGGCACCTTGCCGCAGGCCGCCGATTCGAATTCGGATCTGGCCGCCACCGCGCCTGGTCAACTGCGCGTGATCAAGCGCAATGGCACTGTCGTTCCTTACACCGATGACAAGATCACCGTCGCTATCACCAAAGCGTTTCTCGCAGTTGAGGGCGGCACCGCTGCCGCTTCGTCGCGAATCCACGACACCGTTGCGCGCCTGACCGAACAGGTCACCGCGACCTTCAAGCGTCGCATGCCGTCGGGCGGCACCATCCACATCGAAGAAATCCAGGACCAGGTCGAACTGGCCCTGATGCGTGCCGGCGAGCAGAAAGTCGCTCGTGACTACGTGATCTACCGTGACGGCCGTTCGAAAGAACGCGCTGCCCACGCGCCGGTCGAAGCTGCGGTCGACGCGCACCCGTCGATCCGCATCACCCGCGCTGACGGCAGCCTCGCGCCGCTGGACATGGGCCGCCTGAACACCATCGTCACCGAAGCCTGCGAAGGCCTGGCTGAAGTCGACGGCGACCTGATCCAGCGCGAAACCCTGAAAAACCTGTACGACGGCGTGGCCCTGAACGACGTCAACACCGCGCTGGTGATGACCGCGCGTACCCTGGTTGAACGTGAGCCGAACTACTCGTTCGTCACCGCTCGCCTGCTGATGGATACCCTGCGTGCCGAAGGCCTGGGCTTCCTGGGTGTGGCCGAAAGCGCCACTCACCACGAAATGGCCGACCTGTACGCCAAGGCGCTGCCGGCTTACATCGCCAAAGGTATCGAGTTCGAACTGCTGAACCCTGTGCTGGCCACCTTCGACCTGGAAAAACTGGGCAAGGCGATCAACCACGAGCGCGATCAGCAATTCACCTACCTGGGCCTGCAGACCCTGTACGACCGTTACTTCATCCACAAGGATGGCGTGCGTTTCGAACTGCCGCAGATCTTCTTCATGCGTGTGGCCATGGGCCTGGCGATCGAAGAGAAGCAGAAAGAAGACCGTGCGATCGAGTTCTACAACCTGCTGTCCTCGTTCGACTACATGGCTTCGACCCCGACTCTGTTCAACGCCGGCACCCTGCGTCCACAGCTGTCGAGCTGCTACCTGACCACCGTTCCGGACGATCTGTCGGGCATCTACCACGCGATCCACGACAACGCCATGCTGTCGAAATTCGCTGGCGGCCTGGGCAACGACTGGACCCCTGTGCGTGCCCTGGGTTCGTACATCAAAGGCACCAACGGCAAGTCGCAAGGCGTGGTTCCGTTCCTGAAAGTAGTGAACGACACCGCCGTAGCCGTTAACCAGGGTGGCAAGCGCAAAGGCGCTGTGTGTGCCTACCTGGAAACCTGGCACATGGACATCGAAGAGTTCATCGAACTGCGCAAGAACACCGGTGATGATCGTCGTCGTACCCACGACATGAACACCGCCAACTGGATCCCTGACCTGTTCATGAAGCGCGTCTTCGATGACGGCAAGTGGACCCTGTTCTCGCCATCCGAAGTTCCTGACCTGCACGACCTGACCGGTAAAGCCTTCGAAGAGCGTTACGAGTACTACGAAGCCCTGACCGAGTACCCGGGCAAGGTCAAGCTGTTCAAGACCATCCAGGCCAAAGACCTGTGGCGCAAAATGCTCTCCATGCTGTTCGAAACCGGCCACCCATGGCTGACTTTCAAAGACCCGTGCAACCTGCGTAGCCCGCAGCAGCACGTCGGCGTGGTTCACAGCTCGAACCTGTGCACCGAGATCACCTTGAACACCAACAAGGACGAGATCGCCGTTTGCAACCTGGGCTCGATCAACCTGCCGAACCACATCGTCGACGGCAAGCTGGACACCGCCAAGCTGCAACGCACCGTGAACACCGCCGTGCGCATGCTCGACAACGTGATCGACATCAACTACTACTCGGTGCCGCAAGCGAAGAACTCCAACTTCCGCCACCGTCCGGTCGGTCTGGGCATCATGGGCTTCCAGGACGCGCTGTACCTGCAGCACATCCCTTACGGTTCCGACGCTGCCGTCGAGTTCGCCGACAAGTCGATGGAAGCGGTCAGCTACTACGCGATCCAGGCGTCCTGCGACCTGGCCGATGAGCGTGGCGCGTACGAGACCTTCAACGGTTCGCTGTGGTCCAAAGGCATCCTGCCGCTGGATTCGCAACAGATCCTGATCGAACAACGCGGTCAGAAGTACATCGACGTTGACCTGAACGAAACCCTGGACTGGGCACCGGTTCGCGCCCGCGTACAGAAAGGCATTCGTAACTCCAACATCATGGCCATCGCACCGACCGCGACCATCGCCAACATCACCGGCGTATCGCAGTCGATCGAACCGACCTACCAGAACCTGTATGTGAAATCGAACCTGTCGGGCGAATTCACCGTGATCAACCCGTACCTGGTTCGCGACCTCAAGGCGCGCGGTCTGTGGGACTCGGTCATGATCAACGACCTGAAGTACTACGACGGTTCGGTTCAGCAGATCGAGCGCATCCCGCAAGAACTCAAAGAGCTCTACGCGACCGCGTTCGAAGTGGACACCAAGTGGATCGTTGACGCCGCCAGCCGTCGTCAGAAGTGGATCGACCAGGCCCAGTCGCTGAACCTGTACATCGCCGGCGCATCGGGCAAGAAGCTCGACGTGACCTACCGCATGGCCTGGTACCGTGGCCTGAAAACCACTTACTACCTCCGTGCCCTGGCTGCGACCAGCACCGAGAAGTCGACCATCAACACCGGCAAGCTGAACGCTGTTTCCAGCGGCGGCAACCACGGCGACGATTCGGTTCTGGCAGCTCCGGCCGGCCCAGCGCCAGTGCCAAAGGCTTGCGCGATCGACGAGCCGGATTGCGAAGCTTGCCAATAAGCTGAGCCGGGCCAGGCGTCGCGAGACGCCTGATGCTTCCAGGCAAAAGAAAACCCCCGACAGACTTCTGGTTTGTCGGGGGTTTTCTTTTGTCTGCCAAACACCAAGGCTCTAATGAACAGGGTTCAGCCGATACAAAAAAGGCCCCTTCACAGAAGGAGCCTCCTTATTGGTGCTTACTATCGGCAGCCGCCGTTATTGTAAGGACCGGCAACACGAACCCAGCCACTGGCTTGTGGAACGTTGCTGCACATAGTACGGCCGGTCGAAGCCGACTGATAAAGCCACCAGGAAGCCGGTGCAGCTTGAACGACGACTGCACCCAACAGCAAACTTGCGGCCAAAGTCAGACCAAAACCCATACGCAGCGACATAACGATCTCCATTTCAAATAAACGTCTCAAACGGTCGTCAGCGCAATAACTTCATAGATCATCATCTTGCCGACACAACCAGAGACAGCAGTAAGAGTGTTGCAAACCGAACACCCATCATTCATCAAGGCCCTGACGAAAGAGCGCGCACCTTACATTGCGAAACAACTAAAAACAATAAATAAAACCCCCACAACCAAAACTATTTATTAATTAAATCAACTCAAAAAAAATCAACAACCAGGCAAAGACCTACAACATTAATTGCATACAAACCACTGACCTAAATCAAAAAATACGCTAACTAAAACCAGACACGCGGCACAATCTTCCTTAATTAAAAACAACATCCCAATAAGTTAACGTTTGTCTGCGCAATAAATTAACGCGCGAAGCCTCCGCCCAGCGCCAGGTACAGTCCCATTTGCGCCTGCAGTCGCTCGAAGCGATTCTGCGCCAGTGAAATTTGCGCGGCACGCCGGCTCTCTTGCAGATCCAGCCACTCCTTGATACCCGTTTGCCCGCTGCGATAACGAATTTCGGCCAACCCTTCGGCTTTCATTGCGGCGATCAGAGCCTGCTCTCGCCGCCCCCCCTGATCAGCCAACTGCACTTGCGCCGACAGGGCGTCTTCAACTTCCGCCAGCGCGATATAAAGGCTCTGACGAAAGTCGATTATCGCCGACTCATAGTCCACCGCCGATATACCCACTGTGTACTTGCGAACATTCCATTGCACAAACGGCAGACTGATACCAACACCCAATAGACCGACAGGATTATTGAGCACTTGGCTTAACTCTCGACTACCGCCAGTAGCCAGACCGCCCGTCAGTGTGAACGAGGGATAGAAACTGGCACGCGTTGCGTCATAGTTCGACAGCGCCTGGCGCAATCGCCATTCAGCCGCCTGCAAATCCGGACGTCGATCAACCAGATCAGCCGGCAAGCCTGCCGGCACACTCGCCAATGCCGTCGAAGGTAATTGCACAAGTTCTGCAAACCGATGCTCGGGTGCCTGATCAAAGACAATGGCCAGTGCGTTGCGCGCCACTTCAAGTTGCTGCAAATAGTCACTCAATACAGCACGCTGCGTGGCCAACACCTGCTCAGCTTGTGCCTCTTCAAGACCCGTCGCCGCACCCGCCAGATGTTGAGACTGCACCAGTTGCAACGTCTGCTCGGCGTACCCGATACTTTCCCGCGCAGACCGGACCAGTTCGTTGAACAGGCCAATCTGCCAATACAGGCGCGCCGTCGTACCCACCAGGCTCAGCGCGCTGGCACGCCGGTCAAAGTCAGTCGCCAACAGCGCCCATTGCCCGGCATCGCGCGTACTCGCCAGTTTCCCCCACAAATCGACTTCGTAACGCACCGTCGCGCTCGTGGAAAATCGACGCTGGCTTGAATTGTCTCGATGTAGATTCCTGCTCCAGTCCGCCCCCGCCCCCACGTCCAGATCGGGCGTGATATTGGTGCCGGTGAGCCCTGCCTGAAGCGCTGCCCGACGCACTCTGAGCGCAGCAACTGCAAGATCGTTATTGCGCGCCAGGGCGTCGTCGACCAAGGCGTTCAGACGTGGATCATCAAACGTTTCCCACCATCGCTCTCGCACACTCAATGAGCGCTCACGAGATGCGTCGCCAAACCAGAAGGCCGGCGTCTTCACTTGCGGTTGACGATATTCGCTGTGCAGCAGAGCGCAGCAGCCGCCCAACAACAAAGGCAATGGCAATGCCCAGATCCACTTGCGCTTGGTGTACTTCATTCTCTGGACAACGCCTGAATTGGATCAAGCCGGGCGGCATTGCGCGCCGGGATATAACCGAACAACACGCCGACCAGCAGCGAACACAAACACGCTGAAATCATGGCCAAAGCCGTGAATTCCATAACGATTGTCTGCACGAAATAGCCGAACACCTGGCTGATCAACAACGAAAGCAGGACACCCAACAAGCCCCCCAGCAGACAGACCAGCACCGCCTCGATCAAAAACTGCTGCAGGATGTCCGTGCGCCGCGCGCCGACCGCCATGCGGATGCCAATCTCCCGGGTGCGCTCGGTGACCGACACCAGCATGATATTCATCACGCCGATACCACCAACCAACAGTGAAATGAGCGCCACCGCAGAAATCAGCAGGGTCAGTGTGTCTGTGGTTTTCTGTACGATTTTAAGGATGCTGTCGCTGGAACTGAGGAAAAAATCCGCGCGCCCATGACGTGCCACCAAC
Organism: Pseudomonas sp. AM14(2022); assembly: GCF_036346455.1. Lineage (NCBI taxonomy): Bacteria > Pseudomonadati > Pseudomonadota > Gammaproteobacteria > Pseudomonadales > Pseudomonadaceae > Pseudomonas > Pseudomonas sp. AM14(2022). The sequence continues at coordinate 348,973 of NZ_JAOTNY010000004.1, forward strand.
AATGTTTGCAGTGCTTGCTCTGCTGCTGGACTGGCAACCTGCTCCCTGAGCCGAACCTTGATCGAATTGAAATGGCTCTGCCCCAACAAGCGCCCCATCACCGTCGTATAAGGCAGATAGACCTGCAGGCTTGGCCCTGAAAAACCGTCATCGCGACTTTCCATGACCCCTACCACCGTGCAAGGCAGGCCGCCCACCAGGATCACTTTGCCCAGTGGTTGCTCCCAGTCCTTGAACAGCCGTTGTCGCGTATTGTGATCAATGATCAGTGTCTGGCCGCGGCGCATCACATCGCTGGCACTGAACACCGCACCCTTGTTCATGCGGATGCCCATCACCTGGAAGTAATCGTGGCCGACACCATTGACGGTGGCACTGACATGCAGATTGCGATAGCGAATCGTTCGGCTGCCATTGACCATCGCCGAGACACTGTCGACCCAGGACTGCCCTTGGATAATCCGCAGATCCACAGGTTGCAGGGTGCGGATCGAGGCGGCCTGCTCATCCCCCCAGTCCTTGCCAGGATAAACATCGATGGTATTGGTGCCCATGGCGCTGATATCGCGCAGTACTCGGGTCTGCGCACCCTGCCCCAAAGCGACCACCGACACCACTGAGGCGATGCCGATGATGATCCCCAGCATGGTCAGCAATGTACGCATACGATGGCTGCAGAGGGAAACCCAGGCCATCTTGAAAGCCTCGCTGAAGCGACGCCACTGCACCGCCGCTACTTCGCGCCCCTGATCTTGCGTACTTTCACCAGCCTCGGCGACCTGCGCCGCAGACACTTTTCGGCTGGCATTCGATTGATCCGCGACGATTTCTCCGTCATGAATCTCGATAATTCGGTCAGCGTGCTGCGCCACCTGCACGTCATGGGTCACGATAATAATGGTGTGGCCGCTACGGTGCAGTTCACGCAGGATGGCCATTACCTCCTCACCACTGCGTGAGTCCAGCGAGCCGGTAGGTTCGTCAGCCAGGATCACCGCGCCACCATTGATCAGCGCACGGGCAATACTGACCCGCTGCTGCTGACCACCGGAAAGCTGCCCCGGCCGATGCTGCAGACGCTGCCCCAGCCCCAGGCGCTGCAACAATGCCCTGGCCTGTTGCTGACATTCGATAAACGACTGGTCGGCGTAAATGGCCGGCACCTGGACGTTGGCCTCGGCGCTCAAATGCGACAGCAAATGAAAGCGCTGGAAAATGAACCCGAAATGCTCACGACGCAATGTCGCCAGCTCATCGCTGCTCATACCGGCCATGTCGAGACCGTTGATGCAGTAGCGACCGGCGGAGGGACGATCCAGACAGCCGAGGATATTCATCAGGCTGGATTTTCCGGAGCCGGACGGACCGATAATCGCCACCATTTCACCGGCGCCAATGGTCAGATTCACGTCCCGCAACACTTGCGTTCTGGCCTCGCCATCAGCGAACCAACGCTGCACACCTTCAAGGGACAATAGCGGCTTGGCCGGCAACACGTCGTTCATCGCATCCGGCGTCAAGCCGCGAAGATCGCTGGCGCTGCTCATTGAGGCTCCGGCTCTTCGCCGAGGACAACTTCGTCATGCTCCTTGAGACCGTCCAACACCTGAACGTTAAGGTCATTGCGCAAGCCGGTCTTGACCAGCACCGTCTGCAACTGACCATCAACCAGTCGACGCACTTCATAGCGGCCATCCGCGGCACGCTTGCCCAACGCAGCCACCGACACCGTTGTGGCTTTTGGCGCAGAAGCGAGCAGCACACTGACCTGCGCCGTCATTGATGTGCGCAACGAATGATCGTCATTGGGCACGTCAAACAGAGCGTTGTAGTACACCGCTGCGTCGGCACCGCCAGCAGTCGAGCCACCGCTACCCTGCATTGTGTCCTGCCGGGCAATGGACTCTGGCGCCGGTTCTACCGCCCGAATATGACTTTCAAAGCGCCGATCCGGATCGCCCAGGATACTGAAGGACACCGCCTGGCCTGGCTTGACTCGAACCACGTCAGCTTCGGATATCCGCGCCTCGACCGTCATCCGGTCCAGTCGGGCCAGGATCAGCAAAGTCGGGACACTTTGCGCGGAAACGACGGTCTGCCCCTGCCTCGTCACCACGGCAATGACTTCTCCGTCCATCGGCGCACTGATACGCGTATAGCCAAGGTTGACTTCGGCGATGCGGATTTCTATCTCCGCCTGGGATATCTGCGCAGCCAGGGATGCCAGTTCGGCTCGTGAGCTTTGCAATTGCGCTTCGGCTATTTCCAGATCGGCCCGCGATCCGGCCTCACTGGCAACCAGACTTTGCTTGCGACGAAAATCAAGTTCGTACTGGCGAATCAGCGCCTGTCGAGCCTTATATTGTGCCCGGACACTAAGCAACGCTGCCCGTGACTTGAGCAGTTCGTTCTGTGGCAACAGCGGGTCAATCTCGGCCAGCAGCTGACCTTGGCGCACCGTATCGCCCAACCCGGCCTTCAGGCTCTGGAGTTGCCCGTTGACCTGTGCGCCAACACTGACTTGCTGGAAAGGCTTGACCGTACCACTGGCCAATACGGTTTCTTCAAGGTCCTCGACGGTGACGGTCGTGGTCAGATATTTCCTTGGCGTGGCGCCCCAGCCCAGCCCCCCTATAAACCAGACCAGCAATGCACTGACGAACAACGTCCCGAGGACGATTCGGGAGCGAGAGAAAAAAACCATGGAGTGATCGTTACATCCCTGTCTGTGGTTGGGCGAACCGTTCATTGGCGCCCGGGTGTTGCCTGAGCAAGCGCATGAATACGCCGGCACAAATACGATGCCGCAGACGAGTGGCCCCCGGCGCGCGCATTAAACAAGAAAGCCCCTCAAAGAGGGGCTTTCCGTTACAGCTTTTTACAAAACATCGATATCAGGTCATCTGAATGATGGTCTGCATGATGGTGCTCTGGGTCGAAATGGTCTTCGCGTTCGCCTGATAGTTGCTCTGGCCCTTGATCAGGTCTACCAGCTCGTTGGTCAGGTTAACGTTCGACTCTTCCAGCGAGTTGGACTGGATGGAACCCAGGGTACCGGTTTGCGGAGCGTCATAACCCGGGATACCCGAGGCAAACGTTTCCTTCCAGCTCGTTCCGCCGATCGCTTGCAGGCCCTGCTCGTTAGTGAAGCTGGCCAGCGCAACCTGGCCGATGGCCTTGTTCTGGTTGTTGCTGAAATTGGCGAACAGGGTACCGGTACCGTCGATGGTCAGGTTAGTGATCTGGCCAGTAGCATAGCCGTCCTGGGTCGGGATCGAACGGGCGGTATCGGCGTTGTACTGGGTAGTCTGCGCCATCGAAATGGTAATGCCGGCCGTGTTCGCGGCGGCACCGTTAGGTTTGAAGGTACCGTTGACCACGTTACCCGGAACCCAGCCGCTGAGCTTCAAGTCGCTGCTGATCACCGGACCAGGCAGGGTGCTGACCTGAGTCAGTTTGCCAGCGGAGTCAAACGTCATGGTCGAAGGTGTCGGCGCGGTGACCTTCGGATCGCTACCGGTAGCGTCCGGGTTACGCCCGTCTACCAGGGTGTAGACCTTCCAGGTGTTGGCACCGGTCTTGACCACGTACTGATCCATCGGGTGCATGTTGCCCTGACTGTCATAGATCGGCGTGCTGAACGATTTAGTGTAGGTCGCGAGGTTGGTCGGGTCGAATTTGCCGGCCGGCGCTGTGTCGTCGATCACCGGAGCGGTCGAGTCCAGGTTGATGGTCGACGTCACCAGCGAGGTGGACTTTGGCGCCAGGTTCGAGGTGTCGATCTTCAGGTCGGTCAGTACGCCGTTAATGACCTTGCCGTTGGCATCCACGCCGTAGCCCTGCAGACGCGAGGTGTAGTCGGTGTTGGTGATGTAGCCTTTATCGTCGACCTTGAACGTACCGGCCCGGGTGTAGGAGATCGAGCCGTTGTTGCTCATGGTGAAGAAGCCCGAGCCGTTGATGCCCATGTCCAGCACGTTACCGGTGTTGTTGATATCACCCTGGGTGAACTGCTGGGATACGTTGGCCAGACGCACACCGTTGCCGATGACCTTGCTGCCGGTTCCCAGGCGAGTGGCCGAGTAAACATCTGCGAATTCTGCACGGGACGATTTGAAACCGGCGGTCGCGACGTTGGCGATGTTGTTGCCGGTCACGTCCAGTTGTTTGTTGGCTGCATAGAGACCGCTAAGGCCGATATTGAAAGACATATTCCACTCCTTTGTGCCGGTTAGTCGGCTCTATATACCAATGGTTTGTACTTTGGACAGGGCGACGGTGCCCTTGCCGGACAGGTTGAGCATCAGCTCGCCGCCGGTCTGGCTGATGGTCACACTGTTGACCGTGGCTGGCAGGTAGGTCGCCAGGTCGGTCGCGGTGCCATTGATCGATGCGTTGGCTTTGACGGTGTAGGTCCCGGCCTTCACCAGATTGCCGTCTTTGTCCTTGCCGTCCCAGGTGAAGCTCGCGCTGCCTGCGGCGCGACTGCCCAGATCAATGGTTCGCACGATCGCGCCGCTGCTGTCGGTGATGGTGACCGTGCCGCCGGCAATCGACGACGGAACGGTGGCCGAACCGGTCATGCCCTTGCTCGGGTCGTCCATCTGCACGCTGTTGGTCTGCACGATCACGTTGCGACCGACCAGCGACGACGCCTGCAGCGCCTGCGACGAGTTGTAGTTGCCGGCCAGCGAGCTGACGGTGCTGTTGAGGGTGGTAATGCCCTCAAGGCTGCTGAACTGCGCCAACTGCGCCACGAAGGCACTGTTGTCCTGCGGATCGAGCGGGTTCTGGTTTTTCAGCTGGGTGACCAGCAGTTGCAGGAACGCATCCTTGCCCAGCGCCTGGCCGCCGGTGGCGCTGTTGGTGGCCGAAGCAATGCCACCGGTGGTCGAACTGGTCTTTTTCGACGAGTTCGCCAGGATGTCATTCATGCTCAGGCTGCTGGTGGTATCGGTAACGCTCATGGCAGTCGCCCCTTATTACTGACCGAGGGTCAGTACCTTCTGCATCATGGTTTTGGCGGTGTTCATCATTTCGGCGTTGGTCTGGAACGAACGGCTCGCGGAAATCATGTCAGCCATTTCTTCCACCACGTTCACGTTCGGGTAGTAGACGTAGCCTTTGGCGTCAGCGGCCGGATGGTTCGGCTCGTAACGCGCTTCGAGATTGCTCTGGTCTTCGACCACGCCAAGTACTTGCACGCCCTGCCCTGCGGCGTCCTGGCTCTGGAACAGCGAGTTGCTGCCAGTGTTCTGGCCGCCCTGGAACATGGTGGCGAACACCGGGTGACGGGCGCGGTAGGTCTGGTCGATGCTCGACGAAACGGTTTCGGCGTTGGCGATGTTCGAAGCCACGGTGTTCAGACGCGTGGTTTGTGCGCTCATGCCGCTGCCGGCAATGTTGAAAACGCTGGACAGGGACATGGATTACTCTCCGCGCAGGGCTGACACCAGCCCTTTGAATTTGCTGTTGAGCAGGGTGAAGCTGGCCTGGAAGCCGACCGCGTTTTCCGCGTAGTTCGACTGCTCAAGCTGAGCGTCAACGGTGTTCTGGTCGATCGAAGGCTGCATCGGCGTGCGATACATCAGCGACTCGTCGCCATTGCCCAGGCCTTCAGCTTCGATGTGACGGCTGTTGGTCATGTTCAGCGCGATGGTGCCGTTGGCGTTCTTCTGGGTCTGTGCTTCAAGCACCTTGGAGAAGTCCAGATCCCGAGCCTTGTAGTTCGGGGTATCGGCGTTGGCGATGTTGTTGGCCAACACTTCGGCACGCTGGGCGCGGAAGCCCAATGCCTTTTCGTGAATGCCGAGCGCTTTATCGAAGCTGATGCTCATGTCGGGAACCTTCGGGTGACCGGTTTTTCGTACCTGAGCTTTAGCAAGCGCCGTGCCAAACAGAACAACCCCCATAAACCGGGGCTTTGCGAGGAGCCGGCAAAGCGGCAATGCCAGAAAAGCGGCAACCGGTTTCCGCTGGCTGCCGCTTTTCTGCCGCTTGCGTGCTCTCGCCAACACCGGACAACTGTGGGAGCGGGCTTGCTCGCGAAGGCGTCGTGTCAGTCAATATTTGTTGTCCTGGCACACCGCCTTCGCGAGCAAGCCCGCTCCCACAGGGGATTTTGTGGTGTGTGAGGGAGATAATTCAGGCACAAAAAAACGGGAGTCCCCAAGGACTCCCGTTTCTCGTGTTGCCGATGCAATCATTTCGCCTGGTAAATGATCCCCGGACTGCACTGGACCATCTGGTAATGATCCGGCAAACCGTTCAGCGCTTCGGACGCGCCAAGGAACAGGTACCCGCCCGGCTTCAGCGTGCTGTGAATGCGCAACAGGATGTCTTTCTTCACCTCGGCGGAGAAGTAGATCAGCACGTTGCGGCAGAACACGATGTCGAACTTGCCCAGACTCGCGTAGCTGTCGAGCAGGTTGAACGAACGGAATTCCACCCGGTTCTTGATCGGCGCCTTGATCACCCAGCGCCCCGGCCCTTTCGGGTCGAAGTAGCGCTGCAGACGATCGGCGGACAAACCGCGACCGATCGCCAGGCTGTCGTACTCGCCGGTCTTGCAGTTGGTCAGCATGCTGCCGGACAAGTCCGTGGCAACGATCTGCACGCCCATCTTCAACTGACCGAGGTTGCTGCGCTCGAACTCGTCGATCGACATCGACAGCGAATACGGTTCCTGACCCGACGAGCACGCCGCCGACCAGATCCGCAGACGCTGGTTGGGACTGGCCTTGATCGCCTCGGGCAGCACCTTGTTCTTCAAGACTTCAAACGGATAGGTGTCCCGAAACCACAGGGTTTCGTTGGTCGTCATGGCATCGACCACCTGCTCGCGCAAACCGCTGCGCGGCTGGGTCTGGATGCGCTGTACCAGCTCACCCAGGGACTTGATGCCTTGCTGCTCCATCAGTTTGTTGAGACGGCTCGAGACCAGGTACTGCTTGTTTTCACCGAGCAAAATGCCACAGGCTTTTTCCAGGAAGACCCGGAACTGTTCGAAATCCAAATTACCCGTAGACAATGATGCCGCCTCTTAAATCGTGTTGACCGCCAGGGACAAAAGGTCCCTAGCTGATATCTGCTGCTTTGATCCGGTCGACTACCCGGGATGCCAGGTCATCAGGACGGAATTTGGCCAGGAAGTCATCGGCACCGACTTTCTTGACCATCGCCTGATTGAATACCCCCGACAACGAAGTATGCAGGATGATATGAAGCTTTTGCATGCGCGGGTCGCTGCGGATCTCCGCCGTCAGGGTGTACCCGTCCATCTCCGGCATCTCGATGTCGGAAATCATCATCAGGAACTCTTCTTCCGGCTTCTTGCCCTCATCGACCAGCTTGCGCAGGTAATCCAGTGCCTGCTTGCCGTCGTTCAGCGCCACCACTTCGACGCCGACCGTCTGCAGGCAACGCGTGACCTGCTTGCGCGCCACCGACGAGTCATCGACCGTCAGCACCCGCAGCGACAACGCCTTGCTCTGGGTTTCGACATCGACCACACCGACCGAAATCGCCTCAGGCGTCGGCGCCACTTCCGCCAGCACCTTCTCGACATCGATGATTTCGACTAACTGATTGTCGACCCGAGTCACAGCCGTCAGGTAGTGATCGCGCCCGGTGCCCTTGGGCGGCGGATGGATCTCTTCCCAGTTCATGTTGACGATGCGCTCCACCGAGCGAACCAGGAAACCCTGGGTCTTGGTGTTGTACTCCGTGATGATCACGAACGGACTGTTCTTGTCTTTCAACGCCCCGGAACCGGTCGCCATTGCCAGATCAAGGATCGGAATGGTCGCCCCCCGGATATTCGCCACCCCGCACACGACAGGACTGGACTTGGGCATCAACGTCAGCGACGGGCATTGCAGCACTTCCCGCACCTTGAACACGTTGATGCCGTAGAGCTGCTGACCGTCGAGACGGAACAACAACAGCTCCAGGCGATTCTGCCCTACCAGTTGCGTGCGCTGGTTCACCGAATCCATTACACCAGCCATGCCCAGACTCCTACACCAACGCCAAGTGTTGTTGCGACGCACATTCATTGCTAAACGGCACGGCGCTTGCTTTTTAACTCGTATGAACGCTCAAACGACATTTTTCCGACGCCTGACCTCCCGCACCCGCAAAGCGCTGTGCGCGGTGTCTGCCGTCTGCTTCTTCTTCGCTGGCAGCCCTGCCGGTGCTGATACGGTTACCTTGCCTGACATGCTTATCGGCGTCACCCAAGGCTTTCTTGAGTTCACCGTAGAAGACTATCTGGCTACCAGTCAAACGGAAGGCCGCTACGAAATCGAGGTCAACCAGCTCGACCCGCGTATGCGCATGCCTATGTGCGACAAGGAATTGACAGCGTCGCTGGAGAGTCCGGCCCGTCCGCTGGGCCGGGTAACGGTCAAGGTCCGGTGCGAAGGAAGCTCGCCGTGGACGGTGTTCGTGCCCGCTCAAGTCCGCCTGTTTCGCGAAATTGTTACCACCACCCGCCCGCTGAAACGCGCCGGAATTATCGAGCCGCAGGATGTGACCTTGCGTGAACGCGACATCAGCCAGATCAATCAGGGTTTCCTGACGTCGGTGGATGAAGCCATCGGGCAGAAATTGACCCGACCAACGGTCGCCGATCAGGTGATTACCCTTGTGCATCTGGAACAGGCTGAAGTGGTGCGCAAGGGTGATCAGGTGGTCATCATCGCCCGCAGCGGTACGCTCGCCGTGCGCATGCCCGGCGAAGCCCTGGCCAATGGCGGTTTGAAAGAACAGATCCGGGTGAAAAACCTCAATTCCAACCGGGTGATCAAGGCGCAAGTCATCGCGCCGGGTCAGGTGGAAGTGGCCATGTAAAACGCTCAGGCAGAAAACTGGCGCCGGCCTCGATGCTTCCCTAAACTGTGCCGCAGCAGAACACGCTTCGGCACATGCAGCTCATTGCAAAGTGAGCCTAAAGTTTTCCAGGGAATGGCCGAGAACATGGCAAGCGTCCAAATTCCCAGAGGTTTTTAACATGGTCATCGATTTCAGCCGTTTGAACAGCTCCTCGTCACTTACGGGCAGTACACGTACCAGCAACGCCAAGGAAACCGCCGAATCCGGCACCTCCGCGCCGCTGAATACCCAGGCCGAAACGGCCAGTACCGCAAAAAGCGGGGAATCGGTACACCTCAGCAATGAGGCTCAACAGTTGCAGAAGGTCACTGACAAGCTGCGCGATCAGCCTGCCGTCGACAAAGCCCGGGTGGCCGAGTTGAAAGCAGCGATTGCCGATGGCAGCTATAAAGTCGACAGCAACCGTGTAGCCAGCAAACTGCTCAACTTCGAAGCCCAGCGCTAGGCTTTTGCCGGCGCCAGGCTTTTGGACGCTTAAAACCCAAGGCCAGCCATGCACGACACTAATTTATTGCAACTGATCACCGACGACTTTGCTCCAGCTCAACAATTGCTGGAGTTACTGCAAACCGAGTCCCTCGCCTTGCACGGTCGCGACATGCCTTTGCTCGAAGATATTCTGGCGCGCAAACAGGCATTGATCATTCTGCTTGAACAGCATGGCCGCAAGCGCAGCGAAATCCTCGCCAGCCTCAACCTGCCGCTCGACCGTCAGGGTCTGGAGCAACTGGCCAGCCAGTCGAGCATTGGCGACCAGTTGCTGGCCCAGAGCGACGTGCTGACCGACCTGATTGCCCAGTGCCAGGCGGCCAACGTCAAGAACGGCCAGTCGATCCAGATTCAGCAGGCCGCCACGGCCAATCAGCTGAAAATCCTCACCGGGGGCGAGCCGCCAGCGTTGTATGACGCCTCGGGCACTTTCGCCAAACCCACCAAGCCGCGTACGCTCAGCCAGGCGTGAGCCATTCGATGTGCCTGCACTATCAACCCGCGAAACATGCTGGCAAAATGCTGGCTAGTCGTAGTCAAATTTTGTCTGGAGATTGAGAAAACGTGCCAAACGCCCTAAGCGCGGATGATAGTCCGCAGCCACCAAAGGTGCTGACCACGCCCCTGGAAATCTCCAGCAACCTGCGCCAGCTGCAAGAAAGCCACGATCCGCTGATCATCACGTTCCACGAGCGCAGCCAGCGCTTTCAGAGCTACCTGATCAAGGTCGACCGCGAAACCGCAACGATTGCCCTGGACGAAATGATCCCGCGCGATGGCGAGCGCTTTCTGCAGGCGGGCGAACCATTCAAGGTCGAAGGCTTCCACGAGGGCGTGCGCATCGCCTGGGAATGTACCGGCACGCTGAACATTGAAGAGTCCGAGGGCGATCGCTTCTACACCGGCGAACTGCCGACCGAAGTGGTTTACCACCAGCGCCGCAACGCCTTTCGCGCAGCCCTCAAGCTGACCGATCTGGTCAGCGTCGAACTCGGCGGCGAAAAGCTCAAGGCGCCAATCAACGGCAAACTGCTGGATATTTCCGCCACCGGGTGCAAGCTGCGCTTTGAAGGCGACATCACCGACCGCCTGCAATTGGGCCAGGTCTATGACCGCATGATTGCCGCCCCGTTGTTCGGCAATCAGCCCATCTCGGTCGAGCTGCGTTATCTGCACTTCGAGGAAAAGCTCAACATCACCTTCGCTGGTCTGCGTTTTCACAACATCAGTGGCCAGGCGGCGCGCAACGTCGAGCGCTTCGTCTATCAGCTGCAACGTGAAGCACGCCGGTTCGATAAAGACGATCTGTAATTCCTACAGGCAAATAGAAAGGGCAGCCCCTCGCGGGACTGCCCTTTTTTATGCGCGACTGAATCTCGGGGCGACTGGAGATCCATTGTGGGAGCGGGCTTGCTCGCGAATACGGCCCGACATTAAAAATTGATGCTGGCTGACACGCCGCCTTCGCGAGCAAGCCCGCTCCCACATTTCAGGGTCTGGCACCACTGATGTCCGGTGCTGGTTTATCCCCCTCATCAGCCGGATCAGTTTCCACCGCCGCTTCAGGCTGCACTTCGGGTTCTGGCTCCGGTTCTGGCGTAACTGTGGTCTGCATCTGCTCCTGCACCACCTGCTCATCCACTCGCGGATCGAGTGCTGCAACCAACGGCGAGCTGGACATGCTGTCCGGCATCGCCACGTGATGCAGCGGCGCGTCGTCGACCTGATGCAGATTGGTCACCGCTTTCGGGCGGATGCGCCACACCAGCACCAGCGCGAAGAAACTGAAAAACGCGTACAGGCTCTGGCTGCCAAACAGCTTCATCAGCACCCCGGCCAGCAGCGGGCCGATGCTCGCACCGACACCGTAGGTCACCAGCAGCATCGCCGTCAGCGACACCCGGCGATCGCCCTCGACGTGGTCGTTGGAGAACGCCACTGCCAACGGATACAGGCAGAACTGCACCAGCGAACACATGAACCCGACGACAAACAGAACTTCCAGCGGCACCTGCGGCAGGATCGCCAACGGCAACGCCGCCACCGCGAGGAACCCGGCAAAGCAGCGGATCAGCAGCGCCCGGTCATAACGGTCGGACAACCAGCCCAGCGGCCACTGCACCAGCAGCCCGGCAAAAATGCAGCTACCCATGAACAGACCGACCTGCTCGGTCGACAGCCCCTGCTGCGACGCATACAGCGGCGCCAGACCGTAGAACGAGCCAATGATCAGACCAGCACCGAGCACCGTGCTCAACGATTGCGGCACGCGCTTGATGAAGAAGCGCGGTTCCATCGGTGCCGGATGCAGCGGCGCCGGGTGAATCCGGCGGGTCAGCGCCACCGGCACCAGACACAGGGCAAAACACAGCGCGACCAGCATCAGCAGCTCCAGGCCGAGGCCCGGATGCATGACCAGAATCAACTGACCGAGCACCAGCCCCAGATACGAAGCGATCATGTAGCCGCTGAACACCAGCCCACGCTGGTTGGCATCGGCCTGCTCGTTGAGCCAGCTCTCGATCACCATGTATTGGCACATCATGCCCAAACCGACGATGGTCCGCAGCACCAGCCACGCCGGCAGCCAGTCGACCAGGCCATGCCCGAGCACCGCCGCGCCGACGATCCCGGCACACGCCGAATACGCTCGAATGTGTCCGACCCGGGCGATCAAGCGGTGACCGATCTTGCCGCCCAGCACCAGGCCGAAATAGTTGGCCGCCATCAGCGCACCGACCCACAGTCCGTCGACATGGTCAGCGGCCAGGCGCAATGCCAGGTAAGTAGATAGAAGGCCCGAACCGATCAACATCATCAGCGAGGCGAAATACAGCGCTCGAAAGGATTTCCAGATTTGGCGCATCGGCGTTCCGAGCGGCTCCTTGCAGTGAGTATCGGGCTATCCAGACGATAGCCCGACGGCGACAGTTAGTCAGGCCTGGGCTGCTAGAACACGCCGTTCCCAGGGAGTGATTTCATCAAAGAAGCTGGTCAACTCCATGGTCTTCGAAGCGATGTAGCCTTCGATGAACTCCTGTCCGAACAGTTCCCTGGCCAATTGGCTACGTTTCAGACGCTCGAGCGCGGCATGCAAGGTACACGGCAGCGAAAGATTATCCGGCACTTCGAATTCGCCCTGAATCGCCGCAGTCGGTTCCAGCTCATGCTCGATCCCATGCAAGCCGGCGGCCAGACTCGCGGCAATCGCCAGATACGGGTTGGCATCGGCGCCAGGCAAACGGTTTTCCACGCGTCGAGCCACCGGCGAACTGGCCGGAATCCGCAACCCTGCGGCGCGGTTGTCATGGGACCAGCAGGCATTGTTCGGCGACGCATACGGGTGACACAGACGCTGATAGGAGTTCACGTTCGGCGCGAACAGCGCTGTGAAATCAGCCATGCCCGCCTGCTGCCCACCGATGAAATGGCGGAACATCGCCGTCGGCTGGCCATTCTCGTCACTGAACACGTTGTTGCCGGTGGCGATCTCGACGACGCTCTGGTGAATGTGCATCGAACTGCCCGGCGTGTGCGCCAGCGGCTTGGCCATGCACACCACGCTCAGACCATGCTTGAGCGCGACTTCCTTGAGCAGGTGTTTGAACAGGAAGGTCTGGTCGGCCAGCAACAGCGGATCACCGTGCAGCAGATTGATCTCGAACTGGCTGACGCCCATTTCATGCATGAAGGTATCGCGCGGCAGGCCGAGGGCGGCCATGCATTTATAGACTTCACTGAAGAACGGCCGCAGACCGTTATTGGAACTGACGCTGAAGGCCGACTGCCCATCCTCGCGACGTCCGTCGAGGCCGACTGGCGGACGGAACGGCTGGGTCGGATCAGTGTTCGGCGCGAAGACGAAGAATTCCAGCTCGGTCGCCACTACCGGCGCCAGACCGCGTGCGGCGTACCGGGCAATGACTTTCTTCAATTGACCGCGGGTCGACAGGTTGGAGCTTTCGCCGCTCAGTTCGTCGGCATCGCAGATGGCCAGGGCACGTGGCTCGTCGCTCCATGGCAGGGGATGGATCATGCTCGGCTCGGCCACCAGCGCGAGGTCGCCGTCATCGCTGCCGTAAAACCGCGCCGGCGGATAACCGCCCATGATGCATTGCAGCAGCACTCCCCGCGCCATCTGCAAACGCCGCCCTTCGAGGAAACCCTCGGCGGTCATCACCTTGCCGCGCGGCACGCCGTTCAAATCCGGCGTGACACATTCAATCTCATCAATGCCGGTCAGTCGCTGCGCGAGTGAACGCTGGCCATCGGTTGTCATGACGCAATCCTTGTTATTGTGCGAGCCGCAAGCGGCGACCCGTACAAAATAGGCTCCGGCTGTTCGGAATATCAAGCAGCGTCAAATAAAAACCCGAGTCACGGCAGATAAAGGCTGAACACCCCGCCACCCAATGGTCCGCCATTGCGAATCTCGGTGTGCCCGACCACGCCATTGCGCTGATGCAACGCAGCAATCCGGTTGGCGAAATACAGACCCAACCCGGTGCTGCCGCTGCCGTGATTGATGCCCTGCACGTAATCGGCTTGACGCTCGAGCATCTCGGCCGGGTAACCGTCGCCGTCATCGTTGATGCTCAACACCAGTTGCCCAGCCTCGTCGCTGACGGTAATCAGCAGCGACTCGCGGGCATAACGAATCGCGTTGTTGATGCAGTTGCCCAGCACTGACGCAACCAATTCGCGATCGAAGAAACCCAGCGGGCTCAGCGGATCAACTTCGTAGGTAGCAATGATCCCGCGACTGGCGAACACCTCTTGATGCGCGGCCAGTTGCGCCTCAATGAAATCATCCAGCTCGTGATACGCCGGTTGCAGCGGCAACTGGTTGACGCCGAGCTTGTACAGTCCAAGCAGTTGCACCAGCATGCCGTTGAGGTGGGCGAACTCGAAGTCGATCACGCCCTGCTCCGCTCCTGCGCGCTGCCCCTCGGGCAAGCGCGCCAGCCACTGGCTGTGGGCCTGCATCAGCATCGCCAGCGAGTTCTTCATGTCGTGAACGGTGGAGGCGATCACCGTGGAGAAATCCAGCGCCTGCTCGTCTTGGTTCATTCGCCAAACGCCTTGCTTTTCAGCTTCTGATAACGCGCATAACGCGCGTCGGTGTCGGGCATCAGGCCGACCATTTTCAGGCAGGCCCGACATTCTTCCAGCTCCGCCGACGGCACACTGGTGTCGGTGCCGTGCAGCAGCGACTGGGCCATGTTCAGCGCGATACTGATGTTCTTCGGTTGCATCTTCAGCGCCTTGCGGAACACCTCGCGCGCCTCCACTAGGTTGCCGGTCTTGTACACGCGTACGCCCTGCCGGTTGAGGTCGGCGGCGGCGTTGCTCGAACTGAGGATAGTCGGGTCGTCGGTGAGCTTGGCGATGTCTTTCATCACCGCCGGATCGTCACCGTAGATCTCCGCACAGCTCTTGAGCATCGACGTGCCCGCCTCGGCCTGCCCGAGCATCTGCAATTGCTTGGCGACCAGCAGCGCCGCTTCAGGGCTCATGAACTGTTCCATGCCGTCGAGGCGCATCAGTGCTTGCTCGGTAAGCTTGTCGGCGGTCTCGGCATCGTTGAGCAGCAGACTGGTGGCCTTCATCAGCCGCGCACGAATCTGCAGGCCGGGGTCAGACGGGTTCTCTTTGGCGACGGCGCTGAGCGTGGTGTTGATCTCCAGCCGCGTGCGCGTGTCGAGCCCGCGCTCACTGCCCTTGCTGATCAAGGCATGGGCCAGACCGAGGTTGCTTTCCGGGTCCTTGAAACGCGACTGCGCGCCCTGCGCCACCGCCTGACGATAGGCCCGGGACGCGGTGTCGAAATCCTCGTTGGCCATCGCCAGTTTGCCGAGCAACGCCTGCCGGCGCACCGCCAGCGGCGACAAACGAATCGCCTCTTCCAGCACCCGCTGCGCGCCTTTGGTATCGCCCTCGGCGACCAGCACATCGGCCATGCCGTCGTACAGCGCCGGCATCATCGGGAACACTTTCAGCGCCTTTTCGTAAACATCCTTGGCCTGCGCCACTTGCCCACGCTTGAACAGCAACTTGCCCAGCCCGGCAAACGCCCACGGCAACGGCCGATCAGCAATGATGCTGTCGTAGAGGCGTTCAAGGGCTTCGTTCTGATTCATGTCGCGCAGCGCATCGGCGCGATAACGCAGGCACAGCGGCGAATAACGGATGTCCTGCTTGCACAGCGCAATACAGGCATTGAGCACTTCGACCGGCTTGCCACGGTCGAGCGCTTGCAGAATCGGTTTGAGCAACGTCTTGCGCTGCTCCAGACGCTCCAGGCGCTGCGCCAGGCCGGAGCGGTTGAACGGCTTGGTCAGGTACGCATCCGGCTCGTGCTCCAGGGCACTGAGCACCATCGCCTGACTGGTCTCGGCCGTCACCATGACAAACACCGCTTCATGGCTGATGAGCTTTTCCGACATCAGGTCTTCGAGCACTTGCTGGCCGTTCTTCTTGCCGTCGCCGAGGTGGAAATCCTGCAGGATGAAATCGTAGGACTTCTGCGCACACATCTTCAGCGCCTGCTCGCCGGTATCGGCGGTATCCACATCCTTGACCCCCAGTTCACGCAGCATCGAGCGTACGGAACTGCGGAAATCCGAGAAATCATCGACGATCAGAAAACTCTTTTGGTGATACGACAGCATCGAGGATTTCCAGGCAATTGAAGTAGGTGAACCGGGGGCGTTTTCACAGGCGCGCTGATGATAGCTGGAGGCCAAATGCTATCAAGCGATTTCGCGCGAGTCTGAGGCCGCCGAATGAGTTATCGGCAAGGGGTGGGGTTCTCTGAAGTGGGTGTTCAAGATTCCTTGAGGAATAATGAAGCTGTCTGGCTGAACGATTACCGGTAAGTGCCAGACTCCGATAAGCCAACCGCAAGCGCATAAAATAGCCCCGAAAGGTGGCCCTGCTCGAGGCTTTTTGGGTGGACGCTTTTAGCATCCGGAACTGATGGTGTCCCAGGGCAGGTTCGAACTGCCAACCTTCCCCTTCGTGAATCCATACCGTGGTGCGCTTATAACCTGCCGCTTTCTGGCGCTCTGCAAAGTCTCGCTGACGATCCGCCCCCGTGCGCTTGCCTTTGTCCTCAACTTCCATACCAGACTCCTGTTAGTGCTGACGCAAGAGCAGGGGTGCAAAATAATTGCAGCCATATGAATGCTCATTGAGAGCCGTCTTGCTCCCACGAGTCACACAGGCCAAAATCGGCCATCACACATGGAGCGGTATGATTTAGATGACGGCACTACTCGCGAAGCGCTTTGTTGAGCTCGATGAACAGTTACAAGCTGTGCAAACCGGCGTCGTCACTCTACGCAATCCTTACGACGGCAGAGACTATGAGGACCTTGATTCCGAAGTACTTCTGAGCTGGGGGGTAAAGGTAAAATCCCTTTTCGAGCGACTTGGCGCAGGAGCATCTAGCCAACTACAGATGTTCATAGACGCAGAAAAAAAACTCGGGTTGGAGTTCAATGGCAGCCGCCTAAAACGTATGAGAGCAGTCTTCCACGCAACCAAGGAAGATTTCGAAGGCGGCTACCTCATTTCTTTCCGGAATCTTGTACAGGCAGAGGTGTTCACCAACGAGCTTGAGCAAGCGGAGGAGCTCCTCAAGTCGGGATACGCGACAGCAGCGGCAGTCATTGCTGGAGTTGTGCTCGAAACGACTTTGCGCGATCTGTGTACTACCCTGGAGCTAGAGCACGGCAGCCTCAACAAAATGAACGATGACCTGGCTAAGGCCGGCGCATACAACGCGAGTCAGAAAAAACGGATCACAGCTTTGGCAGCAATCCGCAACAGTGCAGCCCATGGAAAGCCAGAAGAGTTCACGGCCGCAGACGTAAGGGGCATGATTGATGACGTTGAGCGCTTTCTCACAACAAATCTTCAATGACCAAGCAACTCTAAGAGACGCGCTTGATGGGAGTATGCAGGGGATGATAGATGCGAGCAGCACTGCCGCATCTCTCCGATGCATTCTGTTTCCAATACATTACGCTCACCTAGTACCCCTCCGCCGCTCACTTCCAGTCCCTCACAATTTTGTCCCTAAAAATCGCCGTAGAAGACCCTTTATGTATATATTCAATCACTCCAATCAATTCTTTTGAAAAGTCGATTTGCATTAAATCATTGTGTGGCTCTGAACGCCAATAATCGACTTCGTACGACACTAGTTTTAATCTAAGCCCATTAGTTATCAAATACGCCTCCTCAAAAGCTTCCGCATGAGTTAAGTCACCATACCTACCATCTGATTTAGCATCTAATCTGGATGCTAGCTCATAAAGCGAATACGTATCTGCACCTAACACATCCTCGATAAATATTTCAGTATTCAAACCAGAAGAAACAAGCTTGACCCCCTCCCCTACTGGATTTTTCCTTAACCACTCACCATCTACCTTAGGTCTGAAATCGGTAATTCTTGGGCAAGGAGTTATACAAAAATTTATATTGATTTCACGAACTAGTGGATTACCATCACTATCAATCCAGTCATCATCCCTTTGCTCTCGAACGATCAGCAAATCGATTCTATTATGTTTTGCTTTTTGCTCCGCGCCGCTTTGATAGCCAGTCTTAGTTGCAAAAACCGGTTTCAAATCCGGTATATCGCGTATTTTCCCTATCAGAGCATCTATTTTCTCTATCGACACTCTTGACGCATAGTCCTTACACTCAATAATAGTTTTATACACAACACCAGCGAGTTCATACTCCCAATACAAATCAAATTCTCGCTCGACACCAAAATTATCTATGATTTTTTTATTTCGCTCGACCTTTATAGTTTTTTGATCAGAAAACTTTTCGGAATCCAACATAGCTTGCTGAAGATTCTGAACGAAAATTTCATAATCTCTTCCATCGGACATCAAAGAAACTCCTAGAGATTTTTGGTTGGGTTAATGGCCCGACCGATTTATATTATCAGCAAAAATAAATAGCGACTCTCGACACGCTGTATGCCGTTGCCTCCATTAGAAATTCGATGTGTTCTCACTGTGCCAGTTATAACGGAAGGCTCAAGCATCTGACGTTGCACGAAGATAGCAAGCACCTATCGCGTCCTTTCCCTAGGTACGGGCCAACGTAACGATGCGGACAAGCGCCCGGTTGCAGTCAGTCTCCGAAGCCTTCTGCTCGGTCAGTGCAGGCTGACCGCCAATGAACAACATGAATATCCAGTGGGTTAGCATTCACGACCCTTCAGTGATTTTTCTGAAAATGTAGTTCAATCGACCTTGAGTGGAACAGTGCGACTCGGTCAGTTTAGCTGAGAACGTGCGTGGGGCGCTTTCCACGCTGGTCGAGAACCTAGACTTTATCAGGAAGGGAATTGCTGAGCTGACCGTGTCAGGCTGATTTCGCGGATCGGATGCAATCTTTACTGCTGGCACCTTTCGACAATCGTACGAAAAGCCTGCAAGATGATGCCATTTCAATGGCCACCCACGCATTTGGGTGTCAATCGCCTGGAGGGCACATGAAGGGACTCTTTCCACAATACGATGCATCGACACAGATTGACTTCAAATCTGCATGGAAAGAAGCAGTCTTTGTGTTCGACACTAATGTGTTGTTGAACCTGTATCGTTATCAGGAAAACACTCGAGACGAATTACTTTCAGTATTGCAAGAACTATCTGAAAAAATATGGATACCATTCCACGTAGCATTGGAATTCCAGAGAAATAGACTCACAGTAATTACAACACAAGGAAAAAAATTTTCCGAAGTAAGAAAAAGTATTGAAAAAATCAAGAGCGCCGTTGCTGCAGAAGCCGCCAGATTGAACCTTGCAAAGCGGCACACGTTGATTGACTTTGACTCTTTGACTGTGGAGTTTGACAACCTAGCCCAAAAATTTCTGGAGCAACTAGATAACTCGCAAAAAACACAGCAAAAGTTAACCGCACCAGACATCCTAAAAAATCGAATTGAGGATCTCTTTGAAAATCGTGTCGGACCATCTCCAGTCGATCAGAAAACTGTTGATGATCTATTCAAGGCTGCTGAGCAACGTTACAAATTCAAAACCCCACCTGGCTATATGGATAGCAAAAAGGACGAGGATTCTCCAGACGAGTTCGTACACTCAGGCATTGTGTACAAACGCAAGTATGGGGACTACCTAATCTGGACGCAGCTTCTGGACTTTGCAAAATCTCAAAACAAAACGAAAATTATATTCGTAACAGATGACGCTAAAGAAGATTGGTGGCTTAAGTACAATCTTGAGGGAACGAAAACCATTGGACCTAGACCAGAACTAATCGAGGAAGCCAGCTTAATAGGTGGCATAAGCACCTTCATAATGTATAACCCTGAAAGCTTCATGCAATACGCGCAAGACTTTTTGAAGACAGAAATATCAGAGACTACACTAGAAGATGTTCGTGACACCTCAATAGAAAATATTATACGAAAAGAAAGCTACAAAGAGTTTCTAACAAACGCGATAGCTAATAAAAACATGATGCATAGCTGGATTCTTTCTCTTGGAGGAACTCCAGTCCCGGATGATAAATTTGATTTATTGATCGAGCACTCCAACTACAGAAGCGGATATGAAACAAGACCCTTCACGATCAGTCGGGCCATATTTAAATCATCTATAAAGATGATTACAGAGTCAGCTAACAGACACATAAAAGATGGGACCGTGCAGACTTATACAATGGTATTTTCTGTGCGCTCTATATCAGAAATAAATGAACTATTAGATTTGCTGCACGAGTATCCGGTGGAGGGTATATCTGACACTTTATTGATAGCCATCGGTGTGATTGAGGATTCGAGTGAGACCTTCGCTCCTTTCCTGAGCGGTAAATACAACGATTTTGCCGGCAGATAAGCTCCAGACAGCAGGCTGGAGCAGGCGTATGAAATTGTGATCATGGCCCACATTTGAGCCATCCGAACCAAAGTGGGATTTTCTCACGTTGCCCTGTCCGCGAACTGCCGAGGATTTCTCGGTAGTTCGAAACCCCTCATATCCGAGGTATTTCCCCGCTGGGGGAAGACTCATCCAAATCTGGATCATCAAGTACGCGACACGTTTTCAGATCCCGCGAAACGTGTCGCTACACCTGCCCTACCGCAATGGGATGGCAGGTCCAGCCCCCAATGGGGGTTGGGCCGCTCAACTTTCCCCGTTGGGGGAGTGTTCCTCAAATTGAGGAAGTCCCACCACTCTCCAGTGCACGCCCCCGCACCCGACCTCAGATTGAG
The DNA here is from genome assembly GCF_036346455.1 of Pseudomonas sp. AM14(2022). Lineage (NCBI taxonomy): Bacteria > Pseudomonadati > Pseudomonadota > Gammaproteobacteria > Pseudomonadales > Pseudomonadaceae > Pseudomonas > Pseudomonas sp. AM14(2022). Next base: position 369,628 of record NZ_JAOTNY010000004.1, read on the forward strand.
GATAAATCGTTCGCCTGAGCTGCTGTATCACTTTGCCTTCCCCCGACTTACTGCTACAAAAAATCCCTCTTCCGATCCGCCAAAACCAACTATTTCAGTTCCGTTTAATCCGGTTATGTGTATCACCTGAGGTGCACCCTAAAAACACTGGATAAGATCATATAATTCTTAATGTGGGTTTGAAGCCAACTCAAATCCCATCGAGGCTACCGGTCTCAAACAAAGCTCATCGCCGGAAAATGCTCCGTCCTACGCCTTCGGTAGTGCTAAGAACACAACCGCCAGCGTCAACCCTTTGCCGATCTGCATCTGCGAGCGCAGGCGGGGCGGCATAATCATCTCCGCATCGATCCATGCGGAGGACAAGTCGTAGCAGTGCCTGCGATTGAATAAATTGAGTATTTTTCGCTATGAAATTCGAATTTTACGCCACACTGAAGCAATACATGCTGGCGCAATAGCAATCACAAGCACCGCGATTTGTTTGAGCTTGAACGCACAAGACTACCCAATGAGGGTGGCATAGCCGTCGAACACTACAGGACTGAAGATCCTATGAAGGGATTTGGCGCAACGAGAAAGCTTATCTATAAAGCCTCCGAACTGGTATATGCAGCGGCAGTGTTCACCTCCGCTGTAATGGGGGTAGCTACGGGATCAGATGTTGAGTCGGGCTGGCTAAAAAACAGACCAATTGTTGTAAGAGTGGTTGAGTTCTTGCAGGAATATGCCATACCAATTTACGCGACGATCTGCGCCTTGGTTATCCTAAGTTATTTCCACCGCAGACGCGGTGACCCGTGGATTTGGGAAAAACTTAAATTCATTCTGGATGAATATCAAGGTAAGGCTTTCACTAAAGATCCAGATGACGCGACCGACCACCATCGAGTTACTCTATTCCAACACAAAAAGAACTGTCTTTTCGTTCGTCACTGGAGTTCAAATTCAATACTAAAACCTTGGGGAACAAAATCACCTTTCTCCGACTACTTAATACCTGTTCTACGGTCCGGCCATCTTTCTCAGAAATCATCAGCCGTGTTTTACACATCCGATAGTAGCGATGACTGTGAAAGCGTGGCGGCAAAAGCTTGGACAAGCAATCAAGTGGTGGTTAAGGAAAATTTACCATCGATCAATAGCGGAACGCCAAAGTCTCGAGACATCATCACTTATGCCAAAGCGACATATAGCACCCGTGAAATGGTCGAAAAATATATAAAAGCCCGCCGGCCAATGCCCCGCTCGATTGCGGCCATTCCCATCATGGTCTCTGGAACGATCTGGGGAGTGATTGTCCTTGACAGTCGACTCCCGAATGGTGTGACTGCAGATTCAGTGCTAAATTATGATTTGACAGTAGCATTGGTTGGTCAACTTTTGGAGAAAGCGCGATGAGCACGGGTTGGATTAGCATTTCTCAAAAAGATATAAATCAGCCAAGCAAGCATGAAGAGTTCAACGGATCTAAAACCCACTTTATGCTTTCACCATCTGATGTACCAATTGCGTATAGATCCAATCGAGAAAATATCGATGCAAAAAACTTTGTTTTTCACATCGAGTTTCGCTATTTATCCCAATCTGAAACACTCAAAAACATCAGATTGCCCGGGGACTTAGAAATTTCTATTGGGACCAAAAGCAAAAGAATATATTCAATCTCCATGCAATTAAATAGAGAGCTTTTGCCAGAGATTAGCGATCTGGATTCGTACATTGAATCCAAGATCGGACATGAGCCTGGACAATTCAGCGGTGGAAATCGAGATGCTATCCGCCGAGTGTTGATGACCAACGATATCGCCTAATCCCCCCCTCTCACCTAGCGGGCTGACGCAGATCAGTCCGTTATGAGTATGCCTGAGCTGATACACGCAAATTCGTCTTTATTTGCGCAATCTCCTTGATAAGTGACACTCAAAGTGCAACAGTATTAGTAGAACACCTTAACTGATACGGACAGCACATCATGTTCATCCGCGCATACCTCCGAGCATCGACCGAAGAGCAGGACGCCGGCCGCGCCCGGGCATCGCTCGAGCAATTTGCCACCGACCATAACAAGGTGATCGCGAGCGTGTACCTGGAGAACGCCAGCGGAGCGTCGGCAGATCGGCCTGAACTGCTGCGCCTGCTCAAAGATGCGCGCAAGGGTGACGTCCTGCTGGTGGAGTCGATAGACCGCCTCTCACGCCTTCCTGTGGAAGATTGGCAGAAGCTCAAAGCTGCAATCGACTCCAAAGGCTTGCGCATCGTCGCGCTCGATCTGCCGACCAGTCACCAAGGAATGCAGGACACCAAAGGCGACGAGTTCACCGGCCGGATGTTGGGTGCCATCAACTCGATGTTGGTGGAAATGATGGCGGCAATCGCGCGCAAGGACTACGAGCAGCGCCGCGAGCGACAGGCCCAAGGCATCGAGAAGGCAAAGGCCGAGGGCAAGTATCAGGGCCGGCCAGTAGACACTGAGCTACACAAGCGCGTTAAAGAGTTACTAAAAGCCGGTTTAGGTATACGTGCTACCGCGCGGCACGCAGATTGCTCGACAACTACCGTTTTGAGAATCAGGGACGCAATATCCTAACTAGCCTTGGTCCTGTTTAGCGCGTACAAGCTGGCTCTCCATATCCTGAGCTTGACGGAGAGCCGCCTCACTAAAAGCCTTACCGTTCAATAGGTGCTCAAAAGCAACGAAAAGCAGACCTTCAAACTCTCTCCTCAACCAGTCATAACGATTCGACTGGAGGCAGCGAAATACATCGACTCGATTCTGGCCGAACGCCGACGCGATCAGACGCAGAACATTTTCGTCTCTGTACCATCTGCGATCTTCGTTTTTACCAGAAATCAGAAACAGTATTCTGCTCAAGAGACCATGGTAGGTCGCAAACAACGCCCAGATATACTCGCCTACATGAGGACGTATTTTTTCAGCGTCTCCAAACAATCGAGTGGACAATTCTACTGCGTCAATATCCAGCAGCCTCAGACGCAAGTCGTTCAGCGGGACAGTCTTACGCATATCAGTTAGCTCGTCGTCAGTGAGCACGTCGCAGACATAGAGCTCGCCTGGAATATAGTTCCGCGCCTGTCTAACGGCTTCCCACAAATTATCGACAGCGTCAATCTTCCGAGGAATTGTGGCCTTTTGGACGTCTGAGAAGGACAGCGCTGCTATTTTTAGCTTCTCAGCCTGTCGATCCACTTCCGACTTCAGAGCAGCAAGATCCAAGTCGCTCTGCGCCCTCAGCTCACTTTTTAGTCTTTCTAGTCGGTCATCGTATTCATGCTTGACGCTCGCTTTGAAGCGTTCCCCTATCCAGGTTCTGAGCAACCAGCCGAGTGCCGCCAAGAGAGCTGTGGTCACTCCTGCAGAAGCAAGTGTCGTCAGGGCGAAGTTCATTGGCGTATCCATACCTTTCCTTGATATGAGGTCACAGTTACGAAAAAGCCCTGCTAGGCACAATCCTGAACAGGGCTCTTTACATCTGCGATTGCTGCCACCCTGCTGTCACGGAAAAACCTCGCAACACGCTAAAATAGCTAGAAACCTTATTTTATATGGTGTCCCAGGGCAGGTTCGAACTGCCAACCTTCCCCTTAGGAGGGTCAAATTGAGCCCAATGAAAATGGGCCTAAGCCCGCAGATACTGGGGCCTAGTGTCTGGTTGAGTATTCTTATACTGGCTGATACTGTGCTTTCTGCTGGTATCCTGCTGGTACGGACATGAAAGCCAAGATCACTCAGAAACTCATCAACAGCTTGTCCCCCCAGGAGAAGCACTACCGCGTCTTCGACACGGACCAGCCAGGCCTGTTTATCAGGGTGCAACCGAGCGGGCACATGGCGTATATGGTTTCCTGGGCGCGCAACCGCGAGCGGTCCCTGGGTCGCGTTGGTACCCTGACGCTCGCCCAGGCCAGAACAGAGGCCGCCCGCTACCTGGCAGACGCGCACGAACACGGCGAGCCCCTGGCGGTCACTCAGAACCGCCGCAACGCGACCACCCCCACCCTGCGCGAATTCCTCGACGACACCTATTTGCCGTGGTTCAAAGCCCACCATAAGGGCTACGACAAAACGCTGCACACCCTGGACAATAACTTTTCCTCGATCATGGCCCGCCGGCTCAACGAAATAACCGGGCGCGACCTCGAACTGGTGCGCACCTCCTGGCTTACCGGCGGGAACAAGCCGGCGACCGCAAATCGCAAGATGGGGACCATCAGCGGTGTATTCAGTCGTGCGGCTGAGTGGGAGCTGATTGCCGAGCACCCGCTGGAGCGGCTGAGACAGCTCAAGGTTGATTCAAAGGGCCAGGTCCGTTACCTGTCGCCGGATGAGGCTGAGCGCCTGCGTGGCGCCTTGGATGGCCGCCAGGAACAGATGCGCGCCGAGAGGGACAGTGCCAACAAGTGGCGCCAGGAACGCAATCGGCAGCCGCTGGAGGATCTGCGCGCGGTGACGTTTACCGATCACCTCAAGCCAATGATCCTGCTGGCGCTAAACACTGGCGTTCGCCGCGGGGAGTTGTTCAGCCTCAAGTGGTCGGATGTCAATTTCGCTACCAAGACAATCACCGTGGTAGGCGCCACGGCCAAGACTAGCGAAACACGGCACATACCCACCAACAATGAAGCCCTTGCCACGCTGCAGGAATGGAAAAAACAGGGCGATGATGTGGGCTATGTGTTCCCCGGTCAGGACGGCGGGCGTATGGAGGATGTGAAAAGCGCTTGGCTCAAACTGCTTGAGCGCGCCGAGATCCAGGGTTTTCGCTGGCACGATATGCGCCACGATTTCGCCTCCCGCCTGGTGATGGCTGGCGTGCCACTTAACACGGTGCGCGATCTGCTGGGCCACTCGGATATCAAGATGACCCTTCGCTATGCGCACTTAGCTCCCGGAACAAAGGCGGCAGCAGTAGACTTGATCGGGTAGTTAAACCAGCATTATTTTTTCTGGATAACTGCCATGATCAAGTGCGTAATCTATCGCATCATTTAGCGTTTTCCAGTTGCGCCTAAGAGCCTTTAAATCAAGAGGCTGATTATATCTGCAATACTCGCTCATCAATTCGTTGAGAAGTTCTTCGTGTCCGATATTTAATGAAAAATAATTAGGAGCATCACCAAAAAGTTGCTCCTCATCATAAGCCAGATCAAGCAATGCCGTCTCGCGCTGGGTCAATGTTCGAGGGAGCAGGACGGCCGTGCGCATCAGTCTTGTGGGTGCGTCGATGGAATAAATGAGCGTCATAATTTCCGAAAAGCACACTTCTTCAAACCGACCATTATTCTCAACTGTGCCTGTCCCCAAATAGCTTACATCTACCGTTGTCCTGTCGAAAAGCTCCCCTAAAGCCTTCTCAACTTCAGTTGTCAAAGATCGCTCTTCCAGCCTTGAAAGCAACTCCAAACCAAACTTTAAGTTTGGAGATATGCGCAACGATAGAGTTTCAGCTTTGGCTCTGTTGGGGGCTGGCTTTGCCATCAGGTTTCTCGGTAGCTACGTGTGGAGGTGCGTGGAGGATGTCACAGCGTCAACATTTGTCAACGTGTCTCGCCACGTGTCGATACATGTAAGAAAAATGTGGACACGGCATTTTCGAGTCAGCTATGGTGGCCATATCTGGCAATACACCTCAACCAGCGGGAGAGAAGACGTGGAACAGCAAATTTCGAAAACAGAACCAACATTGCCTCCGACTCTTGTCGTAGGTCCTGATGAAGCAGCACGGATGACCGCGCACAGTCGAAGCGGGATTTATAAGGCGATCGCCGGAGGCGAACTCAAATCATTCAAGACAGGTAAGCGCCGCTTGATCCTAGTTCGCGAGCTGGAGATTTGGATTAACCGCGTGGCGAGGGAGAGTTCAAGATGAAAACAAACCTCCCAGTCGCGACCCTCGCCGGCGCCGAGTGTTTGCGGACAGCCACTCTTGATGGCGATCAGATGCGCAGCATGAATTTTGCCCGGGAGGAATTCGACAAGCTGGTGCAGATTCTCGCCCCCCTCATTGATCCTGCCATGTGCACCGAGGAAAACGGAGTGGCCTCTGACATCGCACGCCACCTTGAGCAGATTCGAATATTCAGCGGGAACTTCTGCTGGCGCCATAGGCATCTTGGCTCCTCAGGCACGGCACGGAATATTCGTTCTATCCAGAGGGTTGGCTCATGAGCGGCGCAGATCGTTCGATCACGAATAACACGGCAAAACTGATGGACGACGCCGGGATCTTCATGAAGACCGTTGCCGGACTTATCACAGACGACTTGGTGGAGAGGGAGAGCGAGGGAGGAAAACCGTTTTTAAACGGGTTCAGTATCGACGGACTTCTGCGGGGGCTTGAAATGGTCAGCGAGTGCCTGACTGATCGAGCCGAATGGCTTAGCAAAAAGGTAGTTCGAGACGAACTTGAAGAAGAAACCCAGGCAGCGTTGGCGCGCCGCCGGGCTGAAACAACATTGGATGGCACCAACGTGAGGGTTGAATCGTGACAGAAGTTCATAACGCTGACAATCACTGTACAGAAGCCCAGGCCCTGCGCTTGGTCGTCGCCCTTCGAACGGGTCCGGTCTCCACGATCGAGGCAGCTCAAAGCTTGGATATTGTGCATCCCCCGTCGACCGTCCGCTGGCTGCGCAATCGCGGCTATTCAATCAAAACAGAATGGACCTACAAAACCACCGAAACCGGCCGAAGGCCGCACCGGGTTGGCTTGTATGTCCTGGCCAGTGAGCCGTCCTGATTTGAGTAGCGCCGAGGGATTCCGTCACTTTGAGGAAAACCCTCGGCCAGCCTGCGAGCTGAGTAATGGCAAGAAAGACAAAATACAAGGTCGACTTCGGCGGCGGGCGGGTGCTCGCCCTGCCCTACCGGCTCCTTGTCCACCCAGCGTTCGACAACCTATCACCCAAAGCCATCGCGGTGCTGATCAAGCTGGCAAGGGGTTACAACGGCCGGAACAACGGCGACCTGTCCTGCACGACTTCGACGATGGCCAAGGGAAAGCCGATGGACGCCAAGACGCTTGCTTCTGCATTGGCCGAGCTCATCGACGCGGGGCTGATCGTGCGCACACGGGAGAACAGGAAGGGTGGTCGAGAGCATGGGATGGCGCGTTGTGCGCTGTACGCCATCACCTGGGCTGCAATCGATGATTGCCCGGGCAAAGACCTCGAGGTAAGGCCGGGGCCACCGCAATTCCGGTTCATCTGATTTCGAGTTTTTCGGTGGGATTTTTTCCGCCTAGTACTGGGAATTTTTCCTAGTCGTTGCTCTTAAACAGTCCCGTTGTGTCCCGTTGAGATGGACGCTTGGCTAAGTAGTGGGATTTTTTCCCAGTACTTCCCAATAAAACCGGGGCCTCCAAGGGGGGTGGGTAAACGGAAAAAATCCCACCCTTATTAAATTACCACCACCGGGGCTTATTACATGGCGCCACAAACCTACAAGCAGATGCGTTGCAGCCACGGCTATGCAGGCCAATGCAAGCGTGCAGGGGGCTACCACTTCCTTGTTGCTGATTGGCTTCCTTGGACATTGATCGGTATGTGCCGGCCGTGTGCTGAAGAGGTACGGAAGGACCTGATCTATCAGGCAGCACAGGCAGCTGGACTGCGCGGAGTGCAAGCGCTGCAAGGACGGGGTGCAGTTGACGCACCAGGGGAGCTTTTCCAGTCCAGGGCTCTTGGCGCCGGTGAGCAGCTCGGCTTAGAAGGGATGCGTCCCAAATTGGACTCACTAACGCAAAGGTAACGGAGGCAGCGTTAGTGGATGGCGCCGACCTACTCCACGCCCGGGTGTCGTTCTCGCAAACGACACCCCAAAGCGATGTTGGCGGGCTCAGATGTGAGCAACCCTGCTCGCATCTCGATGGGGCCGAGAATCAAAAATGACCCGCTGTTGATCGGCCGCATTAAGCATTTCGCTACAGGCCGCGGGGTGCAAGGCGTGCAGGCCGGTCAGTAATCCACCAGCTGCGAGGAATAGAAAGTTAGATCGCATCTGTGGTTTCCGTGTTCTCGACCTGACAGGCGCCTGATTCGGAAATTCGCATAAATCGCTACAGGCCACGCGCCGCGAGGGCTGCGCGACCATTCAACAAACAATGAAAGTGGAGGTTGAAATGAAGCAGAACGACTACAGCCGGCCGCCGCGTGCGCCATTCCCTCGAGTTCTTGCGGCAGGAATCGCCCGCAAGGCCTCGATCATGGCCATCAGACTCGAGGAGCAGGCGATCAGAGCAATGGTGCGCGACGCTCAGCGAGCATTGGATCGCGGCATCACGGCGGAAGCCATCGCCCGGGAGATGGGCCTTCCCGCCGAGCCTGACCCGCAGGGGGAGGCTCAAAAGTCTGGGCACTTGTCGACCTAGACCGCGCCCTCAATCGTTTTCTCACACCCGCGAAATTAAAAATTCAGGAGTTGGGCATGAAACGAGATATTCCCAGGCTGAGAGCCCTTGAGCGGCACCTTCGATCAATGGGTGTCCCAAGATCCCTTGCCGTTCAATTCACCGGACTGGTGCCGGACCACGTTGTTCGAAGGCTTTTACCGCTGCGGGCCCGCATATGGCTTGCGTTAAGCGAATGGGCCAGTAGAATTGGATTGTCGGTTGGGCCTTGGTCCTCCGGCGCGACAACTTTGAAATCATCGACGGCGCGAGGCTGCGCGGTGATAGATGAGGCCAGTTCCGGAGCGAGTCCGGCGGGACGCGAAAGCAAGCAACAGCGCAAGAGTCACGCACCCAGCGTGGACAAGGCGCGTCCCCCATTTCGGAAAAAAGGTCATCATCATGTTTAATGCTATGAGCAACAACGCCCGCCGTGAGCTGCACACCAAAAGCGGTGGCGATCAACTCGAGGACGTGATCCTCAAAGAGCTTCAGTCCCGCGACGTTGAAATCAAGAATTTCAGCGAGAACGCAGTAAAAGAAATCACCGCCCTCAAAGACCGCCTGCAGGACCTGGAGCAGAAAGGCCAGCGCCGTGGCAGCAACGCGACAGCCGGTGGTGATGACGCAGTCGGGAAGATGGCCGAGGAGTTCACGAAGTCGGGCCAGTTCGCCGCTATGAAGTCTGGTGGCCCGACCACTGGCCGGGTCACTGTCGATAGTGTCAGCATCAAAGCGCTGACCAACGCCGGCCAGGGTGTCACCGGTTCTACCAGCTACTCCGCCACCGCCCAGCGTCAGCCAGGCCTGCATAACGATCCCCGCCGGGATCTCTCCCTTCTGGACTACTTGCCTTCCCTGCCCGCAACTTCCAGCACCTTCGAGTATATGCAGCTAAAGGACTACGTGAACAACGCCACGGAGCAGGAAGAAGAAGGCCAGCAGAAGGCAGAAAGCAAGATCGACGCCGAGCTGGAAACTGCCAATATCGCCACCGTGGCCCACTGGACTCGGGCCTCGAAGCAAGTGCTGGACGACACCCCAGCCCTGGGCCAGCAGATCGGCAACCTGCTGGACTACGGTCTGCTGGAAAAGCTTGAGGCCCGTTTGATCGCCGGCCCCGGCGGTAAGGGTAAGATCAAAGGCTTGCTCGGTTATGCAGTGCCGCACACTGTCGTCGGCACCCTTCTGCCCGTGGACGCAATTGGTCAGGCGGTCACCGCCATGAAGACCAGCGGCTGGCAAGCCCGCCTGATCATCATGAACCCAAACGACTGGTTCAATATCTCCAGCGAACGCGATGCTGATGGTCAATATGTGCTGGGCTCTCCACGAGATCCAGCGCCGCCAGTTCTGTGGGGCGTGCCGCTGATCACTTCCGGCTCGATGCCGGCCGGCACCGTCCTTCTCCTGGATACGTCGCAGGTGGCCATGCTCGACCGCGAGCAGCCTACGCTGATGCTCAGCCGTGAAGACGGCAACAACTTCACCAGCAACATGGTCACCTTGCTGGCAGAGCTGCGCGCCGGCTTGGCAGTCTTCTCCACTGGTGCAGTGCGGTCCGTAGATATCACCCCACCGGCTGGTGGCTGATCAGATCAGGGAGCATGAAAAGGCTCGCCCGACAGCTCGGAGCGGGCCTTTTTTACGATCCGGGAGGGGTGGGTCAGAAGTCTGGGCACTTTCGCTTCTCGACCGCGCCCGAAGGCTTTTTTCGCGCCGTCAAAATTAGATTTCCAAAATTGAGGTTTGCAATGACTACCCACCAAGAGCGTTTCGCCGAGGCTTGCAAGGTGCATCGCTTCCAGTCGCACGCCCTCTCGCAAGGTCCAGACTCGGGCTATGTGGTTTGGGATGTTCAACACGTTCGTGATGGTGAAAAGGTGACCATCGACGGGCCATATTTCACCGAAGAAGAGGCGCGCGTTTCCGCTGACTTATTGCGAGGTACATTCCGCGGCGCCCGGGCTTACCAGGCGATCTACGACCGAATCTGGAACTACACCCCGCAGCGTGAGCAGCTCACTTTCGACCAAGCACTTGTGTCGAGATCGCTTCTCGCAATCCGCCTCGGCGTACCCGCGCCGGCCTCAAACACGTAGGAGCCAGACCATGGCCGCAACAGCAGCGCACTACAACCGCATGACGACCATTCAGCTCAGCAGCATCCTCGGGAGAAAGTTTTTCCGGCAGAAGGATTATCACCTCGAAACCGGCAGCACCTGGGAGGTGTTCAAGGCGTTGAGGGCGACAGTCGACGGATTCACCGAGGAGATTGCGCGCCTCGCCAGACCGGGTATGAGGTTCGCTATCGTCCGCAATGGCAAAAACGTGGGAGAGAAGGACTTTGACCTGGGCGGCATCAAGACGCTGAAGATCGTGCCGGTAGTATCGGGCAGCAAGCGTGCCGGCTTGCTGCAGACAGTCCTCGGTGTAGTCCTGACTGCTGCGAGCTCAATCACGAACGGCGCGACACTAGCGCCGGGTATTGCGCTGGCGGCTGGCGGGGTGATTCAGATGCTCAGCCCGCAAGTGCCGGGCTTGAAGCAAAGCGCATCTCCAGAAAACGCGCCGTCCTATGCCTTCGGTAGTGCCAAGAACACCACGTCTAGCGGCAACCCGGTGCCGATCTGCATCGGTGAGCGCCGGTGGGGTGGGATGATCATCTCGGCCTCGATCCTGGCGGAAGACAAGATTTAGGCCCGCTGGAGCTGTGCCTAGGACTTGCGATAGGCTCAAGATCCAAACAGGTAGATGGCGCCTCTATGACCAAGATTGTCACGCAAGTAACCGTGCGACTGCCTCGATTGATGGAGGTCGGCGAGTATCGAAAGCTGAGGTATGCGGGGAATAAACCCAGCCTTCAACAGTTGAAAAAGTGGATTGAGGACGGTGAGATCGTTGGAGAGATCACTGGCGGTATGTACTTCGTCGACCTGCAGGCTGCGGTGATGAGTTCAAACGATCCATTGTTGGCCAAAATGCTTTCCTTGGACTAGCTCCTCTCCCCCGATTCGGTTCAAGCAAGAGGATCGAGGAAATCCAATATTTCATCTAAAGCATTCTCAACACCCATGGCGCTCCGCCGGGCCCCCTCGTAAAGATTCCTCATTACGAGAAATGGGGTTTCTAGTACCGATTGAAGGTCTGGGTCAGATACCTCTTCAACAATATCCCCAAGATCGTTGAGGATCTGCAAAACATAATCAGGCTCAAGAGAATTGTGACTACGTTGAGGGTAGATCCGAATTGAATATCTCGGGAAAGACGCTTGAAACATGTCCGACTTTTCAGTTTGCGCCCACGGCAGCGCACCAGATTCGGTCTGAGACAATAATGTCTCTATCAGCTTAGCGATTTTTGGGTAGCTCATGATTGGTCGCCCTTGAGAGTCTCAGATTTTACCCGGACCAGAAGCTCTTGTATTGCCTCTGAATGCTTGGAAACTAGGGAGTTCATTCTGGCAGCGGACACCACGCCATCGGTTTCAATTGCCTTCTCTACTAATCGCTCAGACGCTGCAAATTGGACAATGGCATTTTGTATCGCCCTTTGATCGGCGTCGCCTAGCAGCGGATTCGACGAGCGGATACTTATTAGAATTCTTCCTAGCTGGGAATATCTATCCGGCAATAAATGAAGATTGGCCGACCGATGCATACGCTTAATTTCATCCATGACAGCGAGCGCGCTTGAAAAATCGCCCACGGTGTCTCTCCTCCGGAGATCCCCTCTCATGCTTTCTACAGCAGCAGAGGCCTGAGCAGCGGCCGCTCTCGTTTTAAGAGATGTCTTAATAGTGAAGAAGAAACCGACGAAAGAAATAAGCAAGCCGACCAAGCCTGCATAATCGCCAATGCGATTGACCTCCAAAAAATGATTAAACTGGGCAAAATCCATTCTTTTCCCCGCTTTTTTGGAGCGTTCTTTACCTAATTGGCGTTTACAAACTCGCTCCCGATCGGATCGTAGGTTGTAGTACTGACGCCGGCCGCTGTCTTTGGGCTGAAGCTACCGAGATATTCGCTGGTACCTTGCTGGTACGAATTAAAAGCGAAAACCCACAACTGCCTCAAAACCAGATAAATATGGTGTCCCAGGGCAGGTTCGAACTGCCAACCTTCCCCTTAGGAGGGGGATGCTCTATCCAATTGAGCTACTGAGACACTGAGTTGTCGCGGCTGGACTCGGCGCGACGGACGGCGTGCATGTTAACGGCCAGCCCTTGATTTGTCATGTCGTCCGTGGGCTTTTTAAGTGTAGGCAGGCGCCCTGCAAGGTTGCGAGAACATTTACCGTGCAATTTGCACTACCTCAAAAAGCCATCATTGCAGATTGCAACCCGCGCCTTATGAAAAAACCTTGCAAATCCTTGTTTTTAAAGGACTTAACAGCAGTTAGACTGTTGGCACGACGGCTGCTTTGTCTGTTCTCACAACAGCACAAACGGAGTCCGCCCCATGAACAGCACTCTCCTGCTCGCAAACGCTATCGCACTGGCGGTTTTGGTTGGCTTTCATTTTGTTCCAGAGAGTGCTGAACCGGTAGCTCAGCGTATGCCGCATTATTTGCAGGTGCAGAAAGCGCCGCAGTTGGCGGTGCTGAGCGATCAGAGCGACTACGCGGCGCAGGCAGTCAATGAGCCTGAGCAAGCAATGCCGACGCGCGACACCGAACGTCTGGTTTTTTGAAATATCTTCAGGAGTACAGCATGTCCAGATCAGCCGCAGGATTTCTGATCCTCGCCTTATTGAGTGGCGTTGTGCATTTTTCGCTGTTCGAGGAAACCTCAGTCACCCTGCCCCTGATTGGCTGCGGCGTGTTTGCGGTGTTGTTTGTGCTGGCCCTGGTGGCCGGGCGCAGGATCAAGTTTGATCCGGTGCTGCGTTAAGACGGATCAAGCCCAGCAGTTGCTTGACGGCGTCCGCCAGGTCGCCCGAGTTGTCGATCAGATGCACGGGCAAGTCAGTTGCTCTTCTGTCCTTGAACAGCGCATTGCGCGCCAGCCTTGCATCGATCTGCTCAGGCGTCTCCCGCCCTCGTCTGAGCAGGCGCTCACGCAACACCTCATCCTTGACCGTCAGCAGCACCGGCAGCAGGCTTGGATAGCGCTCAAGCGCCTGACGCAGGTTAGCGCGTGAGCCGTTCACCACCACGGATCGCCCAGCGCGTAACCGCTCGTCCATTTCTGCCGGGATGCCATAAGCCAGCCCATTGGCCTGCCAGGCCAGCGCGAAATCCCCGGCTTGCTGGCGTCGCTCGAACTCTTCGGGCGTCACGCCGATGGCGTCCTCACCCACCGATTCCGCGGATCGGGTAATTACTCGACGCATGACTTCGCAGTTCAACTCGCGCAAAGGCTCACGCGCGGCCTCGATCAGGCTGTCCTTGCCTGAACCGGAGGGTCCCATCAGATAAATAAGCCTGCCATCCATCCTGAAAACGCCCTCCAACGGGTGTTTGCCCTAGTAAATCGGCAAATTGCCACTATCCTGTACAGGTAAGGAACAAGGATTGAAAGCCGCATAGCATGCACGTTCTGACGTCTTCGGACATCAACAGATGTGCACCCGGAAGCGGTCATTGATGCGGACCAAGGCAAAGTTTTCCAACCAGTCCGCATTTCTGATAATTGGTGCTGGCATTACGCCTTTACCCAGCTCAATATTTGTCACAGAATTGACGCCAATGATCTGGCAATTTTGAGGCATGATGCGCGCCTCTTAACAATTCAGGTTGAACCATTTGGCGCGGATGCTTGTCCTACCACACATCCTGCGGCCAATCCCGAGAACCGCTCCCCTGAACTAACCGGTTAAATATATGCGCCCATTGAAACAGGCAATTTATTCCAGCCGTACGGCTGACAAGTTCGTCGTACGTCTGCCAGACGGGATGCGTGAACGCATTGCCGAGGTGGCTCGCAATCATCATCGCAGCATGAACTCCGAAATCATTGCGCGCCTTGAGCAGAGTCTTATTCAGGAAGGCGCACTGGGCGAAGAGCTGAGCATGCGCCTGGACAGCCCGGAGCTTTCGCTGCACGAGCGTGAGCTGCTGCAACGCTTCCGTCAGCTGTCACACCGTCAACAGAACGCACTGGTGTCGCTGATCGCTCACGACGCCGAGATGGCCGCAGACGCGTCCTGAGCTACATCGAACATCTCAAGCCAGCTTAAGTGCTGGCTTTTTTTTACCCGGATTTTAATCACGACAATCCAAGGCAGACTTTGTGGTGAGGGGATTTATCCCCGACGGACTGCGCAGCAGGCCCTCTTCCGGGGTCGCTGCGCAACCCATCGGGGATAAATCCCCTCACTACAGATAACTACACAGGCACAAAAAAGCCCGCCAATTGGCGGGCTTTTGCATTGCAGCGAATCAGAGCAGGAAGATCGTCGCCAACCCCAGGAAGATGAAGAAGCCACCGCTGTCGGTCATGGCCGTGATCATCACACTGGCGCCCATCGCCGGGTCGCGACCCATTTTGGCCAGCGTCATCGGGATCAACACCCCCATCAGCGCCGCGAGCAGCAGGTTGAGGGTCATCGCCGCCGTCATCACCACGCCCAGCGACCAACTGCCGTAAAGCAGGTAGGCGACCACACCGATCACCCCGCCCCAGACCAGACCGTTGATCAACGCCACCGCCAGCTCCTTGCGCATCAGACGCGAGGTGTTGCCGGTGCTGACCTGGTCAAGCGCCATGGCACGCACGATCATGGTGATCGTCTGGTTACCGGAGTTGCCGCCGATACCCGCCACGATCGGCATCAGCGCCGCCAGCGCCACCAGCTTCTCGATCGAGCCTTCGAACAGACCGATCACCCGCGACGCGACAAAGGCAGTGATCAGGTTGATCGCCAGCCACGCCCAACGGTTGCGCAGGGATTTCCAGACGGAGGCGAAGATGTCTTCCTCTTCGCGCAGACCCGCCATGTTGAGGACTTCGCTTTCACTCTCTTCACGAATCAGGTCGACCATTTCGTCGATGGTCAGACGGCCGATCAGCTTGCCGTTCTTGTCGACCACCGGGGCCGAGATCAAGTCGTAACGCTCGAACGCCTGAGCCGCGTCATAGGCGTCTTCGTCCGGGTGAAAACTCACCGGATCGCTGGCCATGACTTCAGAAACCTGCTTCTCCGGGTCGTTGACCAACAGACGCTTGATCGGCAGCACGCCCTTGAGCACGCCGTCGTAATCGACCACGAACAGTTTGTCGGTATGGCCCGGCAGCTCTTTGAGCCGACGCAGGTAACGCAGAACCACTTCGAGGCTGACATCCTCACGGATCGTCACCATCTCGAAGTCCATCAGCGCACCGACCTGCTCCTCGTCATAGGACAAGGCCGAACGCACGCGCTCGCGTTGTTGCTGGTCGAGCGTCTCCATCAGCTCATGGACGACGTCTCGCGGCAGCTCGGAGGCCAGGTCAGCAAGTTCGTCGGCGTCCATGTCCTTGGCCGCAGCCAGGAGCTCGTGATCGTCCATGTCGGCGATCAGCGTTTCACGAACGGAATCGGATACTTCGAGAAGAATGTCGCCGTCGCGATCAGCCTTGACCAGTTGCCAGAGCGTCAGACGATCGTCCAGCGGCAAGGCTTCAAGGATGTAGGCAACGTCGGCGGAGTGCAGATCATCGAGTTTGCGTTGCAGCTCGACGAGGTTCTGCCGGTGAACCAGGTTCTCGACCCGGTCGTGGTGCGCGCCTTCCTGGCGATGAGTCAGGTCTTCGACGACCTTCTGGCGCTGCAGCAGCTCAACGACCTGAGCCAGGCGATCCTGCAGGCTTTCCTGGGTTTTCTTTACTTCGATTTCGGACATAGGCGAACTCCACTCCCAGCAGCGGGGCACGCCGGAAGGATCAATCAGTCAATTCATGATTGGTGAAACGGGCTACTGAGTAACTACTGGGTAAGTCCATGGAGGTTTTCCATAAGCCCCGGCGGGGCTGACGGGCGCAATGATACACCGCCTGACGGTTTTAAACGTTAAAAAATCGCGGTCGAAACAAGTGCTTGCGCGACAAAGTTGAGCGCTGTCCTGACCCGTGCAGATGCGACGACTCATCTTGAAAAGAAAACACACCGGCGTTGAAAAATGTAGCGGCTACCCTTGAGCGTAGACCGTCATGGAGGACGTCGAATGCTATCCAGAACATGCCTTTTTGTAGTCGCCAGCCTGCTCTGCCTGCCACCCGCCGGAGCCGCCACCACCCTTCACCGCTGCGAGGCTGCCGACGGCGGCATCACCTTCACGACCCTGAGCTGTGCGAGCGACGAGCAGCTTTCAGAGCAACAGGTTCACCCTTACTCGCCCGGATCCGTCGTACCGATCATGCCGGAACACAACCATGAGGAAATATCCGGTATGACAATCAGGGGACGTGAACCGGGCATCGTTGGCCGCCTGGCGGACAAATGCGGCAACCTGATCGATGCCAGGCAGCGCCGCGCAGCAATCATCAATCAACGAGTGATTGCCGGCATGAGCCAACAGGATGTCGAGAGCGCGCTCGGCAAACCGGACAAGGTGAATATTCGAACGTCGACGACTAGCTATCGCTATGACCTGAAAAGAGGCCGAAGTGCTCAAGTCGATTTTGACGAGAAGGGATGCGTGAAAGGAAAAGCCAAATCGCAGGCAACAAAAAGCCCGCGTTAAACGCGGGCTTCTTGAATATGGTGCACTCGACAGGATTCGAACCTGTGACCGCTCGGTTCGTAGCCGAGTACTCTATCCAGCTGAGCTACGAGTGCATTTTGTGTTTTTAGACCAGATCACAACTGGTTGAAGCCGAGTTGCCTGTATTGCTACAAACGACTCTTAAATGGTGCACTCGACAGGATTCGAACCTGTGACCGCTCGGTTCGTAGCCGAGTACTCTATCCAGCTGAGCTACGAGTGCATTTGTGTTTTTAAACCAGACCACAACTGGCTGAAGCCGAGTTCTTTATATCGCTATAAACAACTCTTAAATGGTGCACTCGACAGGATTCGAACCTGTGACCGCTCGGTTCGTAGCCGAGTACTCTATCCAGCTGAGCTACGAGTGCATTTGTTGCGCCGCATTATAGCCCGTCTAATCTCTATTCCAACCACTTTTTCTAATAAATTCAACAACTTACAGAAAAAGCCAGATTACAACGTACTAAGCAAATAATGGCGGAGAACGGGGGATTCGAACCCCCGACACCCTTTTGAGGTGTACTCCCTTAGCAGGGGAGCGCCTTCGGCC
This sequence comes from Pseudomonas sp. AM14(2022), assembly GCF_036346455.1. Classification (NCBI taxonomy): domain Bacteria; kingdom Pseudomonadati; phylum Pseudomonadota; class Gammaproteobacteria; order Pseudomonadales; family Pseudomonadaceae; genus Pseudomonas; species Pseudomonas sp. AM14(2022). Next base: position 387,274 of record NZ_JAOTNY010000004.1, read on the forward strand.
ACTCGGCCAGCTCTCCGCAACACGGGGCGTATATTAACCACCTTCTTCCCCGTTTGCAAACATAAAAATCGATAAAAATTAATGGCTTGGTTCTTCGTCCTTCTCTTTCTTTATACGCAGGTAAATTTCCTCACGGTGCACGGCAACCTCTTTCGGGGCGTTGACGCCGATGCGCACTTGATTTCCTTTGACGCCGAGCACGGTCACGGTGATTTCGCCATCACCGATAATCAGGCTTTCTGCGCACCGACGAGTCAGAATCAGCATACCTTTCTCCTCACGCATTTCATTTCAGGGACAACAGTCTGCAAAAAAAAGGCACCCGACCTACAACCGGAGCGATCGTAGCCCTACATGCCTGAGTATTGACCAGCGCGAGCAAAAGAACAGTTCAGGGCTCGCGCCATTCAAAAAATAAAGGGCGCGGTCAGACCGCGCCCTTCAGGTGACCGGATTACTCGCCCTGACGGGCCGGAGCGTCCAGTTCGAAAGCCGTGTGCAGGGCGCGCACGGCCAGTTCCAGGTACTTCTCTTCGATCACCACGGAAACCTTGATTTCCGACGTCGAGATCATCTGGATATTGATGCTTTCCTTGGCCAGGGATTCAAACATGCGGCTGGCCACGCCTGCGTGGGAACGCATGCCGACGCCGACGATCGAGACCTTGGCAATCTTGGTATCACCCACCACTTCCCGGGCACCGATCTCGCGAGCGGTGTTTTCCAGCACGGTCTGTGCGGCCTGGTAGTCGTTGCGGTGCACGGTGAAGGTGAAGTCGGTGGTGTTATCGTGCGCGACGTTCTGCACGATCATGTCGACTTCGATGTTCGCGGCACTGATCGGGCCGAGAATCTTGAACGCCACGCCCGGGGTGTCTGGCACGCCACGGATGGTCAGCTTGGCTTCATCGCGGTTGAAAGCGATGCCGGAAATGATCGGCTGTTCCATGGTTTCCTCTTCATCAATAGTAATGAGGGTGCCCGGACCCTCCTTGAAGCTGTGCAGTACGCGCAGCGGAACGTTGTACTTGCCGGCGAATTCCACCGCACGGATCTGCAGCACCTTGGAACCGAGGCTGGCCATTTCCAGCATCTCTTCGAAGGTGATCTTGTCCAGACGCTGAGCGACCGGCACCACGCGCGGGTCAGTGGTGTAGACACCATCGACGTCGGTGTAGATCTGGCACTCGTCAGCCTTCAATGCAGCCGCCAGTGCCACGCCTGTGGTATCGGAACCGCCACGGCCGAGGGTGGTGATGTTGCCGTGCTCGTCGACGCCCTGGAAACCGGCGACAACCACCACGCGACCTGCTTTCAGATCACCGCGAATCTTCTGGTCATCAATCTGCAAGATACGCGCTTTATTGTGCGCACTGTCCGTCAGGATCCGCACCTGATTACCGGTGTACGACACCGCTGGCACACCGCGCTTGATCAGCGCCATGGCCAACAGGGCAATCGTCACCTGCTCACCGGTGGAAACGATCACATCCAGTTCACGCGGAACCGGTTGCACGTCGCCACTGATTTGCTTGGCCAGATCGATCAGACGGTTGGTTTCGCCGCTCATTGCAGACAGCACAACCACCAGGTCATCGCCGGCATCGCGGAATTTCTTAACCTTGTCGGCGACCTGCTCGATTCTCTCGACAGTGCCGACCGAGGTGCCTCCAAATTTCTGTACGATCAAAGCCATTTCAAAGCCGCCTCTGCCCATGAAGGGCGCCCAATAATCACTCGAACAGCCGCCGGGCCCGCCACTAGACTGCGGGCCCGGCGGGCCGTCTTATAAACCCTGCTCGACAAATGGAACGGTCAGCGCCAGCGCGCCATCCAGTGCGCCGGCGTCAACACCGCCGCCCTGCGCCATGTCCGGACGACCACCGCCCTTCCCGCCCACTGCCGCAGCAGCCTGTTTCATCAAATCACCGGCTTTGAGTTGGCCAGTCAGGTCTTTGGTTACGCCTGCAACCAGTACGACCTTTTCCTCATGGACACTGCCGAGCAGGATCACTGCGCGGCCGAGTTTGTTTTTCAGCTGATCGACCAGCGCCAGCAGCGCCTTGCCGTCCTGACCATCCAGACGTGCGGCCAGAACCTTCACGCCCTTGACGTCGACTGCCGAGTTCGACAGATCGTCGCCCGCGGCGCTGGCGGCCTTGGCCTGCAACTGCTCGAGTTGCTTTTCCAGCGCGCGGTTGCGCTCCAGCACGGCCGACAGCTTGTCGATCAGATTGTCGCGGCTGCCCTTGACCAGGTTGGCCGCTTCCTTGAGTTGTTCTTCTGCAGCGTTCAAGTAGGCCAGCGCCGCAGCACCGGTGACTGCCTCGATACGACGCACGCCCGATGCCACACCGCCTTCGCTGATGATCTTCAGCAGGCCGATGTCGCCGGTACGGTTGGCGTGGATACCGCCACACAGCTCGACGGAGAAATCGCCGCCCATGCTCAGCACGCGCACGTTGTCGCCGTACTTCTCGCCGAACAGCGCCATCGCGCCTTTCTGCTTGGCGGTCTCGATGTCGGTTTCTTCGGTTTCAACCGCGGAGTTCTTGCGGATCTCGGCGTTGACGATGTCTTCCAGCGCCTTGATCTGCTCCGGCTTGATCGCTTCAAAGTGGCTGAAGTCGAAGCGCAGACGCTGGCTATCCACCAACGAACCCTTCTGCTGAACGTGCTCGCCCAACACCTGACGCAATGCAGCGTGCAGCAAGTGAGTCGCGGAGTGATTCAGCGAGGTCGCGTGACGCACCTCGGCATCGACGTGGGTTTCCACTGGCGCACCGATGGTCAGGCTGCCGGAATCCAGCACGCCGTGGTGCAGGAAGGCGCCGCCGGTCTTGGTGGTATCACGGACGTCGAAACGCGCGTTGCCCGCCTGGAGGAAACCGCAGTCGCCGATCTGGCCGCCGGATTCAGCGTAGAACGGCGTCTGGTTCAGTACGATCACCGCCTCTTCGCCTTCATTCAAGACGTCGACCGACTGGCCATCTTTATAGATAGCGACGATTTTTGCCGAACCGCTGGTGTCTTTGTAACCGGTGAACTCGGTGGCCACATCAACCTTGACCAGGGTGTTGTAGTCCAGACCGAACGAGCTGGCGGAACGCGCACGAACACGCTGGGCTTCCATTTCACGCTCGAAGCCGACTTCGTCGACGGTCAGGCCGCGCTCGCGAGCGATGTCGGCGGTCAGGTCCATCGGGAAACCGTAGGTGTCGTAGAGTTTGAACACTACGTCGCCCGGCACCACGGTGCCTTTGAGTTCCAGCAGATCCTGTTCGAGAATCTTCAAGCCGTGCTCCAGGGTCTTGGAGAACTGCTCTTCTTCGGCCTTCAGTACGCGCTCGATGTTGCTCTGCTGCTTCTTCAGTTCCGGGAAGGCTTCGCCCATCTCGGCGACCAGCGCAGCGACGATCTTGTAGAAGAAGCTGCCGGTAGCGCCCAGCTTGTTGCCGTGACGGCAGGCGCGACGAATGATCCGGCGCAGCACGTAGCCACGGCCTTCGTTGGACGGCAGCACGCCGTCGGCGATCAGGAAACCGCACGAACGAATGTGGTCGGACACCACTTTCAGCGACGACTGATCGCCGTTTTCGCAACCGATCGCTTCGGCCGAAGCCTTCAGCAAGTTCTTGAACAGGTCAATGTCGTAGTTGGAATTGACGTGCTGCATCACCGCACTGATCCGCTCCAGGCCCATGCCGGTGTCGACCGACGGCGCTGGCAACGGATGCAACACGCCATCGGCGGTGCGGTTGAACTGCATGAACACGTTGTTCCAGATCTCGATGTAACGGTCGCCGTCTTCTTCCGGCGAACCCGGTGGGCCGCCCCAGATGTGGTCGCCGTGATCGTAGAAAATCTCGGTGCACGGGCCGCACGGGCCGGTATCGCCCATGGTCCAGAAGTTGTCGGACGCGTACGGCGCGCCTTTGTTGTCGCCGATGCGGATCATGCGCTCGACCGGCACACCGATCTCTTTGGTCCAGATGTCATACGCTTCGTCGTCGGAGGCGTAGACGGTGACCCAGAGTTTTTCCTTCGGCAGTTTCAGGACGCCGGTCAGGAAGGTCCAGGCGAAGGTAATCGCGTCGTGCTTGAAATAGTCACCGAAGCTGAAGTTACCGAGCATTTCGAAGAAGGTGTGGTGACGAGCGGTATAACCGACGTTTTCCAGGTCGCTGTTCTTGCCACCGGCACGCACGCACTTCTGGCTGCTGGTTGCGCGGGTGTACGCGCGCTTTTCCTGGCCCAGGAAGCAGTCCTTGAACTGGTTCATCCCCGCGTTGGTGAACAGCAGGGTTGGGTCGTTGCCCGGAATCAAAGAGCTGGAGGCTACACGGGTGTGGCCTTGCTCTTCGAAGAAGCGAAGGAAGGCTTCACGGATTTCTGCGCTTTTCATTAGGTTCTTCCACGGAGGCTGCGGCCAAAGGCCTGTACGAAACGTCAACAGACGAAACGACGGCAAAGGGCCGCATTATATCGGCCCTTCGCGCGGGGTACAGCGTGTTTATACGATAGTAACGGTCAATTGGACGGCTAACGCTGTCACTTGCGCGAAAACTCGACGAATGTCGCGATCACTTGCTCGATTTGCGAGCGACTGACGTCCATGTGCGTGACCATGCGCAAGCGCGCGGCGGCGCTCAACTTGATCCCGCGTTCGGCGGCAAACACCTTGAGCGCTTCGGACTGATCGCCCATTTGCACGTAGACCATGTTGGTCTGCACCGGCTCGACGCTGAACCCGGCCTCGCGCAAGCCTTCGGCCAAAAACCGGGCGTTGGCATGGTCATCCGCCAGGCGCTCAACGTGGTGATCCAGCGCGTACAGCCCCGCCGCCGCGAGCAAACCGGCCTGACGCATGCCGCCGCCGACCATTTTGCGCAGGCGGCGGGCCTTGCCGATCAACTCGGCTGAACCGCACAGCACCGAACCCACCGGCGCGCCAAGGCCTTTGGACAGGCACACCGACACCGAATCAAAGTACTGAGTGATTTCCCGTGCATCGACGCCCAGCTTGACCGCGGCGTTGTAAAGGCGCGCGCCGTCGAGGTGCAGTTGCAAGCCTTTATCCTGAGTGAAGCGGCGGGCGCGGGCCAGATACTCCAGCGACAACACTTTGCCCTGCATGGTGTTTTCCAGCGCCAGCAGTCGGGTACGGGCGAAATGGAAGTCATCCGGCTTGATCGCTGCCGCGACCTGATCCAGATCCAGCGAACCGTCGGCCTGCACCTCCAGCGGCTGCGGCTGGATCGAGCCGAGCACCGCCGCGCCACCGCCCTCGTATTTATAGGTGTGCGCCTGCTGGCCGACGATGTATTCGTCGCCACGTTCGCAATGCGCCATCAGGCCCAGCAGATTGCTCATGGTGCCAGTCGGCACAAACAGCGCAGCGGCGAACCCCAGGCGACTTGCCAGTTCCGCCTCCAGACGATTGACCGTCGGATCTTCGCCGTACACGTCGTCACCGGTAGCCGCCGCAGTCATTGCGTCGAGCATGGCAGGAGTCGGTTGGGTGACGGTGTCGCTGCGAAGATCGATAACGCTCATGAACCTGGCCTCTGATCAGCAGGGGAAATCCCTTTTCGAAGGTGAATTACTGCGGTCATGGCGCCGATTAATCAACCCTTGAGTGAGAAAAAGCACATTACTCCTTGAAAGGACGCAACCCAATGTGGGAGCGGGCTTGCTCGCGAAGGCGGTCTGTCAGTGACACATCTGCTGACTGACACATTGCTTTCGCGAGCAGGCTCGCTCCCACAGGTTCTGTGCAAGGCCGGAAAATATGTGATAAAAACGCTGCGCCGCCCGAGAAAGGGCGGCAAAAACGTTCTCAGGGCGGGGTGCAATTCCCCACCGGCGGTAATTGCGCGCAATGCGCATAGCCCGCGAGCGCTTGGCGACGAACACGGCAAAGGCTGTGATCGGCGACAAGGTCAGCAGACCCGGTGTGATTCCGGGGCCGACGGTCATAGTCCGGATGAAGAGAGAACGGGATTGACGCCAATGGGCCGCCCGCGCGCTTGTGTGCTCGTGCGTACCCTTGAATCCCTTTCAATTCATAACGCCCTGTTTTTCACACAAACAGGAGTCAGAACATGCAACCCACCGCTATCGACAGCAAAACCAAACACCCTCACGGCGAGCGCGTTGCGTTCATCCAGGCCTGCTGGCACAAGGAAATCGTCGACCAGAGCCGTAAAGGCTTCGTCGCCGAAATTCTGGCTCAGGGTTATCAGGAATCGGACATCGACTTCTTCGAAGTCGGCGGCGCCTTTGAAATGCCCCTGCACGCCAAGTTGCTGGCCAAAACTGGCCGTTATGCCGGCATCGTCGCGGCCGCTCTGGTCGTGGATGGCGGCATCTATCGTCACGAATTCGTCGCCCAGTCAGTGGTCAGCGGCCTGATGCAGGTGCAACTGGAAACCGAAGTGCCAGTGTTCTCGGTGTCCCTGACCCCGCATCACTTCCATGCCGGTGAAGAGCATCAGAAATTCTTCTTCGAGCACTTCGTGCACAAGGGTCAGGAAGCGGCGCGGACTTGCGCGGATACGCTGCAGAAGGTTCGTGCGTTGCGTCGCAGTGAGCCGCGAGCTGTAGCGGTCTGAGTCTGTCTGGGTCGAGCGCGACCCCAAACCTCACTCAAATCTAAATGTGGGAGCGGGCTTGCTCGCGAAAGCGGTGTGTCAGCACACAGATTCGTCACTGATACACCGCTTTCGCGAGCAAGCCCGCTCCCACATGGGGTCTGAAGTGTTCTCAGGATAAGTGTTCGTCGGTGGCCGGCACGATCAGGATGCCCGCACGCAAGCCGTTCTTGACCTTGGGATTAGGGAAGATGATGCGCGCGCCCTCTTCCTCGATGACCCAGCGGGTATTGGCCAGATCTTCGGCCAGCACATAACCCACATCCAATTCAGAAAAGTTCTCGATGTCCGCTGGCAGGTTCAGGCGGAACGCATCGCTGTGCTTGATGATTTCCCGGGCGACGCTGAACAGCTGCAAACCATCCAGTCCCTCTGCTGCCAGATCCGGCTCATTGCCTTCGATGATCTGCTTCAGACGAGTTTCCAGACGTGAAACATCCACCCCTTCGTTCTGCCCGAACGGCCGCGCCTTGCCCAGTTCCAGGGTGAAAGCCTCGGCACCGAGCTTGTCGTAGGTGTAGGAACTGAACACGATCGACGGCTTGTTCTGCAGCAGCACCGCTTCCATCCCGGCGGCGCGCAGACGCGCCAGTTCGCGGCGCGAATGCTGGCGACCTTCCTTCCACGGATACAGCGCGAACTGCTCGATCTTCGAACCACGAATGGCGGTGTGCAGGTCGTAGTGCAGTCGCTGCCGATCCGGCAGGCTGAAGAAGCTCGCCGCCAGCCGTTCCAGCTCACAGGCGCGGATGGCTTCGGAACCGCTGGTTTGTTCATGCCGGCCGTTGAACAGCCGGTTGACATCCTGCTCGACGAAGCGCTCGCCCTTGCGGATCGCTTCCGGGTTACCGAACAGAAACAGAATGCGTGCACGCGGCTTCAGATCGCCGCGAGCGATGTCATGCAGCAGCCGATCGAGCAACTCGATCGGCGCTGTTTCATTGCCGTGGATACCTGCCGACAGCAGCAGGTCCAGGCCATTGTCGCGCGCTTCGGGCGGCCGGACTTCCAGCGCACCCTCGCTCAACCAGCGCATGCGCACGCCTTCGACAGTCAGTTGAGTCTTCTCCGCCGGTTCGCGGCCGGCGAGGGTCAGTTCAAGCAGTTTGCCGAGGGCGAGCATAGAGCGGTTTCCTTAGTGATCGTGGTTGCAATCCGGGCCGTGCACGTGGTCTTCGTCGTCGCCGACTTCAGCCGGTTCCATTTCCAGTTGCAGACTTACCAGATTAGTCGCCAATGGGCGCAGCAGCAGGTTGGCGTACTCTTCGTCACCTTCTTCAACGTCCACGCCGATCAGCAGTTGGCCACGGCCGTCCTGCTGGATCCACAGCTCTTTGCCTTGCCACATGACCGCGACGCGGGTGCACGAGGTTTGCAGTTGCGTGCCGTCGGTGTCTTCAAGGATCAGCTGCAGGGAATCGCTCATGTTTTTACTCTCTTGGGGAGACAAGCCGCGCGCCGCGTTCAGGCAACGCGCCGGCCATCAATTGATCTGGAATGGATAAACCGCGCCCAGTTTAAGGATTTGCGTCAGTTCATCCAGTGCCGTCCGGCATTCAAGCAGCAACTGCGGGTCCGCCAGATCGGTTTCGCTCAGGCGGTCGCGGTAGTGCTTTTCAACCCATGCGGTCAACGAACCGTACAACGGGGCCGTCATGATAACCCCTGGGTTGACGGCCGCCAGCTCGGTTTCGTTGAGCGCGACGCGCAGTCGCAGGCACGCCGGGCCACCGCCGTTCTGCATGCTTTGCTTGAGGTCGAAGACTTTGACTTCGCGGATCAGCCCGCCGGAGCTGGTCAGACCTTGCAGGTAGTTCCACACGCGCTCGTTGCCACGGCATTCTTCCGGCACGATCAGCAGCATCGAGCCATCCGGACGCGACAGCAGCTGGCTGTTGAACAGGTAGGAGCGCACCGCATCGTCCACGGTGACCGCCGAACGCGGCACGCAGACCGACTGGAACTTGCCGCCGACCTTGGCCAGTTTGCCCTGCAACTCGGCCAGCATCTGTTCGGTGTCGAGGAACGCGTCCTCGTGATAGAACAGCACCTCGCCGTTACCCACCGCGATCACGTCGTTGTGGAACACGCCCTGATCGATCACCGCCGGATTCTGCTGCGCGTAAACCACGCCTTCGTCACGCAGACCGTGCAGACGCGCCACCGCTTGCGAGGCTTCCAGAGTCTGGCGCGCCGGGTACTTCTGCGGCGCCGGGTAACGGGTGTCGAAGGCACTGCGACCGAACACGAAGAACTCGACACCGGCCTCGCCGTACTCACGACAGAAACGCGTGTGGTTGGCTGCGCCTTCGTCACCGAACTGCGCCACCGCCGGCAACGCGGCGTGATGGGCGAAGTGCTGCTGATCGGCGAACATCGCACCGAGCACGCGGCTGGTGGTCGGGTGTTCGATGCTGCGGTGGTATTTGCAGTTGAGGTTGGCGGCGGTGAAATGCACGCGACCGTCAGCGGTGTCGGCACTCGGGCTGACGGTGGCGGCGTTGGCCACCCACATGCTCGATGCCGAGCAACTGGCAACCAGCAACGGCATGGCTTCCTTCGCTGCACGCTCGATCACTTGCGCGTCGGTGCCGCTGAAACCCAGACGGCGCAACGCGGCCACGTCCGGACGCTCCTGCGGCGCCAGCACGCCTTGCTGAAAGCCCATTTCCATCAGCGCTTTCATTTTCGCCAGACCTTGCAGCGCCGCTTCCTTCGGATTCGAGGATTGCTGGCTGTTGCTCTGGGACGCAACGTTGCCGTAGGACAGACCACCGTAGTTATGGGTCGGCCCCACTAGACCGTCAAAATTGACTTCATAGGATTTCATCAGCGAGGCTCCACGAGAATCTGTTGTTATAGGCTTCAAGTAACAATTCAGTCAGACCGCGTCGCGGCTATCGCGAGCAGGCTCACTCCTACAGGTTTGGCGGTGTTCACACATGCTGTGTACGACACAAATCCTGTAGGAGTGAGCCTGCTCGCGATGGCCGTTACGCCATTTTCACGCCAGGCGTCAGGGCCGCAGGCAACACCAGATTTGGGGTTTCCAGCGAGGCCACCGGGTACGCGCAGTAGTCCGCCGCGTAGTAGGCGCTGGCGCGATGGTTGCCCGAAGCGCCAACACCGCCGAACGGCGCGCTGCTCGCGGCACCGGTCAGCTGTTTGTTCCAGTTGACGATACCGGCGCGGCTTTCCAGCCAGAACTGCTGATAACGATCTTCGGAATCCGACAGCAAACCAGCCGCCAGGCCATAAGCGGTGTCGTTGGCCTCAGCGATCGCCGCAGCGAAATCGGCGTAGCGAATCACTTGCAGCAACGGGCCGAACAGTTCTTCGTCTGGACGCTCAGCCACGGCGGTCACATCCAGAATGCCCGGGGTCAGCAAGGCCGACTGCGCTTGCGGCTGAGTCATCGCCAGCAGCGACACCGCGCCATTGGCCAGCAGGTGTTGCTGGGCATCCATCAGCGCTTTCGCCGCGCCAAGGGAAATCACCGAGCCCATGAATGGCGCCGGCTGTTGATCGAACGCACCGACTTCAATCGTTGCGCTGACTTCCACCAGACGCTTGAGCAGGCTGTCGCCCCATGCGCCTTGCGGCACCAGCAACCGGCGCGCACACGTGCAGCGCTGACCGGCGGAGATGAACGCCGACTGAATGATCGTGTACACCGCCGCGTCCAGATCACCCACCTGATCAACCACCAGCGGGTTGTTGCCGCCCATTTCCAAAGCAAGAATCTTGTCCGGACGCCCGGCGAACTGCTGATGCAGGTGATTGCCGGTGCGGCTCGAACCGGTGAAGAACAAGCCATCGATGCCCGGGTTCGCCGCCAGGGCGATACCGGTTTCGCGAGCGCCTTGCAACAGGTTCAACACGCCGGCCGGCAGACCGGCTTCGATCCAGCACTTGACCGTCAGCTCGGCGACTTTCGGCGTCAGCTCGCTTGGCTTGAACAGCACGCTGTTACCGGCCAGCAGCGCCGGCACGATGTGGCCGTTCGGCAAATGGCCGGGGAAGTTGTAAGGGCCGAATACCGCCACCACACCATGTGGCTTGTGGCGCAGCACGGCGGTGGCGTCGCCCAGCGGGCCGCTCTTCTCGCCGGTACGTTCGCGGTAGCTCTGCACCGAGATCGCGATCTTGTTGACCATGCTGGTAACTTCGGTCGCGGCTTCCCACAACGGTTTGCCGGTTTCCTCACCGATGGTGCGGGCCAGTTCGTCACTGTGGTTTTTCAGGGCGGCGGCGAAGGCCTCGAGCACGCTGATGCGCTCGTCCAGCGAACGCCGCGCCCAACCCGGAAAGGCCTGACGCGCAGCCTGCACGGCCGACTCGACCTGAGCGGCAGTCGCGCCCTCCCCCGACCACAGCACTTGCTGGGTCACCGGGTTCAGCGACTGAAAGGCTTCGCCCTGACCGGCCAGCCATTCACCTGCGATGTATAGCGAATTCATTATTTCGACTCCCGAGCAGCAGACAACGCCACGGCGCGCACTTGATCGCCGGCGTTGAGTTGAAGACGTTTGGCGGTCAGCGGATCGACCACCAGCGTGCCGGCGGCCAGGCGGGCCGGGGCAGCGGTGATGCGGCAGTCTTCGCGCTTGCGGTTATGGATGATGAACGGCGTGGCGTCATCGCCCGGTGTACCGATCGCCAGCACCAGCGCTTCGCTGTCGCGGACTGCGCGGATCTTGCTGGTTTCGCATTCGATGGCCGGGCCGGCGTCGAAGATGTCGACGTAACCCTGATAGCTGAAACCTTCGCTCTTGAGCATCGCCAGCGCCGGCTCGGTGTCCGGGTGTACCTGGCCAATGACGTTGCGCGCATCCGGCGACAGGAAGCAGGTGTACAGCGGGAATTTCGGCATCAGTTCGGCGATGAACGCCTTGTTGCCAACGCCGGTCAGGTAATCGGCCTGACTGAATTCCATCTTGAAGAAGTGCCGACCCAGGCTTTCCCAGAACGGCGAACGACCGGCCTCATCGGAGACGCCGCGCATCTCGGCGATGATCTTGTTGCCGAACAGCTCAGGGAACTCGGCGATGAACAGCATGCGCGCCTTGGACAGCATGCGGCCGTTCAGACCGGTGCGGTAATCGGCATGCAGGAACAGCGAGCACAGCTCGGAGTTGCCGGTCAGGTCGTTGGCGAGGAACAGCGTCGGAATCTCGCGATAGATGTTCAGCTCTTGCGAGGCGCTGACGGTCAGGCCGACGCGGAAGTTGTACCACGGCTCACGCAGACCGACCGCGCCGGCGATGGCGGAAATCCCCACCACGCGACCGTTGTCGTCTTCGAGCACGAACAGGTAGTCCGCATCGCCACGGCCGGCTTCGCCGCGAAAGGTCTTCTCGGCCCAGCCGACCCGATGGGTCAGGCGCTCTTCGTTGGCCGGCAAGGTGGTCAGGCCGGTGCCGGTGCTGCGGGCCAGGTCGATCAGCGCGGATAAATCGCTGCTGCGTACGGGACGAACAATCATGCTATCTCCTCAAACGGGCCGCCTTCGCCACCCGTGAAACTCGCTAAGGCGTTAAACCGCCACCAGGCGCACGCTGGCACCTTCACCGACGCCCAGGGCTTCGGCTGCTTCCAGATCCAGGGTCACCGGTTTGCCCGGCGCGTAATCGAGTTCCAGCAGCACCGCGCGGTAATCCTGCAACTGCGCGTTGGCCACCAGATACTGGCGCCCGGCGCCTTTCACCGGCTCGCCGATCTTCACTGGCACCACACGGCTCTGGGCGATCGAACGGATCCCCGAAACACGCGCATGCAGGGTCGGGCCACCGTCGAAAATGTCGATGTAGTGATCGGTCTCGAAGCCTTCGCGCATCAGGATGTCGAAAGTGATCTGCGCACGCGGGTGCACCTGGCCCATCGCTTCTTGAGCGGAATCCGGCAGCAGCGGCACGTAGATCGGGTAATGCGGCATCAGTTCGGCGAGGAACGTGCGGCTCTTCAGGCCACACAGGCGTTCGGCCTCGGCGTAGTTGAGGTCGAAGAAGTTGCGCCCGATCGCGTCCCAGAATGGCGAGTCACCGTTTTCGTCGCTGTAACCGACGATCTCGGTCACCACCGAATCGGCGAAACGTTCCGGGTGGCTGGCGACGAACAGCAGGCGACCACGGGAGTTGAGCTCGGCCCACGGCGACCCCACCAGCTCACGCTGCACGTAGAAACTGGTCAGCAAGCTGTTGCCGGTCAGGTCGTGGCATTGCGAGAGCACGTGGATCTTGTTGTGGATCTTCAGCTCGCGGGAGGCGTGGACGAAGGTCTCGTTGCGGAAGCTGTAGAACGGCTCGGAGTAACCGGCCGAGGCAACGATGGCCGAGCAGCCGACCAGTTTGCCGGTGGCGGAGTCTTCGAGGACGAAAAAGTAGCTCTCCTCCCCGTTGAAACTCACTTCGGCGGCGAACGAGGCTTCGCTCGCGGCGATCTTGTCGCTCAGACGTTCCACGTCATCCGGCAAGGAAGTGACACCAATCGGACTGTCCGCAGCCAGACGCTGTACCTCGCCCAGATCAGCCATTTGCGCAGGGCGCATCACCAGCATGGTGTCACTCCTTTCTCTTATAAATTTACAGAAGAAAAAACACCGGACCTTGTAGGAGTGAGCCTGCTCGCGATTGCGGTATGTCAGTCGACTCATTGGTTTCTGACAGACCGCAATCGCGAGCAGGCTCACTCCTACAGTGGATCGGGTTCGGCATAAAATTTTGATCGACGCCCGAATCCTCGGGCGCCGAAGGGTCAATCAGGCTTGCGTCAGTGTTGCCGCGGCGCGTTCGAAGCGGTCCAGACCGGCATCGATATCGGCGTCTTCCACCACCAGGCTCGGGGCGAAACGGATCACGTCCGGGCCGGCCTGCAGAATCATCAGGCCTTCTTTTTCAGCGGCGTTGAAGATGTCCTTGGCCTTGCCTTTCCAGGCATCGCTCAGCACGCAACCGATCAACAGACCGAGGCCACGCACCTGAGTGAACAGGCCGTACTTCTCGCCGATCTGCTGCAGACGGGTCTTGAATTTGTCGTGCTTGGCGTTGACGCCGCTCAGCACCTCGGGGGTGTTGATCACGTCGATCACCGCTTCGGCGACGGCGCACGCCAGCGGGTTGCCGCCATAAGTGGTGCCGTGGGTACCGACGACCAGGTGTTTGGCCAGCGCTTCGGTGGTCAGCATCGCGGCGATCGGGAAACCGCCGCCCAGGCTCTTGGCGCTGGTCAGGATGTCCGGAGTCACGCCGTAATGCTGATAGGCGAACAGGTGGCCAGTACGGCCCATGCCGGTCTGCACTTCGTCGAACACCAGCAGCGCGTTGTGCGCGTCGCACAGTTCGCGGGCACCTTGCAGGTAAGCCAGTTCGGCCGGCAGCACACCGCCCTCGCCCTGGATCGGTTCGAGCACGACCGCACAGGTCTTGTCGGACACCGCCGCTTTCAGCGCGGCCAGATCGTTGTAAGGGACGTGAGTGATGCCGGTGATTTTCGGACCGAAACCGTCGGAGTACTTCGACTGGCCACCGACGTTAACGGTGAACAGGGTACGACCGTGGAAGCTGTTGAGCGCGGCGATGATCTCGTATTTTTCGCTGCCGAAACGGTCGAACGCCACGCGACGGGCCAGCTTGAACGCGGCCTCGTTGGCTTCGGCGCCCGAGTTGCAGAAGAACACGCGCTCGGCGAACGTGGCGTCGATCAGCTTGTGCGCCAGGCGCAGGGCCGGCTCATTGGTGAACACGTTAGACACGTGCCACAGCTTGTTCGCTTGCTCGGTCAAGGCACCGACCAGCGCCGGATGCGCGTGGCCCAATACGTTTACGGCAATCCCGCCGGCGAAGTCGATCAGCTCGCGACCGCTCTGGTCCCAGACGCGGGAACCGGCGCCACGCACCGGAATGAAAGCGGCAGGCGCGTAGTTGGGAACCATTACCTGGTCGAAATCGGCGCGTTGTACCGCAGCGTGCTCAACGGACATCGGAGTCTCCTGAAGAGGAACACCCGCCTGAAACTGGCGAGCGATGGGGGGATTGTAAGGACAGTTTTCAGCCCGGCCTTGCCGCCAAGCGACAACTTCTTATAGCGCAAACCCCGGATTTTCCCGGGTTTACGGCAATGCGACATATAGCGTCGCAAAGGCGCAGTTTAAACTGCACGCCGCCATTTGCGCAGACGTACCGGGGATCTTAATCAAGAGAGTTTTGTGGCGTGCGGTATATATGTACCGCACATCGAATCAACGGCCGGTGTTTGCTAGGGACCTTTCTCCAGGTAAACGGCCTCACCCCATGATTCAAGAAACCACACCTGCCCTCGCGACACTGCCCGACTCACTGCTGCTACCCCGGCAGGACGCACACTATCAACCGCTGCTCCAGGCCATCCCGACATGGCTGAGTCAGGCTGCGGCACACAAACGCGCGGCATTGAAACGGGCCAGTCCGCTACTGCCCGCCAACCTCAAACAGGCATCACGCACCGAGCATGCAAAACTTCGCGCACTGAATGCCGCGCACTGGACCGCACACAACCGCGTCGAACGAAGCCTTGCCCGGTTGCAGGATGCCAAAGCGTTCGCCGAACCGTTGCTGCGCGCCGAACTGGCAGAGCGCTTTGGCTTGAATCTGGATGTACGACAGACCTTCCTGCGCCTGTACCTGCCCGACCATGTTCCGTGGCTGCGCATCAAATCCGGCGCCGCACGCACCTGGACGGTCTCGCTGCTGGACGCCGCGCTGCACAATTTTGAAAGCAGCGAGACCAGCGCTGACGCCTTTGAGTCCGCCTCGGGTTATGTCAGCCAGCCCTCGCCTGACGGTCAGTTCAGCGTGCTGCCGAACATCCCCAAGGCGATGTCGATCCCTGCCTTCACCCGCCTGTGTCGCGAGCTGGATATCGGCCGCCGCTACAACACTTATCTGCAAGACAATTTGGGCGTCAGCAATCCGCTGGTCGCAGCCGTGCTGCAACCGCAGGTTTGCACGAGTGACAAAGCCGCCCTGGTCGCTGCCCTGCAAATGGCCTACATGCAAAAGCTGCTGGGGGCCGATGTCCATCGCCTGATCCTCGGGCTGCTCGATGGCTTGCAGCATTTGCGCCTCAATCGTCAGGCGTGGCATTGCCATGCGCTGACGATGATGAAAGTCAGCCTGACCGGCATCGTGCTGTTCGCGCCGAATCTTGAGGCTGCACACGCAGCAGCGCGAGTCGTGGTTTACATTCCCGATGACCCACAACACCCAGTCAAGGAATACGCCAGTTCCGCTGCCTTCGCTGAGGAGCTGGCGCAACGCCTGCGCGATCCGGACTATCAGGTGTTCTTCAGCCGTTTCATCGACCATGCCGATCGCGGCGCTTTCTTCGGCCAGTTGCGGGCCATGCTCAGCCCCGTCACCTGGCAACCCGTACCGGTCGGCGATCCACGCCCCACCTGGCGCGAGCATCCAACCGTGCGGCCTGCTCTGCAGATCGTCGCGACCCCAATCCGGGGTGAGCTGTGGGTTTACCTCTACCAGCGCAAGCTCGACAAGATGCTCAACGATGCCCGCGTCATCGCCGTCTCGACGGCCATGGTCGATCGCAAGGCGCGCTGGGCACTCTGGGATTCCTTCACGGACATTGCACAGTCGCTGCTCAACCTCGTCGCGTTTGTCGCCTTGCCATTCGTGCCATTTCTCGGCGAGCTGATGCTTGCCTACACGGCCTATCAACTGCTCGACGAGACGTTCGAAAGCATCGTTGACTGGGCCGAAGGCCAGCCCCGCGAAGCGTTCGCGCATTTGATCGGCGTCGTAGAGTCCATGGTGCAGGTCGGCACTTTCGCCGCTGGCGGCGCTATCGCCGTCAGCGAGTTTCGCGCGCTGTTGCCTGCCAATGTCGTCCAGTTCATCGACCGCTTCATTCCGGTGAAAACGGCCAATGGCAAGACCCGCTACTGGAAACCCGACCTGCGCCCTTACGAGTGGCCCGGCACGCTGCCCAAAGACATCCGAACCGATGCACTGGGCCTGCAAACCCACCAGGGCAAGAGCCTGCTGGCCCTGGAAGACAAGTTGTATGCCGTCAGCCTTGACCCCGAAACGGGCGCCCATCGCATCGACCATCCGACGCGCCCCGAGGCTTACAAACCCGCACTCAGGCACAACACCGCAGGCGCCTGGCAAACCGAAATTGACCAGCCACTGGCTTGGGATCGCGCCACCGTGCTGAGCCGCAGCAGTGCGCAGATGCAGCGCCTTCCCGCTGTTCTGCGGGAGCGCCTGCTGAATATCAGTGGCTGCGAGGAAAACACCCTGCGCCAGATGCACGTCGAGCGCGATCAATTGCCACCCTTACTCAGTGACACGCTGCAGCGCTGGCAGATCGATCAGGACATTCAATTGTTCATCGAGCAGATCGGCAGCCCGCATGCCGAGGATTACCTCAAGGCCGACCCGGCCACCCAACTGCAACTGCTTTTCGACAACGGCGACTGGCCTGCCGACCGAGGCCTGCAACTGATCGACCGTCAGGGCAGAACCCTGTGGCGCAGCCCCGTCGCCGACGTGCCCTTCATACAAATCGAGGGCTCACGACTGGACGATGGCGACCTGCTCAAGACCTGCCTGCAACGCCTGACAGAATCGCAACGAAGGCGGCTATTGAGCGAAGCCCTGCATACGCCCGCACCCTCGGCCGAGGCCCGCGCAACTAGTCTGCGGCGCAGCGTCGCCGAGCTGGCAAAGCGCAAAC
This sequence comes from Pseudomonas sp. AM14(2022), assembly GCF_036346455.1. Lineage (NCBI taxonomy): Bacteria > Pseudomonadati > Pseudomonadota > Gammaproteobacteria > Pseudomonadales > Pseudomonadaceae > Pseudomonas > Pseudomonas sp. AM14(2022). The sequence continues at coordinate 404,658 of NZ_JAOTNY010000004.1, forward strand.
GCCAAAGCCTGTTCGAGGATCGATATCGTCAGTTACAGCGCGGCGCTAGCCCGCTGGTACAGGTACTGATGGATGCCGAACCCGGCCTGCCGAAGGCGTTGGCGCAATCGATACTGGAAACGGCAAGTGATGCTGAATACCTGCAACTACAGCGTGGAACACTCTCCGCAAGACTGGTCGCTCTGACCCAGGAAACGGGTCTGCAAGTGCGCGCAACCCGAGCCTTTGAAGGGCTGGAGCTGCAAGCGACAGTCAATAATCTGGATACGGATCGGCTGGCCCTCCACTCGCTGCCACGCTTGCCGGGCTGGTCGCCGTCGATACGAATGGAGCTCAGGCACTACAGCCATAGCGGGCAACTGATCGACAGCCTCGGCGCGCAGGACGCGCTCATTCGCAAGGTGCTGGTACTGACCGAACAGGGCGACTATCAGCCGTTCGACGCTAGCGGTGAGTCGCTCAGCGCGCCGGGGTCACTGTATTCAAGTCTGCTGCATGCCCTGCCCGACGCAGAACGTTCGGCGCTGAACATCCACATCACGCAAGACCTGCAGCTCAAGCAGCTGATTCGTGACCACGCGCTCGACCGTCAAGCGTTGCTGAACCTGCTGTCGCAAAATCCGATTCGCAAACCCGCTTACGACCCCACCGTGATGCGCCTGCGTGGCGGTACCAGTGGCTATCGGCGCATGCCTACCAATACGCCGACGCTGCACGCCCATGCCCACTGGCTGCTGCCGCACTTGCTGCCTGAAGAGCTCAACGCGTTCGTCGAGCGCCTGCAACGCCATCCGGACGGCCCGCGAGCGGAGCTGAGCCGTCTGATCACTGAACGCAACCGCCTCGACGCGGTGCTGAGTCCGTGGACTGAGGGTATTCCCCTCGTTCATCCGCAGTCCGGCGCCCGCCTCACCACCGAGCAATACGCGATCCAGCGTCATCGCCGACGGCAGATGCGGGTCGACATCCTGGACTGCTGGAAGCAGCAGGTTTCCTTGCCGGAGAACACCGAGCAGACCATCGATCTGCGCCTGTCACAGTCAATCATCGGAGAGCTGCCACAACTTGAGGTGAACTTCAGTCACGTGGACTACCTGACCGTCGAAGGGGTCGGCAGCACTCAGGGTATACACGGTTTTCTGAACTGCTTCTCCGGCTTGCGTCGCCTGGCGCTGCGCAATTTCCAGCTGGGCAACCTGCCGGAGTCGATCAGCCGTTCGCCACAACTGCGCGAGCTGATTCTCAGCGACTGCAGCATCACCCTGACAGCCGAGAGCCAAACCACACTGGCGGCGTTGACTCAACTGAGAACCCTGGACCTGTTCAGGAACCCGCTCGGGCTCACCCCCAACGTCGAAAAAATGCCCCGACTCAATTACATCGATGTGTCGGAGACCGGCATATCCGAACTGCCACCCGGCCTGCTCACGCGCCCGCTATTGCGCACCGCACTGCTCAACGACAACCAGATCCGATCGTTGTCGCCCGCCCTTTTCGAGCTGCCCTACAACGTTCCGGAAGGCTTCGACCTGAGCGGCAATCCGATTGCCAGCGCAGACCGGGAGCGCATCAAACGCCACTTCAACGACACCCGCCAGGACTTCGGCGTAATGGCCGAACAGGCTGATTTGCTGCGCGTACAGGCGCTGTACACACACATGGATCTGGAACAGGCCAGTGAATTTTTCTATCTGCTACCCGGCACCCTGGCCGAGGGTCGAATCGAACTTGCACGGCTTGAGCGTGAATACAGCGACTTGAGTAGCAACCTCGCCCACTGGGCGACCGACCATCCGGCCTTGCACCCGATCAGTGGCGAGCCCTTCACGATTGAGCAAGTGCTGAACGAGCACGCCGCACGTCACGAATTCAAATCGCTCATTGAACAGTGCTGGCGCCGGGAAACCGAGCAAGACGAACCGGATCAGAACCTCCAGCCACTGCATGACTTGAACCTGGCGACAATCATCCGCGGCGACTTGCCCGTACTCAATGCCGATTTCAGCCATGTCACGCATCTGTACCTCAGAAGCCTGCCGGGTCAGACGTTTGGAATCGACAGGTTTGTCGAGACGTTCGCCAGCCTCAGAGGACTGACGATTTATCAATATCGGCTTGAACACATTCCGCCGGCGGTGTTTCGCATGGCTGAGCTGACCTATTTGTCGCTTTCACACTGCGATTTGACGCTCACGCCTCAAGCCGCCCTTGAGCTTGCGCAAATGGAGCGCCTGGATCACTTGGATCTGAGTGATAACCCGCTGGGTGAGACCCCGGATGTCAGCCAGATGACCCATCTGCAAACGCTGATGCTGGACAACAGCGGCATCACCAGCCTGCCACCGGGCCTGCTGCAACTCGAACACCTGGAAATCGCCGACCTGAGCGACAACGCAATCACCCAGGTTCCCAGCGATATCCTGGAGTTGCCAGAAGAGCGTGCGGACAAATTCAGCCTGCGGAGCAATCCGCTCTCTGAGCTCAGCGTGCAACGGCTGATCGCCTACTTCAAAAAGCACCGCATCGATTTTGGCGTGGACGCCGTCATCGAACGGGCGGAAATGGAGGTGTCCACGTCCGAAGATTCCGGGGTCGATGAGTAACGCTCAGCGGGTTCTGCCGGGGTGCGTCAACCGCGCTCCGGCGGCACTGACGACAGTTCGAACGGACTGCTGCTGCGCCGCTGGTTGCGATCTTCACGCGGCGTGGCGCCGAAGAAGTTGCGGTAGGCGCTGGAGAAATGCGGCCCGGAGGAGAAACCGCAGGACAGGCCGATCTGGATGATCGACTTGCTGGTTTGCATCAACATCTGCCGGGCCTTGTTCAGGCGCAATTCCAGGTAGTACTGGCTCGGCACGCGGTTGAGGTATTGCTTGAAGATCCGCTCCAGTTGCCGACGGGACACGCACACGTGCTGGGCGATTTCGTCGGTGGTCAGCGGCTCTTCGATGTTGGCTTCCATCAGCAGCACCGCTTGGGTGAGCTTCGGATGGCTGGAACCGAGGCGGTTCTGCAGTGGAATGCGCTGGCGTTCACCGCCCTCGCGGATGCGCTCGACCACCAGTTCTTCGGACACCGCACCGGCCAGTTCTGCCCCATGATCACGGGCCAGCACCGCCAGCAGCAGGTCGAGTACCGACATGCCGCCACACGCGGTCAGGCGATCACGATCCCAGTCGAACAGGTGACTGGTGGCGATGACTTTCGGGAAACGCTCGGCGAAATCGTCCTGCCAGCGCCAATGCACGGCCGCACGATAACCGTCGAGCAGACCGAGCTGCGCCAACGGATAGACACCGGCAGACAGACCACCGATCACGCAACCGGCCCGCACCAGTTGCTTGAGTGCGCTGCTGAGGGCCGGGGCCAGAGTGGTCGGCGGCTCGTCGGCGAGCAAAAAGAGTTTCTGGAAGTTTTCCAGCTTGCCGGTCCACGCCTCGCCCGGCAGTTGCCACGCCCCCTCGGCCGCAACGTCTGTCACGGTTTCGGCCTGGAGGAACGACAGTTCGTAAACCACCTCCGGATGCACCCGCTGAGCAACACGCAAGGCCTCCTCCGCCAGCGCCAGCGTCAAAGCTTTAGTGCTGGGCCAAATCAGGAAACCAATTCGATGGGCAGTCATGGGCGGGCAATCCGAAACGAAGAACGGTGATGAAGGCATGGGCCAATGCTAGCCCGTAATCGAAGCTGTCGCAGATCCATTGTGGGAGCGGGCTTGCTCGCGAAGGCGGTGGTTCAGGCAGCAATGATGTTGACTGATCGACCGCTTTCGCGAGCAAGCCCGCTCCCACAGGGGGACCGAGCCAGCCTTCAGGTCGCGAAGCATGACCTAATCTGGTGCATAACGGCAGCGATTACTTGAGGCTGCCCGACAGGAATTGTTGCAAGCGCTCGGATTGCGGATTGACCAGCACTTCGCGCGGGTTGCCGCTCTCTTCCACAACTCCTTTGTGCAGGAACACCAACTGGTTCGACACTTCACGGGCGAAACCCATTTCGTGTGTGACCACGACCATGGTGCGGCCTTCCTGAGCGAGGGCCTGCATGACTTTGAGCACGTCGCCGACCAGTTCCGGGTCGAGCGCCGAAGTCGGTTCGTCGAACAGCATCACTTCCGGCTCCATCGCCAGCGCACGGGCAATTGCCACACGCTGCTGCTCGCCACCGGACATGTGTCCCGGGAACGCATCTTTACGATGGGCGACGCCAACCTTGTTCAGGTAGTGCTCGGCTTTCTCGCGGGCTTCGGCCTTGGACACGCCCAGTACGTGAACCGGCGCTTCCATGATGTTTTCCAGCGCAGTCATGTGCGACCACAGGTTGAAATGCTGGAACACCATCGACAGGCGCGAACGCATGCGCTGCAGCTGTTTCGGATCAGCGGCTTTCAGCGCGCCGTCCTTGTTCGCTACCAGCTTCAGCTCTTCGTTGTTGAGCAGGATCTTGCCCGCGTGCGGCTGCTCAAGCAGGTTGATGCAGCGCAGGAAAGTACTTTTGCCGGAGCCACTGGAGCCGATGATGCTGATCACATCGCCGGCTGCCGCTTTCAGGGACACGCCCTTGAGCACTTCGTGACTGCCATAGCGTTTATGCAGGTCTTGGACTTCAAGTTTGTACATGCGGTCGGTTCTCACAAAAACAGTCAGTCAGTCGTTGAGCAAGCGCCCGTGACGCAGCGCTTCGCGCCCCGCCACCTTGGCCAGCCAGAAACCGGGTTGGGCATAGCGCAGCCGTTCAATGGCAAACAGCACCCCGGACGTACCAGCACACACCGTGCTGACCCGATCGGACACAGGGTCGATCACTTCGAAAATCTCATCCCCGGCTTCAACCCACTCGCCGGGTTTACGCAGAAAACTCACCACACCGGGGTGCGGTGCCAACAGTAATTCAGTGCCTTCGAACGGCATGCCTTCGCACGGTTCGCTGGCCGGCTTCGGCCATTCGCCAGTGATCAGGCCTTGCTCGGCAAGGAACGCCAGAATGCCTTCAGCCCAGGCTTGCGCATCAACGCGGTCGGTATTGGCCTGACCGCCCAACTCGACGGTGGTCGCCAGGCACGCCAGTGGGATCTGCGCGTCCGGAAACTGCCGCGACAGCCGCAACCATGGCAACGAGCACGCTTCATCGAAGGAGCTGCCGCCGGAATCTTCCGCCAGCAAACCGACCTTCACATTCAGATGTGCGGCCAGGGAGCGCCACTGCGGCCAGTGCTGCGGCAGTGCATACATGTGCAGCGCCGCTTCAGCGTCGCAATGCAGATCAAGCACCACATCGGCGGTGCAGGCGTGGCTGAGCAAAACGCGCTGCATGCCTTGCAACTGGCTGCTCGCCTCGGGCAATGTCGCCAGATGATCAGCCATGGCCTGACGGATCAGGCGAATATTGGCGTGCGGATCATCACCAAGGCTGTCAGCCAGTGCCGCCGCAACCGGTGCGCTCAGCTCGACGAAATCGCGGTTGAAATTCTTGCCGCTGCCCGCCTCGAAACGCCCCTGATGATTGCCTTGCAGTAATTGGCCGAGGCCCAGCGGGTTGGCGACCGGTACCAACTCGATCACACCGTTGAGCAGGCCTTGGGCTTCGAGTTCGCCGAGGCGTTTTTTCAGCTCCCAGGCGGTGCGCATGCCCGGCAGTTCGTCAGCGTGCAGGCTGGCCTGGATGTAAGCCTTGCGCTCGCCGCTCCCAAAGCGGAAGACCGAGATCTTGCGCTCGCTGCCCAGATGGCTCCACGGCAATACGTGGTCGATGCGTTCCATATCAGTGCTTCCGCGGGGCCAGGTAGCTCAACCAGCGGCGCTCGGCCAGCTTGAACAGCTTCACCAGAATGAAGGTCAGGCACAGGTAGAACACGCCGGCGGTGATGTACGCCTCAAACGGCAGGTAGTACTGCGCGTTGACGGTACGGGCCGCGCCGGTGATGTCGATCAGGGTCACGATGGACGCCAGACTGGTGGTCTGCAGCATCATGATCACTTCGTTGCTGTACTGCGGCAGCGCCCGGCGCAGGGCCGATGGCAACAGGATGCGCTTGTACAGTTTGAAGCGCGACATGCCCATGGCCTTGGCGGCTTCGATCTCGCCGTTCGGCGTAGCCTTGAGGCTGCCGGCAATGATCTCGGCGGTGTAGGCGCTGGTGTTGATCGCGAACGCCAGGCACGCACAGAACGTCGCGCTGGACAGCCACGGCCACAAGAAGCTTTCACGTACCGCTTCGAACTGGGCCAGACCGTAGTAGATCAAAAACAGCTGCACCAGCATCGGCGTGCCGCGGATCACGTAGGTGTAGAGCCACGCGGCGCCGTTAACGATCGGGTTCTTGGAGACGCGCATCAGGCCCAGCGGCAGTGCCGCCAACAGACCGAACAACAGCGACAGCGCGAGCAGTTTGAGGGTGGTCAGCAGGCCGCCGAGGTACAGCGGCATGGCCTCCCAAATGACGTTGTAGTCGAAGATCATAGATCAGCCGCCCTTACGCCTACCGAGTAGCGCTTCTCAAGGTGACGCAGCGCCAGCAACGAGACACTGGTGATCACCAGGTACATCGCCGCCACTGCGAGGAAGAAGGTGAAAGGCTCGCGGGTGGCATCCGCCGCCTGCTTGGCCTTGAACATCATGTCCTGCAGACCGACCACCGAAATCAGCGCGGTGGCCTTGGTGAGAACCAGCCAGTTGTTGGTGAAGCCAGGAATCGCCAGGCGAATCATCTGCGGCACCATCACCCGGAAGAACACCTGAAAACTACTCATGCCGTAGGCCATGCCCGCTTCGGCCTGGCCTTTTGGGATCGCCATGAACGCGCCACGGAAGGTTTCCGAAAGGTACGCACCGAAGATGAAACCGAGGGTGCCGATACCGGCGGCCAGCGGGTTCAGGTCGATGTAGTCGTCATAGCCGAGCATCGGCGCGACGCGGTTGAGCAGGTCCTGACCGCCGTAGAAGATCAGCAGGATCAGCACCAGGTCGGGAATCCCGCGGATCACCGTGGAATACAGATCGCCCAGCCACGCCAGCCAGCGAATCGGCGACAGGCGCAACGCGACCCCGATCAGCCCGAGAACGATGGCCAGGGCCATGGACGACAAGGCGAGCTGAAGCGTCAGCCATGCGCCATCGAGGATGACAGCCCCGTAGCCTTTCAACATGATTCAGGTCCTCGAAAGTTGGGATGAAAAAATGGCGCAAACCGCAGAGATCCTGTTGCTTGCGCCATTTCTGACTTGTCGCAGAGACGTGTTACTTGCCGTAGATATCGAAGGCGAAGTACTTGTCCTGGATAGCTTTGTATTTACCGTTTTCACGGATGGCCGCGATCGCAGCGTTGATCTTGTCTTTCAGCGCGTCACCCTTGCGCACAGCAATGCCTACGCCGTCGCCGAAGTATTTGACGTCGGTGAACTGCGGGCCAACGAAGGCGAAGCCTTTGCCGGAATCAGTGTTCAGGAAGCCGTCTTGCAGCAGAGTGGCGTCAGCCACAGTACCGTCGAGGCGACCGGCGGCCACGTCGAGGTAGATTTCGTTCTGCGAACCGTATGGCTTGATCTCGGCACCCAGCGGGGCCAGGACTTCGCGGGCGAAACGCTCGTGAATCGAACCACGTTGTACACCGATGTTTTTACCCTTGAGCTCAGACAGGTTGTCGCTGACAACGGTGCCCTGCTTCATGACCAGACGGGCCGGGGTGTTGTAGTACTTGTTGGTGAAGTCCACGGACTTCTTGCGGTCTTCGGTGATCGACATCGACGACAGGATCGCGTCGATCTTGCGTACTTTCAGTGCCGGGATCAGACCGTCGAACTCTTGCTCGACCCACTGGCACTTGACCTTCATTTCTTCACACAGGGCATTGCCGATGTCGTAGTCGAACCCAACGATGCTGCCATCCGGCGCTTTGGAAGCGAACGGAGGGTAAGCCGCTTCGATACCGATCTTCAGAGGTTTTTCATCAGCGAAGGAATTCAGCGACAGCACGGACAGTGCCAGGGCGCCAAGCAGCACAAGTTTCTTCATCTTGGGACTCCATCGGTAAAGGGCAAAAACGGCAGAGTGAGCGACAGCCCAATATGCGAATGGGTGAATCGGGAAAGCGGTGCAGCATCGGTGGGAAATTTCCCGGTGAAACCTCCAGGGGTTTCAACGTCAGCCACGATGAGCGAGTGATCGGCATTCTAACGACAGGCCCGAAGCCGATATTTCTTCAATGCGACAACTAATTACAGATGCACAGAGAAACCCGCTTGAGCGCATTGACAGCATTGCAAATTCATGCAAGAGCGAAAGACAGTGAACCGATCTATGCTGCAAATTGCGGGCCTATTATTCGCAAACCCTTCTAATCCGGCAAGCGCAGCGTTGTGTCTTATTTTTCACTGGGGGTTTTAAGGCTCTAAAACGGGGCATTGCGTTTCCCTTCGCCCCGCGGCGGGGCGGGCGGTTACACATTTGGTTACTCGGGTAGGCATGGGTAACAGCGGGAAATGGCTTGCACAGGAAATCGATAATTATTGGTTGGGTGGGTTTGGGTTTCTGACAGGGGATTACTGCGGCGTCTGACAGATTGTCTTCGCGAGCAAGCCCGCTCCCACAGGTTGATCGCATTCTGTCTGAAATAATGCAGGCCCACTGTGGGAGCGGGCTTGCTCGCGAAGAGGCCAGCAAAACCACCACAAACCCACCAGACAAAATAGCCCCGGCTGGACTGCATTCCTCCAGACAGAACACACCTCAACCTGTGGGAGCGGGCTTGCTCGCGAAGAGGCCAGCAAAACCACCACAACCCCACCAGACAAAATAGCCCCGGCGGGACTGCATTCTTCCAGACAGAACACACTTCAACCTGTGGGAGCGGGCTTGCTCGCGAAGGGGCCAGCCCTGCCACCCCAAAACCTCCAGACACAAAAAAGCCCCACCCGGCATCACCGGACAGGGCTTTTCAATGCATCAGACAGGCTTACGCCACATTCATCGTCTTGTGCGTATCAATCAAATGCTGCACCACACCCGGATCCGCCAGGGTCGAGATATCGCCCAACCCATCGTATTCCGCCGTAGCAATCTTGCGCAGAATCCGCCGCATGATCTTGCCCGAACGGGTCTTCGGCAGCCCTGGCGCCCACTGGATCACATCCGGCGAAGCAATCGGGCCGATCTCTTTGCGCACCCAGTTCTTCAGCTCCAGGCGCAGTTGCTCGCTCGGCTCTTCGCCATTCTTCAAGGTGACGTAGACATAAATGCCCTGCCCCTTGATGTCGTGCGGCACACCGACCACCGCCGCTTCGGCGACTTTCGGGTGCGCAACCATCGCGCTTTCGATCTCGGCGGTGCCCATGCGGTGGCCGGAGACGTTGAGCACGTCGTCCACACGCCCGGTGATCCAGTAATAGCCATCAGCGTCACGCCGCGCACCGTCACCGGTGAAGTACATGCCACGGAAAGTCTTGAAGTAGGTGTCGACGAAGCGGTCATGGTCGCCATACAGCGTGCGCGCCTGACCCGGCCACGAATCGAGAATCACCAGATTGCCCTCGGCCTCGCCCTCGATGATGTTGCCGAGGTTGTCGACCAGCGCCGGCACCACACCGAAGAACGGACGTGCCGCCGACCCCGGCTTCAGTGCATGCGCCCCCGGCAGTGGGCTCATCATGTTGCCGCCGGTTTCGGTCTGCCACCAGGTATCAACGATCGGGCAACGCGACTTGCCGACATTCTTGTAGTACCAGTCCCAGGCTTCCGGGTTGATCGGCTCGCCGACCGAACCGAGCAGACGCAGGCTGCTGCCATCCGCGCCTTCAACGGCGGCGGTGCCGGACGCCATCATCGCGCGGATCGCGGTCGGCGCTGTGTAGAGGATGTTGACCTTGTGCTTGTCGACGATCTTCGCCACCCGGGTGATGTCCGGGTAGTTCGGCACGCCTTCGAACAGCAGCGTGGTCGCGCCATTGGCCAGCGGGCCGTAGACGATGTAGCTGTGGCCGGTGACCCAGCCGACGTCGGCGGTGCACCAGTAGATTTCGCCCGGACGGTAGTCGAACACACGCTCGTGGGTCATCGCCGCGTACAGCAGATAACCGCCGGTGGTGTGCTGCACGCCCTTCGGTTTGCCGGTCGAGCCAGAGGTATAAAGGATGAACAGCGCTTCTTCGGCGCCCATCTCTTTTGGCGCGCAGACGGTGCCCGCCACTTTCATCAGGTCTTCGTACCAGATGTCGCGATGCTGGTTCCACTTGATGTCGCCACCGGTGCGCTTACACACGATGACTTTCTGGATGCTGCTGGTTTCCGGGTTGGTCAGCGCGTCGTCGACGTTGGCCTTCAGCGAGATCTTCTTGCCGGCACGGATGCCTTCGTCAGCGGTGATGACCACTTTCGATTTGCAGTCGATGATCCGCCCCGCCAGCGCCTCCGGCGAGAAACCACCGAACACCACCGAATGAATCGCGCCGATCCGGGTGCAGGCCAGCATGGCGACCACGGCTTCGGGGATCATCGGCATATAGATAGTCACCACATCGCCGCGGTGTACGTCCTGACCACGCAGGGCGTTGGCCAGTTTGCACACTTGTTCGTGCAGTTCGCGATAGGTGATGTTACGGCTTTCGGAAGGATCGTCGCCTTCCCAGATGATTGCGACTTGGTCGCCGCGCTCGGCCAGATGACGGTCGAGGCAGTTGTAGGAAACGTTCAGGGTGCCGTCGGCGAACCATTTGATGTCGACATGGTGATCGTCGAAGGAAGTCTGCTTCACCGTGGTGAAAGGCTTGATCCAGTCGAGGCGCTTGGCTTGCTCGCGCCAGAAACCGTCAGGGTTGACGACCGACTGCTGGTACATGGCTTTGTAGGTCGCCTCGTCAGTCAGCGTATTGGCCAGAACCTCGGGACGAACGGGATACAGAGAAGCCGCACTCATCTTTCTTACCTCGGTGGAATAGTTGTTTTTGTATGACCCCGTTGTAGCCGGGCCGGGCCCATAGAACCATTCGACGATGGTAGTAACAAGCCCCTACAAAACATGGCGATACCCAGACAGCAAGCCCGACGCACTACCCCCAAACACCCCAACCCCCTTGTAGGAGCTTGCCTGCAAGCGATCCAGACAACTCGGTTCCCCAGACAAATTGCATCGCCAGAAAACGCTCTTCCCCACCCTAACGACCGATTGTTACCAAAACCGCCAAAAGTGTTTATCAAAACCCCACCTGTTTACCCCCACCCCACCTGCCTAAAATCCACCTCGCCGACAAGGCAAACGCGATTAACAACGTTACAGCCCCCACGAAGGCCGTTAATCCAGCTCTCAAGTAATAACTGCAAATGATGAAGTTCCACACGCAACCCTAAAAAGGTTGCGTGACCCTACTCGACCTCAAAAAGGTAAATCTGAAATGAAAGCTTTATTGGTTCTGGCCCTCAGCAGTCTGTGCGCAACCGCCATGGCAGACGAGGTCCCGACTGATGTCGCACAGCAACAACCGGTGATCGAGGAATACACTTACTCCACTCACCTGGACATCGCCAAAGTTGTATCGATGAGCGAAGTGCCGAATGTCTGCGAAGTGGTACCGGCCAAAATGGAGTACGACGACTCCAAGGGTCAGCGCCACATCCTGCGTTACAGCGTCATGGGCAACGGCTGCACCAATTGATGATTGAGACTGCACCGAATCGGACCGCTCAGCGCCTCATTTGAGGGTCGATTCCAGCCCGGCTTCGGTCGGGCTCAGTTGTGTCTGGAGTCGCTCAAAAGGGTTGCAAAACACAAGATATAGTGAAAAACCCGGTTTTTTGCTCATTTCTTGAGCAACCGAAGCCTCGCAAAAAAATTAATGAAAAAAAATTCTCGCCGGCCAATCCCAGCGAAAGCCCTGTAAACCCTCGCTCCGATCGAAATCACCCGGCCAATCGAACGCCCTGCGGTGTTTCGCCCTCCCCCACGCCCGTGTTTTTTTCCCTATAATGCCGCCCTAATCGGGTCAGCAATATTCCCTTACAGGGAGCAAAAGCCATTCTGAAGCCCCGCAGCAGCGTCAACGCTGATCTGCGCCCGTCAGAGGCTCTCGGAAACCCGTACAAAATTCTGTTTTATTGCCTGCCTTGGCTGCCGCAAAAAACGATTCCTTAAGATCCAACGCGGTCTGTACGACCGTGTGAACAACCAACCAATCAGGTTTCACACGGGGCGACAGGCCCTCACGCAGGAGACGACACGTCATGCTGAGCTGGGACGAATTCGACAAAGAAGACAGTGAAGTAGCAACCGTGAAAGGCGCCAACGCCGGCCACGCTACTGAAGCCAACATGGATCGCCTCGACAGCGCCGGCGGTGCCGCAGCGCTGGAAGCCCGCGCCGTGACCGCCGACGACTCGGCCGCCGTGGCCCGCGCCAAGGCAGCACTGGATTCCCTCGACGTCGCCGAAGGCCTCGCCGAACTCGAAGGCGCCTCCGCCCGTGTCGCCGTTGACGAAAAGCGCATGATCAACTGCCGCGCCGACCTCAACCAACTCGTGCCATTCAAGTACGACTGGGCCTGGCAGAAGTACCTGGACGGCTGCGCAAACCACTGGATGCCGCAAGAAGTCAACATGACCGCCGACATCGCCCTCTGGAAAAACCCGGAAGGCCTGACCGACGACGAGCGCCGCATCGTGATGCGCAACCTCGGCTTCTTCTCCACCGCCGACTCCCTGGTTGCCAACAACCTGGTCCTGGCCGTGTACCGCCTGATCACCAACCCGGAGTGCCGCCAGTACATCCTGCGCCAGGCCTTCGAAGAGGCGATCCACACCCACGCCTACCAGTACTGCATCGAATCGCTGGCCATGGATGAAGGCGAGATCTTCAACATGTACCACGAGATCCCGTCGGTCGCGAAAAAGGCAGCCTGGGGCCTGAAATACACCCGCTCGATCTCCGATCCGAAGTTCGAAACCGGCACCCCGGACACCGACAAAGAACTGCTGCGCAACCTGATCGCCTACTACTGCGTTCTGGAAGGCATCTTCTTCTACTGCGGCTTCACCCAGATCCTCTCCATGGGCCGCCGCAACAAAATGACCGGCGTCGCCGAGCAGTTCCAATACATCCTGCGCGACGAATCCATGCACCTGAACTTCGGCATCGACGTGATCAACCAGATCAAAATCGAAAACCCACACCTGTGGGATGCCGAGATGAAGGAAGAAGCGACCCAGATGATCCTGCAGGGTACGCAGCTGGAAATCGAATACGCCCGCGACACCATGCCTCGCGGCGTACTGGGCATGAACGCGGCGATGATGGAGGACTACCTGAAGTTCATCGCTAACCGTCGTTTGTCGCAGATTGGTTTGAAGGAAGAGTACCCAGGAACCACTAACCCGTTCCCTTGGATGAGCGAGATCATGGACTTGAAGAAAGAGAAGAATTTCTTTGAGACGAGAGTGATCGAATACCAAACTGGTGGTGCGTTGAGCTGGGATTGATTTATTCTCAACTCTATACCGCACGGATAAAAAAGGGGCTGCCAGAATTGGTAGCCCCTTTTATTTGAACCACGTACAACATTAAAAATGGAAACTAAAGCTTAGCCCTTGGAGGAATCTCTGGCCAAACCTGTAAGGCTTCATCTAAATTGCAGACCATTTTCTGCAGGATATCAACCTCTCCAAGAAGATGCTTCAACGCACACTCCCACACGACAAGAACTCTCCAACCTTTTTCATGCAGTTTAGATATGTGTTTTTGGTCCCTCAAAGCATTCCCATTTAATTTTTCCTCCCAAAAATCGTGACGATTCTGAGGAGAAGTTGCATATAGGCAGCCTTGATGGCGATGCCAAAAACATCCATGTACAAATATGGCTATCTTGTACTTCGGCAAAACCAAATCAGGCCTACCTGGCAGATCTTTCCGATGCAGTCGATAACGATAACCTTGCATGTGCAGATAACGCCGAACGACCAACTCGGGCTTTGTATTCTTTCCAAGAATACCGGCCATCATTCGAGACCTCGTCGCACTATCTACAACATCTATCATTCCGCTACCTATTCGCATCTGCCGCTTTAAGTACGACCCAAGGGCTCATCCGCCCCAATGGGAGCCCGCAGAAACCTCACCGTATGGATTTAGTTTCTACAATAAAATCAGCAAGCGTCATAAGTTTTCCTCGCACTTCATCTGGATACTTTGTGTGCAGTGGTTTAGGCACTACCAATTTGACGTTCTCACTTGTCATTTCTTCCATCTGGTGCGGGGAGACGCCCTCTTGAAGCGTAAATAGATGAATAGATTTCACCCTTTTCGCTTCATTCAAAACCTGTCTCCAACGATCTTTGCATGTCGTCTTGACAGCTAACATTCGCAGATTGTGACTTGGAAATCCTGAGTCGTGATAGTCGACACAGGAAGGGAAAATAAAATCGGGTTTTTTCCTACCCTCCGTTTGGCACTGAATACTGAATGAATTCAGTCCGAACTGTCGGAAGATATGCTCCAGATGTAGCTCAAGTGATTTACCTGATCTCGACTTACGGCGATTGCTGACCGAATTCGCCATCTGCATGAACTCGTCTACCGAAAGAAACCCTTTTTGAACCTGATGCAGAATGTGAAACTCTTCAATCTGGCGAAAAAGTCTATATTCGCTCTCCCGGCGCTCAAGTATGAGCTCATCAGGTGTTGTCTTCTGCGAACTAAATGCCTCAAGCAGAAAGGTAATAATCTCTTCACCGCTGGGGAAGCGGTCCTCCCAAGCCTGCGGAATTCTAACGTTGGTTGGCTCTTTTGCTGGACTTATTGCGAAACCAGCGAACAACCTATCCCCTCTGTCGAAAAGCGAGCTGCCAGGGATGACTTCGCCAATCTTGCTCTCTACGAACTCCTCCTCTTCCAGTCCTTTGCAGATCCAAATATCCAAAAACTCGGAATCTCGGCCCAAATGTGGCACGTGAAAAGCAAAAATCGCTAACGCGCCAGTATTCTCAGGATCTTGGGCCGGGCTGTTTCTAAAATCTGTGTTCCATCTTGTCAAACGATGCTCGTTGCGTGACCCAGGTCCTTCGAAATGGCGATTGTTGTAGTAGATGCCCCTTAGCGTTTGCTCGGGAAGACCATGCGAAGTGATTTGTGCAGTCAGACTGCAATCAGGATTCTGACAACAGGTGCTTGAAATGGACGGTAGCGCTTTCGCAACAACAGCTTTGGGCACATAGATACCTACCCCGTTGCCCCCCGTAAGCCCTGTATCGTTGGCTGAAAGCCGCTTAATGAATATCCACCATTCATCTTGATTCTTTTCTTCAATCCATTGGGAAAGGCTTGTCATGGGTAAGGCCGCTGAACAATTAAGGAGTGAAATCCCTGACAGGTTCGCAGAATTGCCTTTCCGAGAGAAGCCTCAAGATAGGGATAAGGTGATGACGCCAAGCCCTGCGATTGATGTCAGGGCTTTTGAACATCAACCGCTCAAGAGAGAAGGCAGCGCATTATTCAGGAAGAGCAAACTCCAGCTGAGGACGCTCCTTGTCAGCAGTTTTTTCCTTCGCCGCCAAAATGCGGTCCTTCATCAACCGAGCCACAGCCTCAAAAACTGGAACCGCCACAGAGTTCCCAAACTGTCGATAGGCTTGGGTATCGGAGACAGGAATCACAAATTTGCTTTCCCCCGGCTTGTCAAAACCCATCAGGCGCGAGCACTCATGCGGAGTCAGTCGGCGCGGGCGATTGAGCTGATTCAATTCATTGTTGAAGTCCAAAGTATCGACAAACCCACGGTCAACCAGGATTTCCGAACCATCCTTGTGATATCTCGCCGAAAGCGTACGAGCGACATCGTTTGAACGGGTAAGACCAAAGCCAAAACCATTACCCTTTTCGCGATGTTTCTCGGCATATCGGTAGAGATAATCCCAGAGCTTAGGAGTGAGGATATATTTTTCGTCCACTTCCTTATCAAGCAGATCACCGAAGCTAGGTCGGTGCTTCGGTATGAGCTTGCTGATGTCGCTTAGAGTGAATCCCTGGTGGACATTCAAGTCACGACGGAAACCGACCAGTACAATTCGCTCACGATGCTGAGGGACAAAGTGCTTCGCATCGATGACCTTCGGGTCTGAGCCTTTAGGTGCATTCACGTCTGCTACCTCATAACCCAACTCATCCAACGCTTCGCAAATGATCCGGAACGTATTGCCCTTGTCATGGCTTTTCAAGTTTTTCACGTTCTCAAGCAAGAATGCAGCCGGGCGTTTCGCGGCAATAATCCGCGCTACGTCGAAGAACAGGGTGCCTTGGGTCTCACATTCGAAACCGTGCTTGCGCCCCAGAGAGTTCTTCTTGGAAACACCTGCAAGCGAGAACGGCTGGCATGGGAAACCTGCCAACAGGACATCATGATCAGGAATTTCGCGATCAATGTTCTTGTACGCTTCTTCGTCGCTGACCTCGGGCTTGTCCGAAAGCGTGACCGAGCGGATGTCGAGATTGAAGCGGTGACGAGCCGGATCGCAGAAGTGGTTGGCCTTGTAGGTCTTGACCGCGTACTTGTTCCATTCGGACGTGAACAGGCACTCGCCGCCGATGGCTTCAAACCCTTTTCTGATACCACCGATACCGGCAAAGAGATCGATAAAGGTGAATGAAGGTTTGTGGTTCAAACGCTTGGGCAGCAGATCCTTGAGGCGAGTGAACTCAATGTGGGAAAGCTTCGGCGAAGCCTTGCCCTTGATCCATCGATTGATGGTTTCACGGCACCAATGACTCGGGCTCACATCGTTGAGAATTTCGGCCAACTGCCCTTGGTCGTAGATCTCCAGCAGCTTGTGCAGTAACGCAAGGTCGGTAACAGGATGGGTTTCAGGCTCATAAGAATCCGAGGTCGTTTCGCTCAAGGATTCAAAAGATGCTGTTTCAAAAAGATTCATGAGCCGGAATTTCCTCTGGGTCAAAGCTGTGACGAATGGTCACCATTCTAGCCCTAGAAACTCCAAAGTAAATGAAATTTCCCGTAATCCGTGAGATCAGTCATGGCGACACGGGTTGGGTGAATTGGAAGAACAGCGGAGACCAAACACTGGATATAAACACAGCATAATTTACTCTGCGCCATTGTCCAGATTTCGTTTTACCTCACGATAAGTAGGAAAAGTCGCTGGTTGACGACCATCCCTGTTCCCCCCTACCCTCAGCTCCGAGCCTAAGAAACTCTACAAACCAGAGCGGCCCTCCGCACCCGACAGTCATGCGGCTTTTTTTCGTCTGCGGTTTCTCTACGCCTGCGAAAAATCCCGTTATGTCGGGAGTGGGCGAATACAAGACCCGAAAGGGGAATATGTCCGGCCCGTCTCTGGTGGGTTTCTTAGCTCCCGACACCCTAACGAATGCCCTAAGAAAGCAGCCAGAGGTAAATGGAAATGCCTGACTATCCAACCTTCATGATGAAGGTGATTCGCTGTACTCGCCATTCGAATCCCGTGCTTTCAGGTCTGGAGGCATGCCATGTCTGAACCACTTCTCCCGACTCGTTTCACCCGCAACAAAACCCACCTGCACGCCCTTCTGGTCGAGAACCAGGCGTGGTTCTGCGTCCATGAGCTGGGGCGATTGATGGGCAAACATCTCGATGAGCGCCAGTTGCGCAAACTCGACTCTGATCAGCGTCAGATGATGTGCGTGGAGATCTATGGCGAAACCGAGGACCACATGATGGTGAGTGAGTCCGGTGTGTATGCACTGCTGATCTATCACTACTGTCCTGAGTATCGACAGCTTCGCGAGTGGCTGACGCATCATGTCGTGCCTGCGCTGCGCGATGCTCGTCCGGCGCGCTCGGTTGAGCGGCCGACGCTGAGTGTCTTGAGTTGGCCGCAGATGTCGCTTAGTACGCTGCACTGGCAGGACGAGCCGTGGATTCGGTTGCGGGATATGCCTCGTTTGCTGGCGGAGGATCCGTTCAATCGACAGGAGACCTGGTGGCGTAAGGCTTCGCGATTGTTGCGTGGTTGCTGAGGGTTTCAAGATCCGCTGTTTGAGGTTCAAGCAGCGGTTTTTTTGTGCTTCAAAATGCTTGGGGCTGCTTCGCAGCCCAGCGGGAGCAAGCTCCCTCGCCACAGGGGGGATGTGTGGCCCGCAGTTGCGGGGTGAGGATTGAAATCTGGTTGATGCCTGGAATCGCCAGCAGGCTGGCTCCCACAGATTCCGCATCATCCTGAAAACAATCAGTGCAACCCGCGCCGCCTCCCGCTATTAATACCCCTCCCCCACTCAAGGATCCGAGCCCCGCCATGAAATTCGATCTCGCCTACTGCCTCAGCCTCGACGACAAGTTGTCGATCTATGACGTTCGCGATCTCAATTTCGATGAGACGGTGGCGTTCGATTCTGCGAAGGAACACTTCCAGTGCCCCAACGATGCCTGTCGTTCGGCGTTTGATGCGTCGAACGAGTTGGGCACGTTCAACGCCAAGAACGTGAATTACGTGCGTACACCGCACTTCAAAAACTTGCCCGGTACGCGGCATGTAGCGGGTTGTCCGTATGCGAGTTTGAAGGCGTCGGCGTCGGGAGTTGAGGCGGCGGATGGCGAGGTGGATGACGGGCGGGAGGAGCATTTTCCGTCGGAGTTGTTGCTGGCGCGGCGTGAGTATGTGCGCAAGCCTGCTGCGCCTGCGGGAGCGGCGGATGTGTTGCGGGATGATCCGGTGCGGGTGGCGCAGGTGAGTTCCAGGGAGTCGCCGGGGAGTGAGACGGCGCCGGACAAGACCAGTGTGTTTGCGCATCCGGTGGAGTGTTTTGTGTCGAACTTCGCCGACAAGGAGTTGCTTAAGCGCATGCCGTTGAAGATCGGTGAGCATACCGCGCCTTATGGCTCGTTCTTCAAGAAGATCGAGTATCTGACGGACAACAAGGGGCTGATTTACTGGGGCAAGATCAAGGAGATCAAGGATTACACCCAGAGTTTTCGCATCGATTTCGAGCAGAAGGTCTGGTTCAAGCAGGCGGATGAGGCGAAGAAGAAGCCGTATTCGGTGAACGTTTACTTGAGCAAGAAGTTGATCGACAACTACCGCAAGCGCAAGGCGTTTCTGGAAGAGATCAAGCACGCGATCGACAGTGATAAGGAGTTGTTCTGTTTCTTCTATGGCGTAACGCCGGAGTTGAAGCAGGTGCCGAGCAAAAAGAACCCCGAACAGACGTTCGGGGTGTTCAGTGCCAACATCGAGAACCTGGATCACTTCATTGTGCGGGAGGCGCCGGGGTTGGCGTGACGGTTAGCCTTTGGGTAACTGCAGTTTGGCTGCGCCACGGTGCTGGTTGACCAGCGAGTACGGCAGCACTGACCAATCAGGGTTATCGCAGTTACGTTGGTAACGGGCGAAGTAAGCGCCCAGGTAAATCCCCTTCGGTGTGAAGTGCCAGTTGGAATAGCCCCAGACACTTTCATCGGTGTAATCGCAACTGCCGTCATCTTCCGCGGGCTTCTTCATCTCTTGGGGATAGAACGTGGTGAACTGTTTGACCAGCCACGGCGCCATGACTTTCAGCTGATCGTATTCGGTGGCCGCGCTATTCGGTTCACCAATCCACAGTACATCTTTGAGTTTCAACAATTCGCCGGTGTGGACGTCGAGGTTGATTGGCGAACTGCCAAAATCCGGGTGGGCACCGCCGCAGCTGTAACCGGTGGAGATGTCCAGGCTGACCACGTCGGGCGAGAGAAACTCAGGGGCAGCACCTTGATCGAATTCGGCGTATTCCCCGCCATCCATCATGCAGCGGTGATAGTCGATGACTTCAGTCCAGAGCCGTCCGAGCAAGTGGTTGTTGATCCGCTGCTGCTCTTCTTTCGTATAGCCGGACTCGACACTGAACAGCGAAATCTTCGACTCAGGCTCCGTCCACCATTGCAGGTCGTAGCCCATGAAGTTTTCTTTCTTCTCCGGTTTGAGTTTGAGCCCCTGTAAGCGCAAATACTCGTAGGAATCGTTCTTCGGCAAAGTGGCAATAAAGGGCAGCGTAGTTGCGCTCGGCGCAGGAAGTTTGGCTTCGGTCAGTTGCACCGGCAGCTTCTTGCCCTTGGGGTTTTGCCACTCGCCCTGCCAGCCATTGGCAGTTTCTTCCAGCTTCAAGGTTGGCAACGGTTTGTCGTCGCCATAGCGGTTGTTACCCTCAACCAGATTCAACGTGCTGTCTTGCAGCGAGCCACTGAGCTCCAGGTCGCGGTGATACTTCTCATAGAAGTAGCGGCCGGTAACTTCGTCCTGCTGCGTGGTGTTGAGCTCCACCACAATCGGCATCTTGCCCAGCGTACCGGTGAACACGCGTCGGCCATCTTCGGCATGGGCGGTGGAAATCAGTGTGAACAGCGCCGCAGCGTATGGCGCCAGGCGCAGCAGTCCCTTGAGCATGGATCGATCCCTGAATGAATGAGGCTGCGAAGTATGCAGAGGATGCGCGCAGGAATCGAGGCTCTACTTGAGCAGCATGCCCAGCATCACGATGATCAGCAGTGCGATGTATACCCAAGCATGCACCCGATCCGGTATTCGCCCGATCGACGGTGTGGCTAACCGAATACCGACCAAGGACCCCAGCGTCAGCACCGCAAACGCCAGCAAATCCACATACCCGACAAACCACGCGCCCAGATCCGTCTCGCTGAAACCGGCCAGTGCCATGTACGTCAACGTCCCGGCCACTGCCACCGGCACGCTCAACGGGTTCGCCATGGACGTGGCCTGGGACATGCTCAGTCCGCAGCGGCGCAGGAGCGGCACAGTCATGACGCTTCCTCCTACGCCGAGAAACGTGGCGATGGCGCCGATGCCTACACCGCCGGCGGATATTTCCTTGCGATCCAAACGGCGTGGGATGACGCCTTCACTGCGGGTGAGGAAGCCGCGTCTGAGCAAGCAGTCGATGATGGTGACGCCGAGGTAGGCGATGAAGGCGTACCGAATGACCTCGCCGCTGACCCACACCGCGGCTATCGCACCGATGATCGCACCGAGGGCGATGAAGCCGCCGAGCGGCCACAGGTAATGGCGGATCAGGTTGCCGGCGCGGCGGTGTTTGTCGGTGGCGATCAGGGCGTTGACGATCATCACGCAGGTCGAGGTGGCGACGGCGATGTGCATGGCCGATTGGCTGATGGGGTCGTCGGCGCCGTGGCTGGCGCTGAGCATGCGGTAGAGCAACGGCACGACGACGAAGCCGCCGCCGAAGCCGAAGAGCACGGCGGTGATGCCGGTCATACAGCCGAAGAGAGTCAGAAGGAAGTAGAACATGGCGCGTCTTCCTGTATTGGGGAGCGGTCGACGATAGAGCGACGCGGCTTGGCCTGCCTCAGCAACTCAGCCAATAATGTTTGCGTTTACGCCAATCACTGGGACGCCCTCGATGCGCAATATTTCGATCAGTCAATTGGATGACACGCCGCGCCCGGTGGTGGCGATCGGTACGGATTATTCCCACGGCCATCTGTTGCCATTTCATACGCATCGGCGGGCGCAGTTGTTGTACGGCGCGACCGGGGTAATGCAGGTTCGTACCCATGACGGCAACTGGGTGGTGCCGCCGCAACGAGCGGTGTGGATTCCGCCGGGAGTGGCGCATGAGGTGCTGATGCTCGGCGTGAGTACGCGCAGTTTGTACATCGAGCCGCGCGCGGTGGATTTGGGCGAGCGCTGCCAAGTGATCAGCGTTTCACCGTTGATGCGGCACTTGTTGATGGAAGCCGTGGAAGTGCCGCTGACTTATGACCTCGAAGGACGCGACGGCGTACTGATCGACCTGCTGCTGCATGAACTGGCGCGCAGTGCGCCCTTGCCCTTGCACATTCCGCTGCCGACTGACGGAAAGCTCCTGGCTTTGTGTCAGACCTTTCTGCATCAACCCGACGCCCATCAGTCGCCGCAACACTGGGCCGGGCAGTTGCACATAAGCTTGCGCACCTTCAACAGACTGTTTCGGCAGCAGACCGGGTTGAGCTTCAGCCAATGGCGGCAACAGGCCTGCGTGGTGCTGGCGCTGGCGCGGCTGGCGGCCGGTGAAGCGGTGACGCGGATCGCCCTGGACTTCGGTTATGAGAGCCCGGCGGCGTTCTCGACGATGTTCCGGCGCATCCTCGGACAGGCACCGTCCGTCTGGTTGGAGGCGGCGAACTAGGGCAAATCAAAAAATGCGTTTGATCCCGGCCGAAAACAACTGTACAAAAACACAGTACATTTTCAATCAGCACTCTTGAGCCCGGAGCACACCATGGCCTCTCTTGCGATGAACCACATCCTCGAACGCATTGCCCTTTTCCAGTTCACCCCGACGCACTGCGTCCAGGCCCGAGCGATGCTGGGCTGGAGCGTGGAACAACTGTCGCGCGAGGCGGAAGTTGCGGTGGATGATATCCAGCGGTTTGAAGCGCAGCAGGACGTGGCGGATGCGACGCGGCTGGCGTTGGCTTATCGGTTTGAGGCACAGGGGTTGGTGTTTTTTCCCGGGTTTGCGCCGGGTCGCAAATTGAATCCCCAGGCCATGCAACAGAACGTTGCAGAGCGTGGGGATTTTGCTTAGGTGGAATGATTACTTGAACGCAGGGTGCCGCAGCTCGGCCGAGGCTTGTTCATAGCTGTAGGCCATGGCGAACAATTGCGGCTCGCTCCATGCTTTGCCGAAAAAGAACACGGACGTGGGTATACCGTTAGCGCTCATGCCCGATGGCAGGGTTACCGCCGGATAACCAGCCACTGCGGCAGAAAATTGCGAGTAACCATCCGCTTCGGCAACCATTGCGTCGAGGTTGTGTTCGCGCAGTTGCTCGTCAATGGCGTCCTTGAAGTTTTTGCTGATGCTCAAGATCGATCCGCTGGCCTGTTCGTGAGTCATATCCAGCGCATTCATCGCTTCGAGCGTGGCCTGCCCATAGCCCTCCTTGCCGGGATTGAGCTGATTGAAGTCGATCAGGTCCTGCAACGACTGGATCGGCAGACCGGAACGGCTGACGAGATATTCAGGCAATTCGTACTTCATCGCGCCCATCAGACCGGGTACGAAATTATCGATATCAGGTAAACGAACGGTCACTGGCACGAGCGTCGCACCTTGTTTCTCGAGTGTGATCATTGCCTTCTGAAACTCCACTCCGGGAGTCAGAACCACGCCGTCCGTTCCCTCGTAAGCGGCGGGATAACCGATACGCTTGCCTTGCAGGGCATCGTTTGCCAGTAAAGCGGTGTAGTCGATTCCTGTCGGGGCGATCGATGTCGCGGAGTCTGTCGCATCCGTGCCTTGCAACACGTTGAACATCAACGCTGCGTCACGGACAGTACGTGTCAAAGTACCAGGGGTATCTTGCAGACGGGTGATTGGCACCACCCCGGTGCGACTGAACAGACCCAAGGTGGGTTTGACGCCGATTACGCCATTGGCCGATGCCGGGCAAGTGATCGAACCGTTGGTTTCCGTGCCCAAGGAGATCGGCGCGAAACCGGCAGCCACGGCAGCGGCCGATCCAGAACTGGAACCGCAGATTTCCTCGCTCAGTGCATGCGGGTTTTTCCCTTGCCCACCACGTCCGCTCCAACCATGGGGTAACCCCATTTCCCGCACATAAGCCCATTCGCTCATGTTGGCTTTACCCAGAATAATCGCGCCGGCATCCCGTAACTGTTTAACCACAAAAGCATCGTTGGCTGCCGGCTGGCCGACCATGGCCAAGGAGCCGGCGCTGGTTTGCAGGCTGTCGGCGGTATCAAAATTGTCTTTGAGCAGCACCGGAATACCATGCAACGGGCCACGCGACTGTCCCTCGTTACGCTCGTTATCCAGCGCGGTAGCTATTTCGATGGCTTGTGAATTCAGTTCGACGATGGCGTGGATAGCAGGACCTTGCTTGTCCAGCTCGGCAATTCGCTGTTGAAAGTGTTCAACCAGCTCAACAGCAGTGAGCTCATTGTCGGCCATCATTTTGCTGAGTTCACTGACGCTGGCGTAATGAAGATCAGTGGCCGAATGGGCACTGGCAGCGACTCCTGTCGCTGCCAGTGCGACCAATATGGATTTCGTCAGCGTATTCACGCGACGTTTGAAGAAATGCGTCATGTCTATCGTCCTTGTTTAGGCTAATCACGAGTGATTCATTCACTCGCGACCAAGCCTACCGAGGACATAGGAAAGAGCTGTCAGCCAGCTGGACTACCGACAGTAGGAAAAGTCATCCCGACTTGTAGCCGCTACCAGCAATTGGGGCGTTTTCCGACACATCCTGCTCCATATCCAGCCACCACGTGTGCCCCCGCTGCGGCTGCATCAAATTAAACGCCTCGCCCATTCGCGGCGTGGTAATCGAAACACTACGCTCCCAGGCCAGCGCCAGAATCCGGTCAAACGGCTCATGCCAGGCGTGCATCGCCAGGTCGAAGGTGCCGTTGTGGATCGGAAACAGCCAGCGGCCCTTGAGGTCGAGGTGCGCCTGCAGGGTTTCTTCGGGTTGCATGTGCACGTGTGGCCATTCGACGTTGTAGGCGCCGGTTTCCATCAGGGTCAGATCGAACGGGCCGTATTGTTCGCCGATCCGTTTGAAGCCGTCGAAGTAGCCGCTGTCGCCGCTGAAGAAGATCCGCGTATCGCCATCGATCATCACCCACGAGGCCCACAGGGTGCTGTTACTGTCGAACAGGCTGCGGCCGGAGAAGTGCTGCGAGGGAGTGGCAACGAAGCGGATGCCGGCGATTTCGGTGCCCTGCCACCAGTCGTACTGGCGAACTTTACTGGCGTCGATGCCCCATTTGATCAGGGTGTCGCCGACGCCCAGCGGGGTCAGGAAATAGTTGGTTTTGGCCGCCAGTTTCAGTACCGCCTGGTAATCGAGGTGGTCGTAATGGTTGTGCGACAGGATCACCGCTTCGATCGGTGGCAACTGGTCGATGCTGATCGGCGGCTGGTGAAAGCGTTTGGGCCCGGCCCACTGCACCGGTGAGGCGCGCTCGGCGAAGACCGGGTCGGTGATCCAGAATTTGTCGCGCATTTTCAGCAGCAAGGTTGAATGACCGAGGCGGTAGACGCTGTGGTTGGGTGCCGCCAGCAGGTCTTCACGGGTCAGCGGTTGCACGGGGATCGCGGCGGCCGGGCGGGTATTGCGCGGCTTGTGGAAGATCATGTTCCACATGATCCGCAGCATCTTGCGCCCACCTTCGCGCTGCACTGGCGCATGGTTACGGAACAGCCCTTGATCCTGGCGAGAGGCTTCAGGCGTGGAAGTTTGATCCGCAGAAAAATCTGGATTGGCCATGACTGAGAGACTCCAGAAAAACCGCGCAATTCACGGTTTTTCACGGTGGGACGATAAATGGCCAAGGCACGCACGCATCAGCCGAACTGTCTGTTTTTAGGTTGCGCGGATTAACGCAACATTACACTGGGCGGTGTAGTTTCTAGGTTGCATGAAACGTGATGACAAGTAAACTGCCAAGTGTAATTCCACCCCTTCTCTGCCGAAGCGTACTTATGACAGCTCCACAACGCCTCACCGACCGCAAACGCGAAGCCATCATCCAAGCGGCAATTGCCGAATTCCGTGCCAACGGGTTCGAGGTCACCAGCATGGACAAGATCGCGGCCACCGCCGGGGTGTCGAAGCGCACGGTGTACAACCATTTTCCCAGCAAGGAAGAGCTGTTCGCCGAAATTCTCAACCAACTCTGGGCACGGATTACCGACGAGCAAGCCGTGACCTATCGCGCGGATCAGCCGTTGCGCGAGCAACTGCTGCCCATGTTGCTGGCTAAACTGCAGATGATGGCCGATGACAACTTTCTCGGGCTGGCACGGGTGGCGATTGCCGCCACCATTCATTCCCCGGAGCGCGCGCAGGACATGGTGGCGCGCATGGGCGAGCGCGAAGAGGGCCTGACGGTGTGGATTCGCGCGGCGCTGGCGGATGGTCGACTGAAAACCGTGAACGCAGAATTCGCCGCGCAACAGGTGCAAGGGCTGTTGAAGTCGTTCGGTTTCTGGCCGCAGATTTCCATGGGCCTGCCGCCGCTGGATGCAGACACGCAAAAAGCCGTGGCCGAGTCGGCCATGGAGATGTTTCTGGCCAGATATCAGCTCTAAACCGGCCTTCTCCTGCGCCCCGCCACGATTAAATGGCTCGGAAGGACACTGATTATTCCCGTTGGAATAAATGACAATGTCCGACAATTGACCGACGAACGGTCAACCTGAAAAAACACTTCAAAGTATTTCAGGATGAATCTGGCGCAGGACATCATGGAAAATCAACGCGGCAAAGGCTTGTCATTCGCCAGACGCATTTATCTGCCCAGGATTATCGGTCTGGGTGTCGGCTTTTTCAGCGTCGCGGCCGCGCTGTATCCGTTGCACATGCCGAACTGGCTCTGGGCGCTGCTGGTGTTCAACGGTTTTATCTGGCCGCATCTGGCCTATCAGATTTCGACCCGCTCGACCTTCCCCTACCACGCCGAACGCCGCAACCTGTTGTACGACTCATTGTGCGGGGGGTTCTGGACCGCGTGCTTTCAGTTCAATCCGCTGACCACCGTGACCATCCTGTCGATGATGACCATGAACAATGTAGCCGCTGGTGGACGACGTCTGTTCCTGCTCGGTGCCCTGGCCCAAATCGCCGGCGTGCTGCTGGGCTGTTTACTGTTCGGCTTCAAGTTCAGCCTGACGATGACGCAAATCGAGGTTTGGGCCTGCCTGCCGATGCTGACCTTGTACCCCTTGGCCTTGGGCATGGTCAGTTACCAACTGGCGATCAAACTTGCACAACACAAACGTGCACTCAGAGACCTGAGCCGCACCGACAGCCTCACCGGGCTGCTCAATCACGGCGCCTGGAAGGATCTGCTCCATACGCGTTTCACCCGCTGCCGAGATAACAACACCCAGGACATTCTGGCGCTGATCGACATCGATCATTTCAAGACCATCAACGACAACTATGGGCACATCGTTGGCGACGCCGTGCTGCGCGAGTTGAGCCAGGCACTCAAAGGGCTGCTGGCCGAAGGTGAACGGGCCGGCCGTTATGGCGGCGACGAGTTTTGCCTGATCCTGCCCGACCAGCCACTCAATAAAGCCGAGGCGCAAATGGAACGATTGCGTCAGGCGATGGATCAATATCGGCACCCGGATGTGCCAGAGCTGCGCGTCAGCCTGAGTATCGGTCTGGCCCGGTTTCAGCCGTCGTACAGCGACGCGGTTGCCTGGCTGGATGACGCCGACAAAGCGCTGTACACCGCCAAACACACGGGGCGCAACACCATCAGCGTGGCGCTGAGCAGTCCGGGCTAAGAAGACGCCCCCCCCTCTCTCAGCCTTGAAAAGGCTGCAAACAGGTTGATTCGCAATTTCTTGTACAACTCAACGCAGTTTGTATAAGATCAGCTCGTCAGCCTGGATGCTGGCACTTTGCAGTCAATGACAAATGCTCATCCAGCATTTGCTCTGCCAGCGCGGAAACAGGGACACAAACCTCGTCTTTCCCTACTTCCAGGTACTGCCCCTATGTTTTTCAAACGCCACCAGTCCGAACTCAACGACCTTCAACACACCATCACCGAACAGAACGGCCTGCTTGAAGCGATCAATCGCTCCATGGCGGTGATCGAGTTCGACCTTGAAGGCGTAGTGTTAAAGGCCAATGACAACTTCCTCAAAACCATGGGCTACCGCGCCGAACAGGTGATCGGCCAGCCTCATCGCTTGTTCTGCACTCCGGAGTTTGGCCGCAGCGCGCAATACACCGAACTGTGGTCGCGCCTGAAAAACGGCCAGTTCCAGTCCGGTACCTTCGAGCGGATCAACAGCCAGGGCCAGCCGGTATGGCTGGAAGCCAACTACAACCCGATCAAGGATGCGTCGGGACGCGTGGTCAAAGTGGTCAAGTTCGCCATGGACGTGACGACCAAGGTCCAGCAGGAAAGCGAGGCCAACGCCAAGCTGCAGGCGATCGACCGGGCGATGGCGGTGATCGAATTCGACCTCAACGGCGGCATTCTCACCGCCAACCAGAATTTTCTGACGCGCATGGGTTACACGCTCGCTGAACTCAAGGGTAAACATCACCGTTTGTTCTGCCGCGCGGAGCTGGTCAACAGCAGCGCCTATGAGGATTTCTGGCGGCGGTTGAATCAGGGTGAGCTGTTTCAGGGTCAGTTCGAACGCGTCGACAAGCGCGGCCAGAGTGTGTGGCTGGAGGCCAACTACAACCCGGTATACGACGCTGCCGGGCGGTTGTGCAAAGTGGTGAAATTCGCCACGGACGTCACCGCCCGCGTCGAGCAGCACGAGCACGATGCGCGCAGCGCCAGCGCTGCTTATCACATCTCCGTGGAAACCCGGAAAGTCGCCGAGCAAGGCACTCAGGTGATCCAGCAGGCGGCCAGTGAGATGCGCGAAATCGCTGACGATATCGCGCAGTCATCAACGCTGATCGCGCAACTTGGCGAGCGCTCGGAGCAGATCACCGCGATCGTCAACACTATCCGCGCGATTGCCGACCAGACCAATCTGCTGGCGCTCAACGCAGCGATTGAAGCGGCGCGTGCCGGTGATCAGGGGCGTGGGTTCGCGGTGGTGGCGGACGAGGTGCGGCAACTGGCGGCGCGCACCAGCGGTTCGACGGCGGAGATTTCCAACATGATCGGCCTGATTCAGAGCGAAACCCGTCAGGCGATCAAGAGCATGGAGGGCACTCGCGGGCGTGCGGCGCAAGGCGTTGAACTGGCGGATCAGGCTGGCAGCGTGATTCTGCAGATCCGCGATGGCGCCAGTGAAGCGGTGCAGGCGGTGAGCATGTTTGCCAATGAGCGGGCGCCGGGCTGAGAGACCGCGTCGCGGCCTTCGCGAGCAGGCTCGCTCCCACATTGGAATGCGTTCCCCTGTAGGAGCGAGCCTGCTCGCGAAAGGGCCATAAGCCTCGATGCAGGACTATAGTGACCTTCAGTCCCAAGTCCTGCCGAGCCCATCATGACCACAGAAAAACCCGACGTCCCCGCGCCCGCCCCCGTCGACCACTTGCGCTTCCACCGCCCCCACGCCCACCTCAACACCACCTTCGGCAACGACACGTTCGCCTTGCGCGCTGAGGCCTTCGCGCGGTTCTTCGGCACGCCGACCTTTCTTGGCGCACAAACCCTGATCGTGCTGTTGTGGGTGTGCCTCAATGCGACGGGGATCACCACTTTCGACGTGTACCCGTTCATTCTGCTGAACCTCGCGTTCAGCCTGCAATCGGCCTACGCCGCACCGTTGATCCTGCTGGCACAAACCCGGCAAGCCGCGCGGGACAAGGCGCAATCGGACGCCGACGCGCAACACCGTGAAGCGCTGGCGGTGGCCAACAGTGAGCGCCAGGCGCAGGCCGCGCAGACCACCGCGCAACTGCTCGAACTGCTGGAGCAGAACACCCGCCTCACCGAAATGACCAAGAGCCTGACCGAACGCATCGAAGGCCTGACCCGCGAACTGCATGCGCACATCTGCCAGAACCCGCAACGCTGATCATGGCAACCGCAGTGCCCGCCCCAGTTCATCGAACAGCGTGACCACCGAGCGCAATGCTCGGCAATCTGGGCGGGTCAGCAACCACAGCGCGGTGTCGTAGCCGTGCAGCGGTTCGCTGAGGGCCTGCAAACCTTCAGTGATCAGAAAATCCGGCAACGCCGCCACACCGAGTCCGCCGCGCACCAGTTCAGTCACCGACAGCATGCTGTTGCAGCGATAAGCCGGGGTCACGCCGGGCAACTGCTGGCGGCGCCAGGCAACGGTCGGGTGATCCGGCAGAAACTCGTCCGGGGCGATCCAGGTCAGCGTCGCCAGATCCGTTGCATCGACGTTTTGCAGATAACGCGCACTGGCGCAGACCCGGTAGGAAATCTTCGCCAGTTGCCGTCCGACCAGATGCTCTGGCGGCGTACGCGTCAGGCGCAGGGCGATGTCGGCATCGCGGCGGTTGAGGTTGGCGAAATCGTTGGAGGTGCTCAGCTCGAGAGTCAACGCCGGATAGTTCGGCATGAACTGCGCCAGCGCCGGCAACAGCAGGCCTTGCAGCACCGAGTCGGTGCAGGTCAGGCGCACCGTGCCGCTGACCACTTCGCCGCCCTGCTCGACACCGATTCGCGCCGCTTCCAGTGCCTGTTCGGCGCGCTCGGCTTGCTCGGCCAAGGTCTGCGCGAGGGTGGTTGGCAGGTAACCGGCGCGGCTCTTTTCGAATAACTGCTGACCGAGCGCCGACTCCAGCCGCCGCACTGCGCGAAACACCGTAGACACATCTACCCTGAGCAGCTGCGACGCCCGGGCCAGAGAGCCGCCCCGCACCAACGCGAGGATCAGCGCCAGATCCGGGTAGTCGAGTCGATAGTGCGTCGCTGCATTGATCACTTGGGGAAACGCCAATATTGAGTGCGTGAACGCCAATCTATAGTGAGCCCCGGTGATCGACAACTGCACACCCTCACCACAGAGGTTCATCACTCACTCAAATCAAGGAAATCCCATGGACGCCATTTCCATCGCCCTGATCGGCGATCACGATCCGCAAGTCACCGCCCACCAAGCGATCCCCGTTGCCCTTGGCCTGATCGCCGAGCAGAGCGGCCGCGATGTGCAATTCGAATGGCTGCCCACCGAGCAGATCCACGCCGACACTGCGCTGGATCACTTTGACGGCTTCTGGTGCGTCCCGGGCAGCCCCTACAAAAGTGAGGCCGGTGCACTCAGGGCCATCCGTTTTACCCGCGAACAACAGCGCCCTTTCCTCGGCACCTGCGGTGGTTTTCAGCATGCGCTGCTGGAATTTTCCCGCAATGTGCTGGGCTGGGCCGATGCCGAGCATGGCGAAACATCGCCGGATTCACCGCGAGCCGTGCTCACACCGCTGACCTGTTCGTTGGTGGAGGCGGTGGACAGCATTCACCTGGTCGCCGGCTCGTTGATCGCCAAGGCGTACGAAACGTCGCAGATTCACGAAGGCTATCGCTGCCGATTCGGAGTGAATCCGCAGTTCGAACAAGAATTGCTGAGCCATCAGCTACGCGCCGTGGGGCATGATTCGGCTGGCGACTTGCGCGCGATCGAATTGACTGACCATGTGTTTTTTGTCGCCACGCTGTTTCAACCGGAACGTGCGGCGCTCAAGGGCCTGGTTCCGCCACTGGTGCGGGCGTTCGTCGAAGCGTGTGCGGAGCAACGTCCATGAAGCCGAACGAGCCTTGCTTTGCGGTGATTTTCACCTCGACCCGCACCGAGGGTGACAACGGTTATGCGGCGGCGTCGGAACGGATGATGGAACTGGTCAGCCAGCAACCGGGGTTTCTCGGCATTGATTCGATTCGTGGGGAAGACGGGGTCGGGATCACCATTTCGTACTGGCAGAGCGAGGCGGCGATTCTGGCCTGGCGCGAGCATCCGGAGCACCGGGTGATTCAGGCGCGCGGGCGGGCGCAGTGGTATTCGAAGTTTCAGACCCGGGTGTGTCGGGTGGAGCGGGAGTACCGGTTTGGGCAGTGACTTTGGCGGCGCGCTGACTGGCCTCTTCGCGAGCAAGCCCGCTCCCACAGGTACCGCGTTTGGGTTTTGAATTTGGTGGTGTTCTCACTGGCCTCGCCAGCAGGCTGACTCCCACAGGGATTTGTGAACGCCACAGATCCAATGTGGGAGCGGGCTTGCTCGCGAAGAGGCCGGAACAGCCACTACAAAACTTCAGCCCTTCACCAGACTGCGCACCGCCACAATCTCCGGCACCTCAACCT
Organism: Pseudomonas sp. AM14(2022); assembly: GCF_036346455.1. Classification (NCBI taxonomy): domain Bacteria; kingdom Pseudomonadati; phylum Pseudomonadota; class Gammaproteobacteria; order Pseudomonadales; family Pseudomonadaceae; genus Pseudomonas; species Pseudomonas sp. AM14(2022). Next base: position 436,407 of record NZ_JAOTNY010000004.1, read on the forward strand.
TGCTCATGTACACCCGCAACGGCTCGCTGATGTTGATCCGCTCATCGATGTTCTGATCCAGCAACAACTGAATCAGCTCGCGCTTCAAGGTCATGGTCGTCTCAGAGGCCGGCGCCCAGACGAATTCATTCACAGGAATAATGCCGTCATCGGCCACGTCCATGCCGAACGAATCTTCGCTGAATCGCACGATGTACTGGCCGGTCTTGCGGTTGAGGCCGACAAAACCCTTGAGGTCATCGGCGGCCTGACAGATGAGTTGGGAAGTGATGCGCATGGTAAACCTCACGAAAAATCATCGATGGTTTACACGCAGGGCAACAGAATCGGCGCGCCCTCTGCCGGAGCGTCTGCCGAGGGCAAGCGTACTGCAAACCGCGCCACAAAAGTGCAGGAAAAATCGCTTTTAATACGTTTATGTCGGTCTGGCGATAGCACCCAATCGATTCAGTTGTTAAAAGGTACGTCTTTGAAAATGCCCTGCGAAAGGAACTCGAACATGCCCGCCACTTTCACCCAAAGCGCCCTCATGCTGAGCCTGCTGCTCGGTCTCGGCCAGGCCCACGCCGCCCAGACTGACGTCAACGCGCTTGCCGCCGCCCATGGCATCCCGCATCCAGCCGTGATCGCTCACCGTGGCGCGTCCTTTGATGCACCGGAGTCCACCGCCGCCTCCTACAAACTGGCCCGCGACCTCGGCGCCGACTACCTGGAAATGGATTTGCAGCGCAGCAAGGACGGCGTGCTGTTCGCCCTGCACGATAACAACCTGCAGCGCACCACAGACGTCGCGACCAAGTTCCCGGAGCGCAAGGACAGCCCGGCCACCGCCTTCACCATGGCCGAACTGAAAACCCTCGACGCCGGCAGCTGGTACAACAAGGCTTACCCGGATCGCGCGCGTCCGTCCTACGCCGGGCTGAAAATCCTCACCCTCGATGAAATCATCGACATCGCCCAGGCCAACCCGAAACACAAACCGGGCCTGTACATCGAAACCAAGGAGCCGCAGCTGTTTCCGGGCATCGAGCATGACCTGAAAGAGAAGCTGCAAGATCGCGGCTGGCTGAGCCCGGCCGGTTCGAAACTGGCGAAAAGCGAGTTGGCCGTCGGCCAGGGCAAAGGCAAGGTGATCCTGCAGACTTTCGAGAAGAACAGCCTCGAACTGCTGCAAAAGGAAATGCCGCAAGTGCCGAAAATCCTGCTGCTGTGGGTCGGCGAAGGCAGCATCGAGCCGAAATCGAAGGTGACCTTTGCCGAGTCCGGCGAGAAGGACAAAAACGTGTTCTACGGCAAGCAGGAGCCGAAGTCCGACGCCGAGTTCAAACAGTGGGTTGATTTCGCCAAGGCTCACGGCGCCATCGGCACCGGCCCTTCGGCGAAGCTGACCAAGAGTGGCGACCAGAGCTATTCGGATCTGGTGCAACCGTGGATGAACCAGTACACCCACGATCAGGGCATGCTGGTGCACGTGTACACCGTCGATGAGCCGGTGGACTTCGAGAAAGTCATGGCGGCCGGGGTTGATGGCATCTTCACCAACCGTGCCAGCGAACTGTTGAAGTTCTACAAGCGTCCGGCGACGGCCAGTGTTGATCAGGTGTTGAAGAACAACGGGTTCTGATCGGCAGACCGGGTTGTCCGCATCGCGAGCAGGCTCACTCCTACAAGAGCGCTGCACGCGATGTGGGGTTTTAAGGGTGAGTTAAGTTGCGGTGGTTAACCTGAGCCCACTTCAACGAACAACCCAAGGAATGACCCGATGAAAACTTTGACTGCCCTGTTTACCGCCGCAGCCCTGACCCTGACTGCTGGCCTGGCCCAAGCCGATGTGCGTGTCGACCAGATCCCTGAGTTGGTCAAATCCGGCAAGATCAAGTCGCTGGAGTCGATGAACGCCGAAGCGCTGAAACTGCACCCGGGTGCGACCATCACCGACACCGATCTGGATAACCACTTCAACGGTTACGAGTACGAAGTCGAGCTGAAAACCGCCGACGGCAAAGAGTTCGACGTCGACTTCGACGCCACCACTGGCAAAGTGCTGAGCAACAAGCAAGACACCTGATACACCGCCAAAGCAAAGCCGCACGATCAGCGATCGTGCGGCTTTTTTGCGTCCGTTGCCCGGCGAATCACGCGGATGCAGCCTGAAGGGATGCCAAAACCGCCATCAGACCGCTAGTATGGCGACCATCAGATAACGATTGCAGCCGAGAACGATGGGCATGAGGCAGACAGCGGCAGCAGACATCGCGACAATCGGACGGATCAGCGCGGTTCCGGCGATCCTTCAAGTGATCCGCGAACTGACCGGCCTGCGCTTTGCCGCCGTAGCGCGGGTTACCGAGGATTCGTGGACAGCCTGCGCGGTCCTCGATCAGCTGGATTTCGGCCTGCAGGTTGGTGGCGAGCTGGATGTGGTCACCACGCTGTGCCATGAAATCCGTGCTGCGCACACCTCGGTGGTGATCGACAAGGCCAGCGAAGACCCGCTCTACCGCGATCATCACACCCCGCGCCTGTACAAATTCGAGAGTTATATCTCGGTGCCGGTGTTCCGCACTGACGGGCGGTTTTTCGGCACGATCTGCGCGCTCGATCCGAACCCCGCGCAACTCAAGTCCAGCAGCATCCAGAGCACCATGGAGTCGTTCGCGCGGATGCTCGCATTGCAGATCGAAGCCGAGGAAAACGCGCAGCGCACCGAAACCGCGTTGTTGCAGGAGCGCGAAACCGCCGAGTTGCGCGAACAGTTCATCGCCGTGCTCGGCCACGACTTGCGCAACCCGTTGTTCGCCATCAGCGCCGGCGCTGAAATGCTTCTGCGCAAGCATCCGGATCCGGCCATCGAAGTGCGGATACGCAATATCCTTGGCAGTGCGCAAAGGGCAACGCGGTTGGTGGATGACGTGCTCGACTTTGCTCGCGGACGGTTGGGCAAGGGTATTCCGGTGGATATCCAGCCCTGCGCGGATTTGACCGAAGCCGTACAGCAAGTGGTGACGGAGATTCGCAATGTGCATCCGCAGCGCACAATTCGTGCGTCCATCGGCGACTTGCAGGGCTTGCCCTGTGACCGCGCGCGGATCGCTCAACTGCTGTCGAACCTGTTGGCCAATGCCGTGGCCCATGGCGACCCGGAGGGCGACATTGAGGTCATCGCGCAAGTCGAGCACGGTGCGCTGATGCTGGGGGTGAAGAATCAGGGGCATATTCCCGAGGCGGTTTTGCCGCATCTGTTCCAGCCATACTCGCGCCCAAGCGCCAGCACGCCCCAGGCCGGGCTCGGTCTGGGGCTGTATATCGCCAGCCAGATCGCCCAGTCCCATGGCGGGCATTTGCATGTAGCGTCCACCGCACAGAGCGGCACGCTGTTCACCTTCAGCCTGCCAACCCTCTGAAACACACCGCAGTTCTCTGTAGGAGTGAGCCTGCTCGCGATAGCGGTGTGTCAGTCACCATGAATAAGGCAGATATACCGCTATCGCGAGCAGGCTCACTCCTACAGGGGAATCGCGTGATGCTTAAGCCGAAGTGCTGACCAGCGAGCCCGAGCTGCTCGATCCGGAATCCTGCAACGCCTGCAACAACGCCGCCGTGGCCGTCTGCAACGAAGCCGAAGTGCTGGAGATTTGCGACTCGGCGGAGGCCACGTCGGCAGCCTTGGCATCAGCGTCTTCCTGCTTGGCCTGAGCCGCTTGCAGCGCTTGCTGCTGTTCCTGCAATTGCTTTTGCAACTCGGCGATCTGCTTGCGCAGTGCTTTCACCGAATCCGATTCACCGCTGCTGTCGGAACTGCTGTCGCCTGCCGGAGCCGCGCCCCCGCCAGCCGCCACTTTGCTGGTATCGGCGCTGACGCCAGTGCTGCTGGTGGCAGGGGTCGAGGTGTCGTCACTGGCGTCGCTGATCCTGGTTTTGCTGGTGGCGGTGCTGACGGTCTGATTGATCGAAACGGAGGTGATGCTGACCATGGGCTGGCTCCAATGCCGGTTTTAGATAACCGGCCATCGGCGGCAGTCGTACGGATTTGAGATCGACTGTGTACCGACTCGGTATCCGAACCGGTACACGTCGGCGGACGTCAGGCGCTCAGGCGTGCAGTGACTTCGTTGAGTTGCCCGGACAGGCCGTGCAGGTTCTGGCTGGCGCTTTCAGTGCGCTGCACGCTGTTGAGGTTGGTACTGGCGATCGAGGTGATCTCTGTCAGGTTGCGCGAGATGTCTTCGGCCACCGAGGTCTGCTCTTCGGCGGCGGTAGCGATCTGGCGGTTCATGTCGCGGATCGCTTCCACTGCGTGGGTGATGCGCTCCAGCATCGCACCGGCCTGGGTCACTTGCTCGACACTTTCGTCACTGCGCGCCTGACCGCTTTCGATCGCTTGCGCAGCGTCCACGGCACCGGTCTGCACGTTCTGAATGATCTGATTGATCTCGATGATCGACTCGGCCGTACGCTGCGCCAGATTGCGCACCTCGTCGGCGACCACCGCAAAGCCGCGTCCGGCTTCACCGGCCCGCGCCGCTTCAATCGCCGCGTTGAGCGCCAGCAGGTTGGTCTGTTCGGCGATGCCGCGAATCACTTCCAGCACTTTGCCGATGCGGCCGCTGTCGCTTTCCAGACGACGAATCACTTCCGCGGTGTTGGCGATTTCGCCACGCATCTGAGTGATGGTGTGGATGGTGCCTTGCATGACCTTTTCACCCTGCTGGGCAGACTGGTCGGCATCGTCGGCAGCGCGCGCCGCATCCGCCGCGTGACGGGCGACTTCCTGGGCAGTGGCAGACATTTCGTTCATCGCCGTGGCCACCTGATCGGTGCGGTTGAACTGCTCGTTGGTGCCGCCGGCCATGGTCGTGGCGATCGCATTCAGTTCGCCGCTGGCGCTGTCCAGATCACTGGCACTGCGTTGCAGGTGGGTAAAGGTTTCGGCGAGGAAATCGCGCAGGGTATTGGCCGCGGCGGCGAGGTTGCCCAACTCGTCCTGACGGTCGTTGGCAACGCGCTCGGCGAGGCGCCCACGGCTCAACTGGGTGACGTAGTCGATCAGCTTGCGGATCGGCTCGATCAGGTTGCGGTTGACCAGCCACAGGCTCAGCAAACCGATCAGCAGACCCGAGCCGAGCATCACCAGAATCCCCAGCAGCACGGTGCTGTCAGCACTGGCGCTGATTTGCGCCGACTGTTCGGTGCCCTGCTTGCGCAGCTCGGCGACCAGTTCGCTCATCTGATCGCTGGTGGCACGGTCCACACCTTTGACGGCGCTGTCGCCAGCCGTTGGATCGGCACCCGCAGCGACATAGGCATCGCGGCCCTTCTGGTAAGCGCTGCCGAGTTGGCGGTGCTCATCACGCAAGCGTTCGATGCGGGATTTCAGCGCCGGCTCAAGACCTTTCTGCCCGGCCAGTTCACCGAGAATGTTCTGCACATCGCGCTGACGATCTTCGAACTGGCTCCAGTACTTGGCCAGGTCCGCCGGTTGCTTGCCGCGCAGCAAGACGTTTTTCCACTCCTGCACCTGCACTTTGAATTGCAGGTTGGCCTCGTCGATCAGTTGCGAGGTGTGCAACGGGCCGGCGATCAACTGGCTGTAGTTCTGCACGCCGTTGGACAGGAAATGAAAGCAGGCCAGTGCGATCAACAGCATCGCCAGCAGGCTGCCGCCCAGCAGGGCGAGAATTTGTGCTCTCAAGGATTTATGCAGCATCGCGAGATACTCAGGACAGGGATGAGGCACGCCCGGTAAGGCGTGGAATTTTGCCGGACATCCGTGTCGGCGAGCCTTGGCTCATGGCCAAGCGCGCGCAACGTAACCCAAGCGTGATCGGCGTACCAGAGCGCTTCTTGAAGAAAATCCGACCGCCGGTAAGACATTGATCTGGCGTCACTTTGTCGTCACACAAGTGTCATCTGCGGTTGCGATGATGCGGCTCAGTGAACCTGCCATTCCGCGACCGGCGCCCCCTCCTCGCAGCGAGCCTCCATGAACCACAGCCTCGACATCAGTCATCGCGATCCTGATTTGTTCGGTTTGCTTTACGGCTTCCGTTTTCGTCCCGGTGAACGTGGCCGCGAAGTCGATTCGGCGACCGCCCTGCGTTGTCTGCAAGACGACAGCGACAGTGATGAATTCCTCTGGCTGCACCTGAACCTGGCGCACGCCGCGTGCGAGCGCTGGATGAAAAGTCATCTGCAATTGCCCGAAGAGTTTTTCGAGGCGCTGCACGAAGGTTCGCGCTCGACGCGCATCGAACACGTTGACTCGGCGTTGCTGGCAGTGGTCAACGACGTGGTGTTCAACCTCAGCAGCATGGTTTCCTCAGACGTGTCGACGCTGTGGGTCTGCGTGCGCAGCAAACTGATCGTCAGCGCACGCCTGCAACCGCTGCACTCGGTGGACAAATTGCGTTCGTCGGTGAAGGCCGGCGAATGTTTTCGCTCGCCGTCGGAACTGCTGGTGCACTTGCTGCGTGATCAGGGTGAAGTGCTGACGCAGATCGTGCGCAAGACCAGCATGAGCGTCGATCTGGTCGAGGACGAATTGCTCTCCTCACGCCTGTCGACCAACCGCGCCGAACTCGGCGCCAATCGCCGGGTACTGGTGCGCCTGCAACGGCTGTTGGCGCTGGAGCCGGGTTCGCTGCTGCGCCTGCTCAATCGTCCGCCGCCGTGGCTGCAGAAGGAGGACGTCAAGGAGCTGCGCAAATCCACCGAGGAGTTCGCGCTGATCATCAACGACCTCACCGCCCTCGGCGAGCGGATCAAACTGCTCCAGGAAGAAATCGCCGCCAACCTCAACGAACAGAGCAACCGCACGCTGTTCACCCTGACCGTGGTCACGGTGCTGGCGCTGCCGATCAACATCATTGCCGGTTTTTTCGGCATGAACGTGGGGGGAGTGCCACTGGCGACGGATCCCGAGGGGTTCTGGATTCTGGTGGCGCTGGTCGCGACGTTTACCGTGATTGCCGGGCGCTGGGCGTTTCGCAAGCGTGGGGATTATTGACCCCTGATTTATGTGTTCACCACAGATCTCTGTGGGAGGGGGCTTGCTCCCGAAGGCATCAGGTCAGCCAACATCATCGCTGAATGACAGAACGCATTCGCGAGCAAGCCCGCTCCCACCCCGGATCGCGACCAGCCAAAATACTTCATTCACGGCCCATCTCCTGTGGGAGGGGGCTTGCTCCCGAAGGCGTCAGGTCAGCCAACATCTTCGCTGAATGACAGACCGCATTCGCGAGCAAGCCCGCTCCCACATTAAGATCTTCATCAGCCTTCAGATCAGCGGTGAGCTAATCCGCCAAACACTGACCTGCCGCAGTCTCTCTGTAATATTTAGCAACGATCATGACCGACACTCCTTCCCTCGCTCAGGATTGTCCGCTCATGGCTACTCCCTCCCTGACCGCCCGCCAGGCCTCTGCCCCCAGCGGCCGGCCGGCACTTGATAAAAAACCCGGGCCGTTCACTTACGTGGTGTTCTTCGCGGTGCTCGCCATGGGGATGCTGTTCACCGCTTACAGCATGATGCACGACATGCATGAACTGGGCACCACCGTCACCACCTGGACCCCGTTTTTGCTGCTCGGCGTAGCGCTGCTGATTGCGCTGGGTTTCGAGTTCGTCAACGGTTTCCACGACACCGCCAACGCGGTCGCGACGGTGATCTACACCCACTCGCTGCCGCCGAACGTGGCGGTGGTCTGGTCGGGGTTCTTCAATTTCCTCGGGGTGCTGCTGTCCAGCGGCGCCGTGGCGTTCGGCATCATCGCCCTGCTGCCGGTGGAGCTGATTCTGCAGGTCGGTTCGTCCGCCGGTTTCGCGATGATCTTCGCCCTGCTGATCGCGGCGATCCTGTGGAACCTCGGCACCTGGTGGCTGGGCCTGCCGGCCTCCTCTTCCCACACACTGATCGGCTCGATCATCGGCGTCGGCGTGGCCAATGCCTTGATGCACGGACGCGATGGCACCAGTGGCGTGGACTGGGCGCAGGCGACCAAGATCGGTTACGCCCTGCTGCTGTCGCCGCTGGTGGGCTTCGGCTGTGCGGCGCTGTTGCTGCTGGCCATGCGCGCCTTCATCAAGAATCGCGCGCTGTACAAGGCGCCGGAAGGCAACAACCCGCCACCGTGGTGGATTCGCGGTTTGCTGATCGCCACTTGCACCGGCGTGTCTTTCGCCCACGGCTCCAACGACGGGCAGAAAGGCATGGGCCTGATCATGCTGATTCTGGTTGGCACCTTGCCGATGGCTTACGCGTTGAACCGCACCATGCCCGCCGATCAGGCGCTGCAGTTCGCTGCCGTCGCCGAAGTCACCCAGCAAGCGCTGGTGAAAAACACCCCGCTGCCAGCCCCGGTGGATCCGCGTCCGGTACTGTCCGATTACGTGCGCAGCAAGCAAGCCACGCCGCAACTGATCCCCGCCCTCGCCGCTCTCACCGGGCATATTGGCGAGGAGGTGAAAGGCTATGGCTCGCTGTCGAAAGTCCCGGCCGAGGCCATGGGCAACGTGCGTAACGACATGTACCTGGCCAGCGAAAGCATTCGCCTGATGGACAAGAACAAGGTCGGCAACTTCGACGCCGACACCACTGACAAACTGCAACTGTTCAAACAGCAGATCGACAACGCCACACGCTTTATCCCGCTGTGGGTGAAGATCGCCGTGGCCATCGCCCTGGGCCTCGGCACCATGGTTGGCTGGAAACGAATTGTGGTGACGGTCGGCGAAAAGATCGGCAAGACTCACCTGACCTACGCCCAGGGCGCCTCGGCGGAAACCGTGGCGATGCTGACCATCGGCGCGGCGGACATGTTCGGCTTGCCGGTATCGACCACCCATGTGCTGTCATCGGGTGTGGCCGGGACCATGGTCGCCAATGGCGGTGGTTTGCAGATGAAGACCATCCGCAATCTGCTGATGGCGTGGGTGCTGACCTTGCCGGCGGCGATTTTGCTGTCGGGCAGCCTGTACTGGCTGTTCACCCAGATTTTCTGAACAACCCGGCCCCCCCTGTAGGAGTGAGCCTGCTCGCGATAGCGGCGCTTCAGTCACATCTGCATCGACTGACAGCACGCCATCGCGAGCAGGCTCACTCCTACAGTTGATCTGCGGCGAGTTACAACGTCGAACGGATGACATCGCCCAACCACTCCATGAACACCCGCACCCGCAGCGGCAAATGCCGTTGCCGTGCATACAGGATTGAAATCGCCATCGCCGGCGCGGTGAACTGCGGCAGCACCGTCACCAGCTCACCGGTGTCCAGATGCGGCTGCATGCCGGTGCGCGGCACCTGGATCAGACCAAAGCCGCCCAGGCACGCCGACTCGTAAGCATCGGTGCTGTTGACCGTGACGCTGCCAGCCATCGGCAATCGCCGCACCTGTCCGTCCTGTTCATACACAAACCCTTCCGAGCGCGAACCGAGCACCCCGACGTAGTGCACCAGCCGATGCTGCGCCAGGTCCTCCAGCGTCTGGGGCACGCCGTAACGCTCAAGGTACGCCGGGCTGGCGCAGTTGATCATCGGGAAGTCGCCCAAGTGCCGCGCCACCACCGACTGATCCGGCTGCGCGCCGATGCGTACCACGCAATCGAAACCTTCGCTGAGCAGATCGACGCGGCGGTCGGTGCTGCTGATTTCCAGTTCCAGATTCGGGTGCCGCGCCATGAACTCCGGCAGCAGCGGCATGATCAGGCGCCGCGCGAGGATGTTCGGCATGTCGACACGAATCCGCCCGCTCAGCGAGGCCGGATCCTGCCGAAACAGCCCCTCGATCTCATCCATGTGCGACAGCAGATCCTTGCTGCGCTCGTATAACACCAGACCGTCCTGAGTCGCCTGCACCTTGCGCGTGGTGCGTTGCAGCAGGCGGGTGCCGAGCAGGGTTTCCAGGGCCTGGACATGTTCGGACACCGTCGAGCGCGGCAACCCGAGACTCTCGCCGGCCAGGGTGAAACTCGACAGTTCGCTGACCCGGACGAAGGTGCGCAGCAGTTCCAGTTTGTTCATGAGGACACCCGTTGATTGTTCGGCTGAGTCGATCAGTGATTCCGGTTTCAGTCTGTTTATCACCCCATGGCGGATAAATAAACTTTGCTCATCACCACTCACCGCAATCGAGGATTTCACATGAGCCGCAAAATCGCATTGATCACCGGTGCCAGCCGTGGCCTGGGCAAGAACGCCGCCCTGCACCTCGCCGCCGAAGGCGTGGACATCATCGGCACCTACAACAGCCGCGCCGATGAAGCCCAGGCGCTGGTGGCTGAACTGGAACAACGCGGTGCCAAAGCCGTGATGCTGCAACTGGACGTCGGTCGCAGCGAAACCTTTGCCGATTTCGCCAAACGAGTTGAACAAGCGTTGCAGCAACTGGACCGTCCGCGCTTCGACTTCCTGATCAACAACGCCGGTATCGGTGTGCACGCGGCGTTCGCCGAGACCACCCCGGAACAGTTCGACCTGCTGATGAATATCCAGCTCAAAGGGCCGTTCTTCCTGACGCAACAACTGCTGCCGCTGATCAATGACGGCGGCCGGATCATCAACATCTCCAGCGGCCTGACCCGCTTCAGCCTGCCGGGCTACGCCGCCTATGCGGCGATGAAAGGCGCGATGGAAGTGCTGACCCGCTATCAGGCCAAAGAGCTGGGCGCGCGGCAGATCGGCGTGAACATACTGGCGCCGGGCGCGATCGAGACTGATTTTGGTGGCGGTGCGGTGCGCGACAACGCGGCGTTGAACGCGATGGTCGCGAGCAATACCGCACTGGGTCGCGCCGGGCAGCCGGATGATATTGGTGGCGCGCTGTCGATGCTGCTGGCGCCGGGGGCGCAGTGGATCAACGGGCAGCGGGTTGAAGCATCCGGCGGCATGTTCCTCTAAACCCAAACAGTGTGGCGAGGGAGCTTGCTCCCGCTGGGGTGCGAAGCGCCCCCCAAAACCGGCCAATGCGGTCTGACAGACAGACCGCGTTTATCGGGTTTACGACTGCTACGCAGCCGAGCGGGAGCAAGCTCCCTCGCCACAGTTTGTCTTCCAGACTCAAGCAGCACGGGCCGTCAATAACCGCTCGCGCACCACGTCATAACCCCAGTGATACACATAGGTGTACGGCAGGAAGAACAGCAGCACGCCGATGTCCAGCAAAAACGCCTGCCACAGGCTGACCGACAACCACCAGGCAATCAGCGGCACGCCCATCACGATCAATCCGCCCTCAAACAGCAGCGCATGGACCACCCGGGTCCAGGCGTTGTGCGCGACGTGCAGGCGCTTGAGCATGCGGTCGAAAAAGCCGTTGAACAGCACGTTCCACGCCAGCGCCAGCAGGGCAATCAGCACGGTCACCGCGCCCATGTCCAGCAGCGGTTTGTCCATGATCCACGCCAGCAACGGCGTACAGATCAGGATCGCCAGACACTCGAAACCGATGGCCTGGAAGATACGTTCAGTGATGGATTTGTTGGCAGTCATGGTCTGACTCCTTGAGTGAAGAGGGTTGCCATGATCGGCCACCACACCGATACTTCATAACCAATAACCATCGACCAAGGCGATAGTTCATGGCTTCGCAAGAAGTGCTGTTGGCGTTCGTGCAAGCGGCCACTCAGGGTTCGTTTTCGGCAGCGGCGCGCAAGCTGGGGCGCAGTCAGTCAACCATCAGTGCCGCAGTGGCCAGCCTGGAGATCGATCTGGATCTGATTCTGTTCGACCGCAGCAGCCGCAAACCGACCCTGACTCCGGCCGGCCATGTGATGCTGCAACGGGCCGAGGCGATTCTGGCGGCCACCAGTCGTATGGAAATGAGCGCCCGGCAACTGGCCCAAGGCGTTGAGCCGAAGCTAACCGTGGCGATTTCCGACACCTATCAATCGGCGCGTTTCGAAGCGGCGCTGGTCGGCTTCGAGCAGCGTTACCCGGATCTGGAACTGGAATGCCTGATCGCCGAGTGCGACGACCTGATCGAGTTGGTCCAGCGTGGCCGCGCGCACCTGGCGTTTGCCGAAATGCAGGACACCTATCCACCGGATCTGGTGACCTCGACCGTCGCCGAGCGCACTGACCTGGCGCTGTTCGTCAAAGATGATCATGTGCTGACCCGTGTCGAGCGGGTCGACCAGCAGGTGCTGGAGCAGCATCGCGAGTTGCGCCTGGCGACCATCGTCAATCCCTACGACAGCCGGGCGAAGGGCCGGGTGTGGTCGGCGCCGAGTTACCTGATGCTGATGGAAATGGCGGAGATGGGCTTTGGCTGGGCGGCGCTGCCGCGCTGGCTGGTGGCGCGTTTCGGTAATGGCTCGCTGGTGGAACTGACGGTGCGCGGCTGGCCGCGGCCGGTGTATGTCGATGCGTTGTGGTCGCGGATTTATCCGCCGGGGCCGGCGGGGAGCTGGTTGCTGAGCAAGATGCTGGAATAGAAGCTCCCAATCGCGAGCAAGCCTGATGTTTTCATGCTGACTTTACCGGCCCCTTCGCGAGCAAGCCCGCTCCCACAGTTCGAATGCGCTCACCTGTGGGAGATGCTGGAATAGAAGCTCCCAATCGCGAGCAAACCCGAACTTTTCATGCTGACTTCACTGGCCCCTTCGCGAGCAAGCCCGCTCCCACAGTTGGAATGCGCTCACCTGTGGGAGCGGGCTTGCTCGCGAAGGGGCCAGTATTGCCAATGAATTCCTCGGATCATTCCAGTTCGCTCAGCCGCCCCTCGATAAACCGCCGCTCCGGCTCTTGCCGGGTCAGTTCCAGTGCTCGCCGATACGCCGCCCGCGCCTGCTCCACCCGACCCAACTGCCGACAAAACTCCGCCCGCGCCGAATGCGCCAGGTGGTAATCCTGCAACTCACCGCGATCCAGGATCCCCTCGATCAGCGTCAGCCCCGCCAACGCGCCATCGCGCTTGGCCACTGCCACCGCGCGGTTCAACTCGATCACCGGCGACGGCACCGCCCGCAACAGCACGTCATACAGCCCGACGATTTGCTGCCAGTCGGTTTCTGCCGCTGACGGCGCTTCGGCATGCACCGCGGCAATCGCCGCTTGCAGGCAATACGGCCCGAACCTTCGGGTGGTCAGCGCCCGCTCCACCAGCGCACAACCTTCAGCAATCAACCCGGCATCCCAGCGCGAGCGATCCTGGTCATCCAGCAGGATCAATTCTCCACTGGGTGACGTGCGCGCCGGCCGCCGCGACTCATGCAACAGCATCAACGCCAGCAGGCCCATGACCTCCGGCTCCGGCAGCAATTCCATCAGCAACCGCCCGAGCCGAATCGCCTCGCGAGTCAGATCCTCACGGGTCAGCTCAGCGCCCATCGACGCCGAATAGCCTTCGTTGAACACCAGATAAATCACCCGCAACACGCTGTCGAGGCGCTCCGGCAACTCGCTCAGACTCGGTACTTGATAAGGGATTTTGGCGTCACGAATCTTCGCCTTGGCACGGACGATGCGCTGGGCAATCGCCGCCGGTGCCGAGAGAAACGCGCGGGCGATTTCCTCGGTGGTCAGGTCACAGACTTCACGCAGGGTCAGCGGCACTTGCGCATCCGCCGCCAGCGCCGGGTGACAGCAGGTGAAGATCAGCCGCAGGCGGTCGTCTCCCACGTCTTCGCCACTCCAGTCGGCCTGTTCCAGTTCTTCGAGCTGCGCCAGCAACAACGGCTGCGAGGCCTTGAACCGGGCGCGGCGGCGCAATACATCGATGGCCTTGAAGCGCCCGGTGGACACCAGCCAGGTGCGCGGATTGTCCGGCACGCCGTCGCGCTGCCAGCGCTCGACCGCGACGAAGAACGCCTCGTGCAAGGCTTCTTCGGCGAGATCGAAATCCCCGAGCAGACGAATCAGGGTCGCCAGAATCCGCCGCGAGTCTTCGCGATAGACCTGCTCGACCCGCGCCCGGACTTCAAACATTCAACTGCCGCACCGGGCGTACTTCGACGCTGCCGACCCGAGCCGCCGGAATGTGGCCGGCGACCTGAATCGCTTCGTTGAGATCCTTGGCATCGATCAGGTAGAAACCGGCCAGTTGCTCCTTGGTTTCAGCGAACGGGCCATCGGTGATCGACAGCTTGCCGTTGCGCATGCGCACGGTGGTCGCGGTCTGCACCGACTCCAGCGCTTCGGCCGCGACCATCCGCCCGCTGCCCTGAATCGACTCGGCGTAGGCCCAGCACTCGGCGTCTTCCGGGCTGTCGGGCGAGGTGTGCAGCAGGCGCTCATCGCTGTAGACCAGGCATAGATACTTCATGGCTTTCTCCTGATTCGAACGGATCAACTATGGCTGAAGATCAGGGTTGCACATCGAACAGCGTGCTGCCGCTCATCGGATCGAACGGTGCCGACCAGTGCTCGTGAGCGATTTTCCACGTCCCGCCGACCTGCCGATAGCACGCGGTGGCGCGCATCCAGCAGCTCTGGGTTTCACCCTTGTCGTTGGTGCCGCCGCAATGCGTCACCCAATGGGCGAAGGCGAGGTTGTCGGCGGTCTCGATGGCGATCTCGTGAAACTCGAAAACGTGCGGGCCGGAACACATCTCCATGCAGGCTTCCCAGTGGGCACGGTAGGCCGCTTTGCCCTTGAATTGCAGGGCCTTGATCGCATCGAAGGAGACGATGTCGTCGGTGTACAACGTCATGACCTTGTCGACGTTCTTGGTCATTACCGCGTCGCGGTAGGTATTGATCAGGGTCTGGATTTCAGTCTGTGCGCTCATGGTGTTCTCCGTGGTTTTTGTGCTGAAGACACCCTTAGTCGTTCGGCCATCGTACGGATCGACAGACGAAACAAAAAATTTCCGCCGAACACAAAATCGCTAGAATCCGAGGCTCATCTTTGTAGGAAAAAGGAAATTCCCGTGTCAGCCCAACTCGTGCCGTACGACAGCCTGAACGCCTTGCAGCGTCAGCAAGTCGAGGCGATTGAAATCCATCCCGAGCAGATCAAGTTCTCCGGCGACATCCATGGCGCGCTGCACACGCTGCTGTCCAGACCCGGCCCCGGCGTCAAAGGTTTCGCGCTGCTGGCCGATCAGGTGCCGGTGGCTTTTCTGCTGCTCAAGCGCCCACCGGTGTTGCCGGACTGGGCCGATGAACACAGCGCCACCCTGCACGCCTTGCAGGTCGATCACCGGGCGCAGGGCAAAGGTTACGGCAAGGCTTGCCTGCAGGCGCTGCCCGAGGTGGCGCGTGAAGCATGGCCGGAGATCAAGGGGCTGGAACTGTCGGTGGATGCCGATAACGATGCCGCCATCGCGCTGTACGCCAAACACGGTTTCGTCGACAGCGGCGAAGCGTACAAGGGCCGGGTCGGTTACGAACGGCGTATGGGACTGTTTTTCTAAATCATCGAGGGATGCACGATGATCGATTCAATCGAAGCACTGGAAGCTATTTACGGCCTGCCCCACGACCGCGCGGTGCGCAAGCAGATCGGTTTTCTCAACGAGGATTATCAGGCGATGGTGCGCCTGTCGCCGCTGGTGATCGTCAGCTCGGTGGGCGCCGACGGTCTCGACAATTCGCCGCGCGGTGACAAAGCCGGGTTCGTGCGGATCATTGACCAAAACACCCTGGCCCTGCCGGACCGCCCGGGCAACAATCGCATCGATACACTGCGCAATGTGCTGCACGATCCACGGGTGTCGTTGCTGTTCATCATTCCGGGCATTGGCGAGACCTTGCGGGTCAATGGCACCGCGACCATCAACGCCGATCCTGAGCTGCTGGAAAGCTTTGCGGTGAACGGCAAACCGGCGAAAACGGTGTTGCTGGTGACGGTAGAGGCAGCGTTTTTCCACTGCTCGAAAGCCTTTGTGCGCTCTGACGCCTGGAACCCGGAAACCCACCTGCCGCGCTCGGCCCTGCCCTCTGCCGGCGCCTTCCACAAGCGCCTGAATGACGGGCAGTTTGACGCCGAGACCTACGACCGCGAAGCACCAAAAAGAGTAAGCGACACTCTCTACTGACACCTATCAACGAGTCACCACTGCTCCCCTGTGGGAGCGGGCTTGCCCGCGAAGGCGTCGTGTCAGATAAATCATTGGCAACTGACACACCGCCTTCGCGAGCAAGCCCGCTCCTACATTTGGGCTTGCAGCGATTTTCAGAGGGTCAGAATCATCTCGTGCCACGCCATCCCGCCGTGATCCGACTCCGACGGCTTGATGTAGGCAAAGCCGAACCCGGCGTACAACGGAATGTGCTGTTCCTTGCACATCAAGTGAATCGTCGCCTTGTCCATCCCGCGCATGCGCTCGATGAACTCGGCCATCAGTCGCTTGGCCAAACCCTGGCCCTGATAGTCCGGGTGCACCACCACCGACATGATCACCACGTTCGGCCCTTGCGGGTCGTGACCGATCAGCTCCTTGAACGCCTCGTCGGACATTTGCACATCAAACGCCGCGCCCGAGTTGATGAACCCGGCGACTACGCCGTCTACTTCGACGACGATGAAACCCTCGGGCCAGGTGGCGATGCGCGTGGCGATCTTCTCGCGAGTGGCGGCTTCATCGCCTTCGTAGGCAACGGTTTCGATCGCGTAGCAGCGGTCCAGGTCGGCGGCGGTGACGTTGCGGATGACGGTGTTCATGGCAGCTCGAAAATCAGCGGAGAAAAGTGCGCAAAGCATAAAGGAATAAGGTGTTCATATCGATCCGCGCCAGGGGTGTAAAGCCTGCGTATAAGCGCTTTTCTTCGTGCCGGTGACAGGCTATTCCTGCGGTGTGTCTCTGATCATCCTTGGGGGTAACCGCTTATGAGCAGCGTTGAAATCGGCCTGTTGATGGTGTTGGGCATCAGTACGTTCGGCTTTATCACCTTGGGCATCGACCTGTTGCGGGCGCGACGGCTGGGCAAGGGCAAACGCGGTTGAACAGCATGAGGCGGATCAGTGATCCGCCTCATCGTCATGGGCTCAGGCTTTGCTGTCGACTGGGACGCAGATTTCCAGTTTGCCGGTGTGCAGTCGCGGATTGAAATCGGCGCTGTAGCGTTCCAGTTCCGGGGCATTCAGTTCCACGTAATGGGAAGTCGGTAGCCAGGTCTTGTAGATGTATTGCAGGGTTTGGGGCAACTGGTCGAGCGGTCCCTTGTGCTCGAACACCGCGTACTGCCGGGGCAGCACTTCGACCCACTGATAGACCTTCTGGTCGAGGTCATCGAGCTTGCTGATTTCTACCCCTGCGATGTAGTCGAAGCCACCCTTGCCGTCGAAATTGCTGCAGACGCCGTAGGTCACTTCGTTCTTTTGTCCCGGTATGTTTCCCAAGTGCGGCAAGAACTTTTCCCACAGCGCGGGGATGTCCTTGGTAGCAGTGCCCTGGGTAAATCGACCACGAAATCCCGCGATCAGCAGGAAGTGTCCATGTTCGAAGCGAGGTTCCGCCACTTCGACGCGTTTTTGCTCATCCATGACTCGACTCCTGGAACAAAATTAGGGGTTCGGCTGCTGAGTATAGAAGCCAAACACGATTCGCAATGTCACAAGGTGTGCAACTGGTCGGCAGCGCCGGAGCCAACGAACTCGTTATAACCGGATACGATCACGTAAACCGCGAAATAGCAGAAGATCGCCGCCGATGCCATGTAGGAGTAGCGCAACAGCTTGTCGCCGAGCAACTTGCCGCTGTGGCTTGCGGCAAAGCACAGACCGGCCGACCACAGCAGGCCGGCGCAGAGAAAACCGCCGAGAAACAGCGCCGAGCTGAGCGGGCCGCCGCCACCGGAACGGGCGATCAGGGTGCCGCCAACCGCGGCGAACCACAGAATCGCGCTGGGCGAGGACATGGCGAGGAAGATCCCGCGAAAGAATTCCTTGCGATGCGAGTTCTGCCCCACCTCCGCCGTCGCCGCCAACTGCGCTTCGTGGTGAATCGCCGAATAGATCATCTTCGCCGCAAAGTAGATCAGCAGCGCCGACCCGCCGATCCACAGCACCCAGCGCACGCTTTCGTACTGCAGCAACACGGTCATCCCGGCCAGCGCCAGCACCGCGTAGATCAGGTCGCCGACGCAAGTGCCGAGGCCCAGCGCGAAGCCCTGAAAGTAACCGCGCTGCATCGCCAGGGTGATCATCGCGATGTTGGCTACGCCGATGTCCAGGCACAGCGAAAGGCTCAGCAAGAAGCCGCTGGTGAATTCCATTAAGCATTTCCTTGGAAAAAATTATTGTCGTGCACGCTGGACAGTCTGCCATCGCTGCCCTTATCTTCCGCCACAGGTCACCGCAGTGACCAGCGTCGCTCGGACGGTTCCGGGCGCTTACGTTATCCGAGGCAACAATGGCTGAACAAGGTTCGCCGCGCCGCTTTGCGCGCATAGATCGACTCCCCCCTTACGTTTTCAACATCACCGCCGAGCTGAAGATGGCCGCGCGGCGCCGTGGTGAAGACATCATCGACTTGAGCATGGGCAACCCCGACGGGGCCACGCCGCCACACATCGTCGAAAAACTCGTACAAGTTGCCCAACGTGAAGACACCCACGGTTACTCCACGTCCAAGGGCATTCCGCGCCTGCGCCGGGCTATTTCCAACTGGTACAAGCAACGCTACGCGGTCGATATCGACCCGGAAAGCGAAGCCATTGTCACCATCGGTTCCAAGGAAGGCCTGGCGCACTTGATGCTGGCGACCCTGGATCAGGGCGACACGGTGCTGGTGCCGAACCCGAGTTACCCGATTCACATCTACGGCGCGGTGATTGCCGGCGCCCAGGTGCGTTCGGTGCCGCTGGTGCCGGGCGTGGACTTCTTCGATGAACTGGAGCGGGCGATTCGCGGTTCGATCCCCAAGCCGAAAATGATGATCCTCGGTTTCCCGTCCAATCCCACCGCGCAGTGCGTCGAGCTGGATTTCTTCGAACGGGTGATCGCCCTCGCCAAGCAGTACGACGTGCTGGTGATTCACGACCTGGCCTACGCCGACATCGTCTACGACGGCTGGAAAGCCCCGTCGATCATGCAGGTACCCGGCGCCAAGGACATCGCGGTGGAGTTTTTCACCCTGTCCAAGAGCTACAACATGGCTGGCTGGCGCATCGGTTTCATGGTCGGCAACCCGGAGCTGGTCAACGCCCTGGCGCGGATCAAGAGCTATCACGACTACGGCACCTTCACTCCGCTGCAAGTGGCGGCGATTGCCGCGCTGGAAGGCGATCAGCAATGTGTGCGCGACATCGCCGAGCAGTACCGCCAGCGCCGCAACGTGCTGGTCAAAGGCCTGCATGAGCTGGGCTGGATGGTCGAGAATCCGAAGGCTTCGATGTATGTCTGGGCGAAGATTCCCGAGGCGTACGCGCATCTGGGTTCGCTGGAGTTCGCCAAGAAGCTGCTGGCCGAGGCCAAGGTCTGCGTCTCGCCGGGGGTGGGTTTTGGTGAGTATGGCGATGATCACGTGCGCTTCGCGCTGATCGAGAACCAGGACCGGATTCGTCAGGCGGTGCGCGGGATTCGCGGGATGTTCCGGGCGGATGGCCTGGCCCCGAAAACCACTGCCTGACACCTCCCCCCTGTGGGAGCGGGCTTGCTCGCGAAGGCGTCGTGTCAGTCAACATTTTCAGCGACTGATACACCGCTTTCGCGAGCAAGCCCGCTCCCACAGGGGTAATGCATTCATCCTGATATCGTCGGGCACAAAAAAACCGCATCGCTGCGGTTTTTTTGTGTGTGCAAGAAGCTGCTTAGACGAACAGCGACAACAGCAGGATAAAGCCCAGGCCCACCACCGACAGGATAGTTTCCATAGCGGTCCAGGTCTTGAAGGTTTCGGCCACGGTCATGTTGAAGTACTGCTTCACCAGCCAGAAACCGGCGTCGTTCACGTGGGACAGAATCAACGAACCGGCACCGGTGGCCAGCACCAGCAGCTCACGGTTAACGCCCGGGATCATCCCCACCACCGGCACCACGATGCCGGCGCCCGTGATGGTCGCCACGGTGGCCGAACCGGTGGCGATACGAATCACCGCCGCCACCAGCCATGCCAGCAGAATCGGCGAGATCTGCGCGCTGACTGCCATGTGGCCGATCACGTCGCCCACACCACTGGTCACCAGCATCTGCTTGAAGCCACCGCCAGCACCGATGATCAGGATGATCGCGGCGGTCGGCGCCAGGCTCGCGTCCAGCCACTTGAGCATCTGCTGCGAACCGATGCCCTGCTTGTGACCGAAGGTGTACAGCGACAGCAGCAAGGCCAGCAGCAGGGCCGAGATCGGGTGACCGATCATGTCCATCCAGGTGCGGAAGAAGTGACCGTCCGGCAACGCGACGTCAGCGAAGGTTTTCAGCAGCATCAGGAACACCGGCAACAGCACGGTAATCAGGGTGATGCTGAAGCTCGGCAACTTGGTTGAGTCGTCGCTTTCACGGGCCAGTTGATCAACCAGTTCCTGATTCGGGTGACCGGGGATGTGCTTGGCGATGAAGGTACCGAAGATCGGACCGGCAATGATGGCGGTCGGCAGTGCGACGATCAGACCGTAGAGAATGGTCTTGCCGATGTCAGCGCCGAACACGCCGATGGCCAGCAGCGGGCCCGGGTGCGGTGGCACCAGACCGTGTACCGCGGACAGGCCGGCGAGCAGCGGGATACCGATCTTGATGATCGACACGCCGGTGCGCCGGGCCACGATGAACACCAGCGGAATCAACAGCACGAAGCCGATTTCGAAGAACAGCGGGATACCGACGAGGAACGCGGCGAACATCATTGCCCACTGCACCTTGTCCTTGCCGAAGGCGCGGATCAGTGTCTGGGCGATCTGATCGGCACCACCGGATTCGGCCATCATTTTGCCGAGCATGGTGCCCAGCGCGAGGATGATGCCGACGAAACCGAGCACGCCACCGAAGCCGTCCTGGAACGCCTTGATGATGGTGCCGATCGGCATGCCGGACGTCAGGCCGAGGAACGCGGCCGCGATGGTCAGCGAGATAAAGGGGTGAATCTTGAATTTGGTGATCAGGATAATCAGGCCGATTACCGTGACCACTGCATCGAGCAGCAGGTAGGCGTCGTGGGACATGCCAAACATTGGGGGTGTCTCCTGGCTTGTTGTTGTTATTAAAGCGGGTTAAACAGAATTCGTGAGGACAGCGCTAGCTCTTTCAACACACTCATACCGCCTGTTTCAAACCGTGGGCCTGCCACCAGACGTGCGCCTGGGCAGCCAATTCTTCGACGCTGTGGATCGAAGCATTCAGCGCCAGGGTCAACGGCTCACCTACCGGCGATTCGAGGGTGGCGAACTGGCTTTCGATCAACGTTGCCGGCATAAAGTGGCCCGGACGATGCGATACGCGGTCGGCGGCGACTTCAGGGGTCAGCTCAAGAAACACGAAGCCCAGGCCCGGCAAGGCACTGCGTAGCACTTCGCGATAACTGTGTTTAAGGGCAGAGCAGGTCAGCACCGGGCGTTTACCCGATGCATCGACGCGACGCAGTTCATCGCACAGGCTGTCGAGCCAGCCGGCACGGTCGTCGTCGTTCAGGGGGATCCCCGCGCTCATCTTTTCGATGTTGGCGGCCGGATGAAAAGTATCGCCTTCAATGGCAGTGGCGCCGCTCAATTGGCACAGGGCCTCGCTGACGCACGTCTTGCCGCAACCGGCAACGCCCATGATGACCAGGGCGGTGATGGGATGACTCATATAACACCTCAGCGCGCAGACAGCGCTACCTTTGCTAGCTATGACTCTAGTGCACAGGCAGAAGTTGCCGACGCCTTCTTGTCGTTTTTTTGGGTTGCAGCAGGTTTGTTCCCAACGCCAAAAAGCGAAGATCAGGCAGGACCTCGCTTACGCATTTGCAGCTGCATCAGGACAGCGCTACCTTAGTGCCTTGATTTTTGTTTGGCAAGCCGCCCGATGACCACCCCTAAAAACGATAAAAACACTCGCACCACCGGCCGTCCCACCCTTAATGAAGTTGCCCGCCTCGCCGGCGTGAGCCCGATTACCGCCTCCCGCGCCTTGCGCGGGGTCAGCACCGTGGCCACGGAGCTGGTGGAAAAAGTGCAGAAAGCAGCCAGTGAACTCAACTACGTGGTCAACCCTGCCGCCCGCGCCCTGGCCTCGGCGCAAAGCCATTCGGTGGTGGTGCTGGTGCCATCGCTGTCCAACCTGCTGTTCATCGATACGCTGGAAGCCATTCATCGGGTGCTGACACCCAAGGGCTTCGAAGTGCTGATCGGCAACTTCCACTATTCGCGCGATGAAGAAGAAAACCTGCTGCGCAACTATATGGCCTATCAGCCACGTGGTTTGCTGCTGACCGGCTTCGACCGCACGGAAAGTTCGCGGCGGATGATCGAGGCCAGCAATATTCCCTGCGTGTATATGATGGAACTAGACAGCGCCGCCGGCGTGAATTGCGTGGGTTTCTCCCAGCTCAGCGCCGGCGAAACGGCGGCCGAACATTTGCTCTCGCGCGGTCGCAAGCGTCTGGCCTACATCGGTGCGCAACTCGATCAGCGCACCTTGTTGCGCGGTGAAGGTTTCCGCAAAGCCCTGCAGAAGGCCGGGCGCTACGACCCGGATCTGGAAGTGCTGACGCCGCGCTCCTCGTCCGTGGGCCTGGGCGGTGAGCTGTTCCTGCAACTGCTGGCAGCGCATCCGGATGTGGATGCGATCTTCTTCGGCAACGACGACCTGGCGCAGGGTGCG
Source organism: Pseudomonas sp. AM14(2022) (assembly GCF_036346455.1). Classification (NCBI taxonomy): domain Bacteria; kingdom Pseudomonadati; phylum Pseudomonadota; class Gammaproteobacteria; order Pseudomonadales; family Pseudomonadaceae; genus Pseudomonas; species Pseudomonas sp. AM14(2022). Next base: position 459,086 of record NZ_JAOTNY010000004.1, read on the forward strand.
CTGCTGGAGGCGCTGCGCAACGGGATCAAGATCCCCGAGCAGGTGGCGATTCTCGGCTTCAACGACTTGCCGATGTCCGAACACATGGTGCCGCGCCTGAGCAGCATTAACACCCCGCGTGAAGCGATCGGCCGGCGTGCGGCGGAGCAGATGTTGACGTTGATGGCGGGCAACAGCGTGGCGCGGCCCGTTGAAGATATGGGTTTTGAATTGAAGATTCGCGAGAGTACCTGAAACCTCCTACAAGGATCGCCTGCACACTGCAAAATCCTGTGGGAGCGGGCTTGCTCGCGAAAGCGGTGGATCAGTCAGCACATACTTTTCTGACACACCGCCTTCGCGAGCAAGCCCGCTCCCACAGGAGATCTGAGTCGGGTTCAGTGGCTGAGCAGTTCGACGAGCGCCAGCGCGCCCTTCTGCAGCGGCTGGCTCTTGAGCCACACCGCGTGCACCGGCAGTACCAGGCCGTTTTCGATGTTGCAAAAATTCAGTCGCTTCAAGCGCCCGCTGTCCAGCCACGGCTGCACCACCGACAACGGGAAATTGCCCCAGCCCAGCCCTGCCTCGACCATCTCCAACGCGGTCTCCAGCGTGTCGGTGCGCCAATGCGATTCGGCCACCAGCGGCCGGGTTTCGCTGATCGGCAAGTCGCGGCTGGCGACGAAGATCTGCCGCACATGTACCAGGTCTTCAAGAAACAGATCCTGCCCCTGTAACAGCGGACTGTCCGCTGCGAGCGTGGCGATCATCCGTTCGCTGCCGACAAACTGAAAACGCTCCAGCACGTTCATGCTCAACCCGGCGAACGCCAGACACACGCTGACGCGGCCACTGTGCAGCATCGCCAGCACATCGTCCTGCGGCGCGGTCAGCACTTCGATGTCGAGCAGCGGATGACGCTCGGCAATCACCTTGATCGCGGCGAGCAAGCGGCGACGGTCGACGTCCGCGACCACGCCTATCGACAGCCTGCTCTCCAGCCCCAGCGACAACTCCACCGCATGCACTTGCAGTTGCTTGAGCTGCTCGGCAATCAGCCGCGCGTGGGGCACCAGTGACAGTGCCATCGCTGTCGGCTGCGGCTCGCGATGGCTGCGGTCGAACAAGGCGTAGCCAAGCTCCGCCTCCAGATTGCCGATAGCCATGCTCACCGCCGACGGCACCCGCCCCAAAGCGCGGGCAGCAGCGGAAAACGAGCCACGCTCGATCACTGCGAGGAACAGTTCGATGCTGTCGCTGTTGAAATTCAAAACACCACCTATCACCAAAACTGAAAGCTACTGACTTTTTCTGTCACGCCTATTGAAGCTATCTTTCGCCGCCTTCGCCAGTCCCGCTGGCCATCGAGTTCAAGACAGAGGCAAATCCCCATGCAAGGCGTCAAACGCAAACTGGTCTACGTGTCGCTCTACGAAGTGATCGGCATGACCTTCTCCGCCCTCGGCCTGGCGCTGTTATCCGGCACTTCGCCCGGCAGCACTGGCCCACTGGCGGTGATCATCACCACCATCGCCGTGACCTGGAATTTCATCTACACCTCGCTGTTCGAGCACTGGGAAAGCCGCCAGCAGTCACGCACCCGCACGGTCAAACGGCGCATCGCTCATGCAGTGGGTTTTCAACTGACGCTGATAGTGTTCCTGATTCCGCTGATTGCCTGGTGGATGAACATCAGTCTGGTGCAGGCGTTCCTGTTGGATCTGGCGCTGATCATCTTCATCCCGTGTTACACGTTTGCCTTCAACTGGCTGTTCGATCGCGTCTTCGGCTTGCCGGCCTCGGCGCTGCCCGATTCGACTGCTGCGGCATAAATCGTTAATTGGTAAGCAGTTATTGCAAGAAATCGGCGGTTCTCCGGGGCTAACCGCCGAAATTCACAATCCATCAACTCCGATAGCAGGCTAAGCTTTTCCATCAATAAAAAATGGATCCGCCGATGACTGCTCACGCTCCCGCCGCCGTGCAACGCGACGGTATCGACCCGATACGCGCCGCCGAGATTTCCGCCCGCATCGACCGCCTGCCCGCCGTCGCCACCATCTGGCGACTGGTGGCGCTGTTGTCGATTGGTGGTTTCTTCGAACTCTACGATTTGTTCCAGACCGCCTACATCAGTCCGGGACTGATCCGTGACGGGATCTTCGCCACCGGCAATCAGGGCGTGTTCGGCTTCTCCGATCAGGCGGCGTTCGCGTCGGCGACCTTCCTCGGCCTGTTCCTCGGCGCCAGCCTGCTCAGCCCGTTGGCCGATCGATTCGGCCGTCGCTCGATCTTCACCTTTGCGCTGGTCTGGTACACCGTGGCCACGGTACTGATGGGCATTCAAAGTTCGGCGCTGGGGATCATCTGCATGCGCTTTCTGGTGGGCATCGGCCTCGGTATCGAGCTGGTGACCATCGACGCCTACCTCTCGGAGCTGGTGCCCAAACGCATGCGCAGTTCAGCGTTCGCCTTCGCCTTTTTTGTGCAGTTTCTCTCGGTGCCGGCGGTGGCATTGATGTCGTGGTGGCTGGTGCCGCAGGCGCCGTTCGGCGTGTCCGGCTGGCGTTGGGTGGTGTTGGCGAGCGCGGTGTTTGCACTGTTCATCTGGTGGCTGCGCAAGCGTCTTCCCGAGTCGCCGCGCTGGCTGGCGCAACATGGGCGTTTCGATGAAGCGAACGGGATTCTCGACGACATCGAAGCCCGCTGCGAGAAGGATTACCGCCAACCACTGGATGCTCCAGAAACGGTGCCCGTGGATGTCGAGGGCAAGGGTCGCTTCGCCGACATCTGGCAGCCGCCATATCGGCGTCGCGCATTGATGCTGATCGTGTTTCACGTGTTCCAGGCGATCGGTTTCTTCGGTTTTGGTAACTGGCTGCCAGCGCTGCTGTCCGGCCAGGGCGTGAGCGTCACCCACAGCCTGATGTACGCGTTCATCATTACCCTCGCCTACCCGCTCGGGCCGTTGCTGTTCGTGAAGTTTGCCAACCGTTTCGAGAACAAATGGCAGATCGTCGGCTCAGCCCTCGGCGCGATGACCTTCGGCACTCTGTTCGCGTTGCAGACCAGCGCCTTCGGCCTGATCGTCTGCGGAGTGATGATCACCTTTTGCAATGCCTGGCTGAGCTTCAGTTATCACTCGTACCAGAGCGAACTGTTCCCGACCAACATCCGCGCCCGGGCGGTGGGCTTCTGTTATTCGTTCAGTCGCTTGTCGACGGTGTTCAGCAGCCTGTTGATCGGGCTGTTCCTCGACAACTTCGGCACGCCCGGGGTGCTCGCGTTCATTGTCAGCAGCATGCTGATCGTGATGCTGACCATCGGCTGGTTCGGCCCGCGCACGCGCAATCTGGCGCTGGAAAACATTGCCCACCGCTGAGGCTACACGGTCATCCTCTGCCGCCCGACGGCAAGGGATGACCGCTTTGTTGCACATGCCAGATCACTAACACGTTGAAATAAAATAACTTTCTTTAAAGGCACGCTAATTGCTCGGATACGCCCGTCAGCAATTATCCAAAGGTCTCCATCATGATGTTGGTCAGTGCCAAACAGCAGCAGCCCATCCACCTGCCCAAGCGGCTGGCGGATGACGCGACCACGACCGCCGCTGCCGGTCTGCAAAGCGGCCTGCACGGCGCCATGCTGCAATCGCTGCAGAACCAGGCCCAGTCGCAGGCGACCGACGCGACCTCCAAGGTTGAGGATTCGGCCACGCAGATCGCCACCCAGCAAGTGGCCGCCGCCACGCGCATCAGCGATAACGTCGACGAAGCGTTCGCCAAGACCCGTGTCGGCCTGCAAACCACCGACGCCACGGCGGCCGGCACCACCACCGGGACCTCGGCCACTGACGCGTTCAAGGACTACATGAGCAAGTCGCCGGAACAGCGCCTGCGCGACAGTATCTTTCAGAGCATGGGCATCACCGAAGACGACATCAAAGCCATGCCGCCGGAGAAACAACTGGCCATCGGCAAAGAGATCGCCGAGCGTCTGCAGGACAAGATGAAGCTGGCGCAAGCGGAAAAAGACAACGTCAATGACGTCAAAGACAGCGACAAACTGGCGGACAAGTTTCTCGCGGCGCTTTGATCTGAAAGTTGCTTAGAAACCAATGTAGGAGTGAGCCTGCTCGCGATAGCGATACATCAGTTACTTATCCAGTGACTGACGCACCGCAATCGCGAGCAGGCTCACTCCTACCGTTGTTGATGGGTGTCAGTTTAGTTGCAACGTCGCATTGAACTGCCCGATCGCATCCACCACATGTCGCGATCCCTGCTGAATTTCCAGAATCACCTCCCCCGCCTCATTCGCCAACTCCACACCCAGCCCGGTGCGGCTCAGGCTCGACTGCATGCTCGACACCGCACTCAGCGACAGGTCGTGGTTTTTGCGTACCACTTCGACAATCTCCAGGGTCGCCTGACTGGTACGCGCCGCAAGACTGCGCACCTCGTCCGCCACCACCGCAAAACCGCGTCCGTGTTCACCGGCTCGCGCCGCTTCGATGGCCGCGTTGAGCGCCAGCAGGTTGGTCTGGTCGGCGATGCCGCGGATGGTCTGGACGATGGTGCCGATGATGTCCGACTGCTTGCTGACCGCATCAATGCTCAGCGCCGCTTCGTTGAGGTCGCGGGAAATGTCCTGAATGATCTGCACCGTTTGCTGCACCACCTGTGAGCCTTTTTGCGCGCAGGCGTCGTTCTGTACCGAGGTGCTGTGGGCCGATTCCGCGGCGTTCTGCAGCGTGGTCATCTGGTTGGTGATGTCACTGGCGAACTTCACCACCTTGTACAAACGACCTTTGGTGTCGAACAGCGGGTTGTACGAGGCTTCGAGATAAACCATCTGCCCGGACTTGTTCTTGCGTTCGAAACGGTGCGAGTGATATTCGCCGCGATTGAGCGACGCCCAGAACGCCTTGTACTGCGCCGATTCGGATTCGGAACGGTGACAGAACATGCTGTGGTGATGGCCAACGATTTCGTTGAGCGAGTACTGCATGGTTTTCAGAAAGTTGTCGTTGGCGGTTATCACATTGCCCTCGGGCGTGAACTCGATCACCGCCATCGAACGGCTGATCGCCGCCAGCATGCTTTCTTCTTCGTGTTCTTTGTTGACCCGGGCGGTGATGTCCGACGCCACTTTGATCACACTTTTGACTTGTTTGTCCGGGCCGTACACCGGCATGTAACTGGCTTCGAGCCAGATCTCCTTGCCGGACTTGTTCAAACGCAGGAACGTGCCGCTGATCGGCTCACCCCGGGCCAGGTCGCGCCACAATCTGGCGTACTCCTCGCTGCGGTAAAACGCTTCTTCGCAAAACACCCGGTGATGTTTGCCGCGCACTTCCTCGGCGCTGTAACCCATGGTCTTGCAGAAGTTTTCGTTGGCATCCAGAACAATGCCCTCGGGGGTAAATTCGATCATCGCCATGGAGCGGCTGATCGCTTCGAGCTTGGCGTTGGCTTCGGTCAAGGCGCAGCTGAAACGCTCGATTTCCTGCAGGTCAGCCTTGTGATGTAGGTTGAACATGGTTGTATCACCTTCCGCGCGGTCTTTTGATTTGATGAAAGTTCAGGTCTTTCAGCATCCACCACTACGTTCCACAGAACAGGCACACGCATTCCTCCACGGGAGGAAGTTGTCAGGTGATAAATGATGTTTAATCCGAGGGTCCATGCAGCGACGCTCTAATCAAGACATCCTTCTCTTGATAGCCCAGCAGCGGGCCAGCCCTAACGTGCAGACAACTTCCATGTACAACTTGCTCCTTGTTGGTTCAGTGTCCGGTGCCTTGGGTTGCGCACTCTGGCAGCGTTGAAATCACGGCTAACAGATGACGGTCGACATAGTTAGTTACAGCTAGCATAGCCAGCGCCATGCCGTGCGCAAGGCCACTAGTCGGCCAGTATCTGGCACTTTTTGCACAAGAAACGGTTCAGCGAGCTGTCGCGACCGCCGTCTCCGCCACCAGATCCAGCAACGCCTGCACCGTCGCTGACGGCGTCTGCCCCGCAGGCAGCACCAGCGAAAACACCCGTTCGATACGTGGCTGCAGGGCAATCACGCGCAAGCCCTGGCGCTCGGCCGGCAAGGTCATTTCCGGCACCAGCGTTACGCCGAGGTTTTCTCGAACCAGAGTGAAGGCGCTGCTCCATTCACGCACTTCGACCCGCACATCCTGCAACTGCAACCCGGCCTCGGCGGCGAGGCTGCGGGCGTTGGTCGAGCAACCGCCGGTGGCCAGCACAAAAGGCAGCGCCGTCAGTTCTTGCAGGCTGACGCCCTGCTCGGTTCCTCGCAGCGCCAGCGGATGCCCTGCCGGCACGACCGCCACCCATGCGTCGCGACCCAATGGCCCGGCGTTGCGTTCGGGTGCCGGGTTGAGCACCACGCCGACATCCACCAGCCCGGCCGCGAGCAGGGTTTCCACCTCGTCATCGCTGACCTCCAGCGCCACCACTTCGATCCCCGGGTAAAGCCGATTGAACTGGCGCAGCAGCGGTGGCAGAAAACTCGCCAGCACCATGGGAAAACTCGCCAGGCGGATCGTCCCGCGCAGCATCGGGCGCACGCTGTCGACGGTCTGGCGAATGGTCTCCAACGCACCGAGCATCAGCCGCGCCTGCTCGATCACCGGCAGGCCGATGGCGGTGGGCAAGGTCTGTCGGCTTTCGCGGCTGAACAGTTGCACGCCGAGGGTTTCTTCCATCAGCGCCAGGGCTTGGCTCGCGCCGGACTGGGTCATGCCGACCCGCTCGGCAGCGCGGGTGATGTTGCCGTGATCGGCCACGGCGACCACCAGCCGCCAATGCATCAGGTTCATCATGGCAGTAGCTGTCCTTATGGCGGCTTTCTGAAAGATTAATTTTACCGAGAGTGCGGCGCACTATGACACTGGCGCCAAATCCTCACCAGAGAGCTGCAGATGAAGCTGTATTACGCCCCGCAAGCCTGTTCACTGGCGCCGCACATTGTCTTGCGCGAACTTAAGCTGCCCTTCGTGCTGATTCGCGTCGACAACCGCAGCAAGCGCACCGCCAGCGGTGAAGACTTTCTCGCGATCAACCCCAAGGGGTACGTCGCGGCACTGCAACTGGACAACGGCGCGGTGCTGACCGAAGGCCCGGTGATCCTGCAATATCTGGCGGATCTGCAACCACAGTCAGGGTTGGCCCCGGCGCCCGGCAGTTTCGAACGACTGCGTCTGCAGGAGTGGCTGAATTTCATTTCGAGCGAGATCCATGGCGGCCTTGGTGCGCTGTTCGATGAGCGACTGCCGGCCGAGGTGATCAAGGAGAAGTTGTTCAAGCGTTTTGCGGTGTTGGTCGCAGTGCTGGAGCAGCAGGATTATTTGCTGCCGAGTGGTTTCAGCGTGGCGGATGCGCTGCTGTTTGTGGTGTTGCGCTGGGCCGGGTTGTTCGGGATCGAACTGGGGCAGTGGCCGGCACTGGCGCGGTTTCAGGCGCGGATTGAGCAGAGGCCGACCGTGGCGGCGGCGTTGGCTGCGGAAGCGGCGTAAGTCTTTAGATCATTCGCGAGCTCCCACAGGAGTTTTGTGCACGTCAAAAATCCAGTGTGGGAGCGAGCCTGCTCGCGAAGGCGTCCGTTCAAACAACGCAGATCAACCGGGAGAAACTCAAAGCCCCGCCGTCACCTTGCTCGCCACCTCCCCCGGCACCCACGCCCTCCACACCTGCGGCTGATCGCGTAAAAATGCTTCGGCTACCTGCCGTGGTGGCTGGCGTTTTTCGCTCATCCCGGCCAGCGTCTGGTTCAGCAGATCAATCGGCAAATCGACTTTTTCGAAGAACGACACCAGCTCAGGGTATTGCGCCTTGAACGGCGCCGACACGCCAATCGCCAGGCTGGCCGGCATCGAGCGGGTGCCCTTGGGATTCGGGTTGTTGGCATCGGCCAGGGTTTTCCAGGCTTCAGCATCGAACGGTGGCTCTTCGAGCTTCACCAGTTTGAAGCGACCGAGCAGCGGTGTCGGCGACCAGTAATAGAACAGCACCGGTTTGCCGCGTTTGATCGACGATGCCACCTCGGAATCCAGCGCCGCGCCGGAGCCGGTGCGGAAGTTGACGTAGCTGTCGGTCAGCGCATAGGCCTTGAGCTTCTGGCTGTTGACGATTTCCGAAGTCCAGCCGGTCGGGCTGTTGAGGAAGCGTCCACGGCGCGGGTCTTCCGGGTCGCGGAAGACGTCTTTGTAGCGCGGCAGGTCGGCCACCGACTTCAGCTCCGGGGCCAGCGGTTTGATCCCGCGTTCAGGGTCACCCTTGATCACGTATTCCGGCACCCACCAGCCCTCGGTCGCCCCCTTGACCGTATCGCCCAGGCCGAACACCTTGCCTTCATTGGCAGCCTTGACCCACGCCGGACTGCGCCCGGCCCATTCCTCGCCGATCACCTGAATATCGTTTTTCGCCAGCGCCGCTTCCAGGCTGACGGTGCTGCCCGGCAGCGTGTCGGTCGGGTAGCCGTAACCTTTTTCGACGATCAGGCGCAGCACTTCGGTGATGAAACTGCCGCTTTCCCAAGTGATGTCACCGAAGTGGATCGGTGCGGTTTTTTCCGCCGCCGAAACAGCGCCGACGCTCAGGCTCAGCGCCAGTAACGAACGGCCAAGCAGGGTTTTGATCGATCTCATGCGGACCTCTTGTCTGTCAGGATTTGGTTGGCGCTGTGGCGATCGCACAGGGCTTGGGAGCGGCTCATGTAAACGCTGACCGAACGCTGAGAGATGCCCAGTTCGGCGGCGATTTGCGGGTAGGTCAGGCCATCGATCCGCGCCAGCAGAAAGGTCGAGCGGACCTTGCCGGGCAGGCGTTGCAGGCTGTGATCGAGGCGCTTGAGGGTCTGGCTCAGTTGCGCGAGGTCTTCAGGCGAGGTGGCAGCATCGATGTCGACCTGCTGCGCATGCCGGCGCTCCAGATCCGCCCGGCGCCAGCGCTGATAAAGCAAGCGCTGAGCAATCGTGGTGAGCATCGCGCGGGGTTCGCGAATCGCCGTGATACTGGGCGCCTGCAGCAATTGCGCGAAGGTTTCGGCAGCGATGTCTTCCGCGCCTGCGGCGTCGTGCAGATGTCGGCTCAGGTAAGTGCACAGCCAGCGGTAGTGCGCGCGGAACAGTGCGTCGAGATGATTGCGATGAGCGGTGTCGGCGCCGGACATAAGGGCTCCTGGGTAAGGGGTCGCTGAATGTCCGGTGATCCGGTGGCGCGATCGTAGCAAGGCGCCTTATGCATTAATAATATTTATATTTTATTCTTATATTCTTTTTGGAGATATAAGGCTGTTCAGCGCAAGCGGCCGTAGCCCAACTCTTCAGCCTCACGGTGATAGTCGAGCAAGATCTGATAATCGCTTTCGCTGGCGGGCAACACTTCAGGCAAGCCGAGGATCTGCGCCACATCAGGCAATTCACGCAACGCCTGATTCATTACCCGGCGCAACTGTTCGATCTGCTCATTCGTGGCAGTCGCGGCGGTGATAAACGGCAACGTCGGGCTGAACGCACTACGCGCCACAACCCGCAATCCGTTGACCTCCTCAGGTGCGTATTGCGCAAGGCAGGCATAGGTCACGCTGTCAATGGCCGCCAGATCGGCGCGCGCTTCACGCAACCAACGCAGACTTTCGCGGTGCGCCCCACTGATGCCGACCGTGGCGAAAAACTGCCCGTCGCGGTGTAAAGGCGCCAGACGCTGGCGCAACAGGTTCATGCCGCTGTTGGAGTCGTCACTGTTGATCACCCCACGGCTGCCGCGAAAATCCGCCAGGGTTTTGCGCGTATCGTCAGCACGGCTGAGAATCAGGCTGCAATGATTGCCGGCAGTGGCGTCGGGCAATTCGTAGCGCGGGCGACCGACGATGCGTACCTGATCGCGCAGCAAGGTCATCAAGGGATAGCCGCAGGTCTGGGTCAGCAGCAGATCCGGCGACAACCAAAGCTCGGGGAGCGACAGGCTTGCGGCGTTCAGGCGGGAATGGCCGAGGTGTTCAAGAATGCGGGCGATCCAGCGTTCGTTGGCCGCGCGAATGGGCTCGGGGGCGGTGTACATCAGCAGTTCGAGGTGGTGTTGGGTCATACACATTATTCCCGGACAACAGATTTCCACTGTAGGCCTTCGCCTGCTCGCGAATGCGGTGTGTCAGCCTCCATATGCGTTATTGACACACCGCTTTCGCGAGCAAGCCCGCTCCCACAGGGGTTTTGTGGTGTTTTTGAGGTTAGTGGTAAGGATGTTGCGGACTGTCGATCGGCCTGAATCCATGCTGCCGCCACAACTGCCCATAACCCTGCACCAGAAACCCGCCACTGCGCGCCACCCATTGTTCGCGGCGCATCCGGTAGGCCGCCGGCAAGTCGTACCACGCCAGCCCCGGCAGGTCGTGATGCACCAGATGAAAATTCAGATTCAGAAACAGCCAGCGCCACGGCCAACCGGCTTCGTTGAGCACGGTGCGCTGCTCCGGTTGTGCGTGCGGGCGGTGTTCATAGTAGGAGCGGATCATCGTGATCGACAGTGCCGGCACACTGATCAGCAGCAGGTAATGCCAGACCGGCAACACGCTGAAGCGCGCGATAAACCACAGCATCAACACGCTGAACGCACCGTGGGTCAGCCACATCGACCAGGCCTGACGCTCGCGGTTTTTCAGGCGTTGCAGTTCTTCGGCAGCCAGCGCGATCAATCCCAGCGGCGCACCAATGATGAAGCGGCCGATTACGGTTTTATTCAGCCAGTGCAGGCTGCGTTCGAACAAGGAACTGCCCTGCCAACGCGCGGCCGTCAGATAACGGCTTTCCGGATCGATACCGGGCACAGTCAGGTGTTCATCGCGGTGATGCAGCAGGTGGCTGTCGCGATACAAGGTATACGGGTACCACACCGCAAAAGGTGCGTAGCCGAGGATTTTATTGAAAAGCACCGAGCGGGTCGGGTGCCCATGCAGCAATTCATGCTGCACTGACAACCACAGCACCAGCAGCGGAATCAGCAGCAATGTGCTCAAGCCGCGACCGAGCCAGTGGCTGTTGAGGATGATTGCGAACCAGCCGCCATACACGCCGATCAGCAGCAGCCACGTCGGCCACTCGGTGCGGGCAGTGAAGCGCTGGCGCAGGGTTTCGATCTGCTGGCGATGGTCGGCGTCGAAGTAATTCGGCATGGCGTGGCTCGGAACGGGAATCTTCCCCTTCTGTGCAACGAAGCCGAGCAATCTTGCAGATTATTTTTGCGCTGAAACGGGAGCCCGGGGGACGGGCTCCCGAAGGACGTGATCAATGACCGAAAATATCGACCTTCTTGGCTTTCTTCTCTGCACGCTTTTCAATCGCCGTCTTCACCGGTTTCTTCTTCGCGGCTTTCTTTGAATCCATACCTTTGGACATGATGCGTACTCCACTCACAGGGATGTAGGCTCAGGTATACACCTATCCAGCATCGCCCGTTCTTTTATAATCGGCGCTTTGACCCTCCGCCAGTCCGATCCCATGCCTGATACCCGATACGTCCTGCTCGACGAGCCTTTGTGGCCGTTGATGAACAAGTTTTACCGCCGCCACCAATCGTCGATGAAGGCGGTGCGCGATGCGCAGTTATGGGTGGCCCGTCGAGAGGACATCGTTGCCGCATTGTGCTTGCGGCCGGTGGCGGGCGGGTACTGGTTGACCGGATTGTTTGTTGATCCGGGTTGCCGTGAGCAAGGGATTGCCGGAGAGTTGATCACGGCGGCGGTGAAGGATTTGCAGGAGCCGGTGTGGCTGTTCTGTCATCCGGACTTGCGCGGGTTTTACGAGCGGCGCGGTTTCAGTTTCGATCCCGCCCTGCCCTACGCACTGGCCGAGCGGTTGAGCCGGTATGCGCGGAGCAAGCCGATGATTGCGATGGGGCTGACACCTTCGATCTGATGCGAATCCCAATGTGGGAGCGAACTTGCTCGCGAAGGCGTCGTGTCAGTCGCTGCATCAATTGACTGATACGACGCCTTCGCGAGCAAGCCCGCTCCCACATTGGGATAGAGGTGTTCTCAGGATCAGTCGTCGGCTGCGGGATCGAGATCCGGGAACATCACTTCGGTAAAGCCGAACTTGCTGAAATCGGTAATCCGCGACGGATACAAGCGGCCGATCAGATGATCGCATTCGTGCTGCACTACCCGCGCATGGAAGCCTGACGCCACGCGTACGATCGGCTCGCCCTTGGGATCAAAGCCTTCGTAGCGAATCTGCTGATAACGATCCACCGCACCGCGCAGGCCGGGCACCGACAGACAGCCTTCAAAGCCCTCCTCGGTCAGCGGACTCAGCGGCGTGATCAGCGGATTGATCAGGATTGTCTGCGGCACTGCCTCGGCGTCCGGGTAGCGTTCGCTGTGCTCGAAACCGAAGATCACCAGTTGCAGGTCGACGCCGATCTGCGGCGCAGCCAGGCCGACGCCACCGACGCTTTCCATGGTCTGGAACATGTCATCGATCAGTTGCCACAGCTCGGGGCTGTCGAACATTTCCGGCGGCACGGGTGGAGCAATGCGCAGCAGGCGTTCGTCGCCCATTTTGAGGATTTCACGGATCATGGTCGGGCTTCGTCAGTGTCCGGCTTGAGCGAGTGGTCACGCCCCAGGCCAGAGACATGTTGTTTGGGATGTTCATCGAGTTCGCCGGGGACTTTCTCGCCCTCGTCCTTGCCCTCGCTGGACATGTGTTCGATCACCGCATTCATCTCGGCGCCGAGCAGCAGCACCGCCGAGGAAATGTAGAAATACAGCAACAGCACGATGATCGCCCCGATGCTGCCATACATCGCGTTGTAGTTGGCGAAGGTTTTGACGTAGAACGCAAAGCCCAGTGAGGCGATGATCCACACCACCACGGCGAGTACCGAGCCGGGGGTGATGAAACGGAATTCCTGTTTGACGTCGGGCATCACGTAATAGATCAGCGCCACCGCGACCATCATCAGAAACACGATCACCGGCCAGCGCGCAATCGTCCACACAGTGACGATGAAGTCTTCCAGCCCCACCTGCGCGGCAATCCAGCCCATCACTTGCGGCCCGAGCACCATCAGTGCGGCCGCCACCAGCAACATGCCGGCAATGCCGACGGTGTAGAACACCGACAGCGGAAAACGCTTCCAGATCGGCCGGCCCTCGACCACGTCGTAAGCGGCGTTCATCGCGCTCATCATCAGCCGCACGCCGGCAGACGCGGTGTACAGGGCGATGACGATACCGACCGAAAGCAAGCCGCCCTTGGACTGCTGCAACTGATCGATCACCGGGTTGACCTGTTCCAGCGCCTGCGGTGGCAGCACCAGTTCCGACTGCAGGCGCAACCAGCTAAAGAAGTCCGGCAGGTGCAGGAAACCGATCAGGGCGATCAAAAACAGAATGAACGGGAACAGCGAGAACAGCATCTGGTAGGCCAGTGCCGAGGCGTAGGTCGACATCTCGTCGTCGACGAATTCAGTGACCGTGCGCACCATCACCCGGTGCAGTGGCAGACCTTTCATGTCTGGAAAAATCATTCGCGTCTCCTTTCGCCGCATTACAGGTTGAAGTCGTGGCGACTCAGGGGCCGTTTTCTACATCACGGTAGCCTACTTGGCGACCTTCGTGGATGGCTGTCGGGTTTTGACACAAAAACGGCCATCCTTGGATGGCCGCTCGTGTGTTTCGTTCAAGGCGGAATTACGCCTTGTCGACACCTTTCTTGATGGCGTCTTTGGCTTTGCCGACAGCTTGCTGGGCTTCACCTTTTTTCTCTTGCAGTTTGCCTTCGGCTTGCAGCTTGGTGTTGTCGGTGGCTTTGCCGACGCCTTGCTTGACGTTGCCGACTGCTTCGTTAGCCATGCCTTTTACTTTATCGCCAGTGCTACTCATGGTGTTTCTCCTTGGTGCATTGAAGGGGAAAAGTCAGTACGTAAAGATTGACTGGCCGGGTTTGCCACGAGTTTCATTTATTTTTGCCCTTCATTTCGTCGTGCCATGCAGGTTGGGCTTTATGTTTGCCCCGCAAGCCCCGAGAATGCGCAGCTATGGGCGCCGTGCGCCAACGATCAGATCCCGCAGGAATGTTATGAAACTCGATAAAAAGCAGGCCATTGCCCGTCGCAACCAGGAACTGGGCGGCGCTGTGCTCGGCACCAACAACTGCCACTTCGCCGAATTGAACCGCAACCGCAACATCTGGTGGTTCGACCTGCCGGTGACGCGCCTCGCCGTCGGTCAGTACGAGTGGATTCACCTGCTGATGCACACCCCGGCCACCGACGAACTGCTGCACCTGAAAGTGCCGACCGTGTTCCTGCGGGAAAAGCTCGAAGGCCTGGTGATTCGCAACGAAGGCAAGCGCAAGGCGGCGTTGAGCCTGGAATTGAGTGCAGACAAGGATTCGTATCTGCAGGACATGCGTCCGGCGGGAACCAACGTGAATTTCGCGCCGTTCCGGCAGTAACCGAAAAGCTTCGCGAGCAAGCCCGCTCCCACATTTGACTGTATTCCAACTGGAGGAACGCGGTTGAATGTGGGAGCGGGCTTGCTCGCGAAGGCGGCATCACAGTCACTACAGATCCACCACCTATTCCAACAAAAAGCCCCGCATCTGCGGGGCTTTTTGCTTCAGGCGGCGGACTTGGCCTTGATCTTCTTCAGCTCTTCATCACGCAACTCACGGCGCAGGATCTTGCCGACGTTGGTGGTCGGCAGCGCATCGCGGAACTCCACCGAACGCGGCACCTTGTAACCGGTGACGTTGGCGCGCATGTGGTCCATCACGGTTTCCTTGGTCAGGGTCACGCCCGGCTTGGCCACGATGAAAATCTTGATCGCCTCGCCCGACTTCTCGTCCGGCACGCCGATGGCCGCGCACTGCAATACGCCCGGCAGGGTCGCCAGCACGTCTTCCAGTTCGTTCGGGTAAACGTTGAAACCGGATACCAGGATCATGTCTTTCTTGCGATCGACAATGCGCATGTAGCCATCGGGCTGGATCAGCGCGATATCACCGGTCTTCAGCCAGCCTTCGCTGTCGAGGATCTCGTCGGTGGCTTCCTGACGCTGCCAGTAGCCCTTCATCACTTGCGGGCCCTTGACGCACAGCTCGCCGATTTCGCCCATGGGCTGCTCGACACCCGCATCGTCGATGACTTTGCACAGGGTCGACGGCACCGGAATGCCGATGGTGCCGATCTGAATGTTCTGGATCGGGTTGACCGTGGCCACCGGGCTGGTTTCGGTCATGCCGTAACCTTCGCAGATCGAGCAACCGGTCACCGCTTTCCAGCGCTCGGCGGCGGCCAGTTGCAGGGCCATGCCGCCGGACAGGGTGACTTTCAGGTTGGAGAAATCCAGCTTGCGGAAACCTTCGTTGTTGCACAGCGCGACGAACAGCGTGTTCAGGCCGACAAAACCGCTGAACTTCCATTTCGACAGTTCCTTGACCATCGCCGGCAGGTCGCGCGGGTTGCTGATCAGGATGTTGTGGTTGCCGATCAGCATCATCGCCATGCAATGAAAGGTGAACGCATAGATGTGGTACAGCGGCAGAGGGGTGATCAGGATCTCGCAACCTTCATTGAGGTTGGAGCCCATCAGCGCCTTGCACTGCAGCATGTTGGCGACGAGGTTGCGATGGGTGAGCATCGCGCCTTTGGCCACGCCGGTGGTGCCGCCGGTGTACTGCAACACCGCGACATCGCTGCTGTGCGGATTGGCTTCGGCCACCGGCTGGCCCTGGCCCTTGCTCAGCACGTCGTTGAACTTGACGGCTTTGGGCAGGTGATAGGCCGGCACCATCTTCTTCACGTACTTGATCACGCTGTTGATCAGCAGGCGCTTGACCGGCGGCAGCAGGTCGGCGACTTCGGTGACGATGACGTGCTTGACCCCGGTTTTTGGCACCACGGCTTCCGCCAGGTGCGCCATGTTGGCCAGGCACACCAGGGCTTTGGCGCCGGAGTCATTGAATTGGTGTTCCATTTCCCGCGCGGTGTATAGCGGGTTGGTGTTGACCACGATCAGCCCGGCGCGGATCGCACCGAAGACGGCCACCGGGTACTGCAGAACGTTGGGCAGTTGCACGGCGATTCGATCACCGGGCTGCAAGTCGGTATGCTGTTGCAGATACGCGGCAAACGCACCGGACAATTCGTACAGTTCACCGTAGGTGATTGTCTTGCCCAGGTTGCTGAAAGCCGGCTTGTTGGCGAAGCGTTGGCAGGATTGCTTCAACACTGCCTGAATATTCGGGTACTCGTCTGGATTGATGTCGGCAGCAATTCCAGCCGGGTATTTATCCTTCCAAAAGTCTTCGATCATGGAAGCCCACTCCTCAGCAACGCGAATTCTTCACCGCATTTGATGCGATTATTATTGGTGTGTGTTTTGTATTGGTGAATCTGGCTTTTCTACAGGCCGAGAAGTCACAAAGCGCGCCGAGAGTAGCAGCTTTGCCGAGGGCCGACTAGAGCCAAAAGCGGCCTCCATGGTCACTTTAGTGACTCAAGACTTTCCAGCAGTCATTTTAGAGCAAAAATCCTATACACCCCTGAAAGCCCCGGTTTTCCGGGCCTTCCCCCCCAAAAAAGCATCGCGGGCAAGCCCGCTCTCACAAGGTTGGTGGAGATCCCTGCGGGAGCGTGGCTTGCCCGCGATCCGCGCCACGCGCGGCCATTCACCGATCAGGCGATATCGCGCAACTCCCGCCGCAGAATCTTCCCGACCGGCGTCATCGGCAACGACTCACGCAGCACGATGTGTTTCGGCACCTTGTAAGCGGTGAAATTCTCTTTGCAGTACGCCTTCAGTTCTTCGAGGCTGACCCCGGTTTCCCGCGCCACCACAAACAGCTTCACCGCTTCGCCCGAACGCTCGTCCGGCACACCGATCACCGCGCAGTTGGCGACTTTCGGGTGGGCCATCACCACGTCTTCGATCTCATTGGGATACACGTTGAAGCCGGAGACGATGATCATGTCCTTCTTGCGATCGACGATGCGCACAAAACCGTCCGGGTCGATCACCGCAATATCACCGGACTTGAACCAGCCCTCGGCATCCAGCACTTCGGCGGTGGCTTCGGGTTTGTGCCAGTAGCCTTTCATGATCTGCGGGCCTTTGATGCACAGCTCGCCACGCTCGCCCATCGGCTGCTCGACACCCTCGTCATCGATGACCTTCAGCAGCGTACCCGGCACCGGCAGACCGACGGTGCCCAGACGCGACTTGTCGCCATACGGGTTAGTGCAGGCCACCGGCGATGTTTCCGTGAGGCCGTAACCCTCGGTGATGCAGCAACCGGTGATCTGCTCCCAGCGCTCGGCGGTGGCCTTGACCAGCGCGGTACCGCCGGAGTTGGTCAGCTTGAGGCTGGAGAAATCCAGGGTCTTGAAGTCCGGGTGCTCCATCAGCGCGACGAACAACGTATTCAGTCCGAGCAACGCCGAGAAGCGCCAGTTCTTCAGCTCTTTAATGAAGCCTGCGATGTCGCGCGGATTGGTGATCAGCACGTTGTGGTTGCCGGAAACCATCATGCACATGCAGTTCGCCGTGAAGGCATAGATGTGGTACAGCGGCAATGGCGCCACCATCACCTCCTGCCCTTCGCGCAGCAATGGCTGACCGTCCGGCGCCAACTGCGCAAGACACGCGCGCACCTGCTGCATGTTCGCCACGAGGTTGCCGTGGGTCAGCATCGCGCCCTTGGCCAGGCCGGTGGTGCCGCCGGTGTATTGCAACACGGCGATGTCGTCGAGACCGACTTTCAGCGGCTTGATCCCCAGACCACGGCCCAGGCGCAGCGCACTCTTGAGCGAGATCGCCTGCGGCAGCGAATAGTCCGGGACCATTTTCTTCACTTTGCTGACCACGGTGTTGATCAGCCAGCCCTTGGCGGTGGGCATCATGTCGCCCATCTTCGCTTCGATCAGGTACTGGATGTCAGTGTCCGGCAGCACTTCCTGGACCTTCTGCCCGAACATGTTCAGGTACACCAGCGCGCGGGCACCGGAATCCTTGAACTGGTGGCGCATCTCGCGCGCGGTGTACAGCGGGTTGGTGTTGACCACGATCAGCCCGGCGCGCAAGGCACCGAACACGGCAATCGGATATTGCAGCACGTTGGGCATCTGCACCGCGATGCGATCCCCCGGCACCAGATCGGTGTGGGCTTGCAGGTAACCGGCGAACGCCGCGCTGTAGCGCTCGAGTTCAGCGTAGGTCAGGGTCACGCCCATATTGCTGAAGGCCGGACGGTCCGCGAATTTCTTGCAGGAACGCTCAAACACCTCGATCACCGACTTGAACTCGCCCATGTCGATGTCCAGTGGTACGCCGGCGGGGCGTTTGTCATTCCAGAAATCAGGTTGCATTGTTCTTGTCCTCTTTTACCTGAATCGATCCGGGAGCCGCTTTTCTGTGGTTTCGCGCTGATCCCTGAGGGCACAAAGCAAAAAGCGGAGCTTCACGGACACTAGCAGTTATGGCCATTGAGGCAAATATGGGCGATGGCGACATTGATCGTATGAATCTTCCTGCCGTGGCGTGAGCTGATCGGACGCGCTATACAATGCAACGACTGCGGGCCGATACCGCTCGATAAAAAAGGAATTGCCATGATCCACCGAGGCTTTTGGCTGGACGCGAGTGACCGCAGCCGCCTGTTCGTCAACCAGTGGCTGCCGGCTGCGCCCTTGAAAGCGCTGATCCTGCTGGCCCACGGCATGGCCGAACACAGCGCCCGCTACGAGCGGCTGGCGCATGCGTTCTGTGCTCAAGGCTATGGTGTGTACGCCCCGGATCTGCGCGGCCATGGCAAAACCGCCGAACACGGGACGCTCGGGCATTTCGCCGATGACGACGGCTGGTGCAAGGTGATCGGCGATCTGGCCAGCCTCAATCAGCACATCGGCCAGCAGCATCCCGACGTGCCAATCATCCTGCTCGGGCACAGCATGGGCAGCTACCTCGCTCAGGGTTACCTGCTGCATCACAGCGCCAGCCTGCATGGGGCGATTCTCAGCGGTTCGAACTTCCAGCCGGTGGCGCTTTACGGCGCGGCGCGACAAATCGCCCGTTTCGAAAAACTGCGTCAGGGTGGCAAGGGCCGCAGTGCGCTGATCGAGTGGTTGTCGTTCGGCTCGTTCAACAAGAAATTCAAACCGGCGCGCACGCCGTTCGACTGGCTGAGCCGCGACCCGGTCGAGGTCGATCTGTATGCCAACGACCCGTTGTGTGGCTTCCGCTGCACCAATCAATTGTGGATCGACTTGCTCGGCGGCTTGCAGCAGATCAGCAAAGCGTCCAATCTCGCCCAGATCGACCCGGGCCTGCCGCTGCTGGTGATCGGCGGTGAATGTGATCCGGTGAGCGAAGGCAAGCGTCTGACAGATCTGGCCGAAGCGTTGCGCTCGGCCGGCAGCCAGAACCTGCAACTGAAGATCTACCCGCAGGCGCGGCACGAATTGTTCAACGAAACCAATCGCGACGAAGTGATTGCCGATGTGCTGACCTGGATCGACCAGGCGCTGAGCCATCGCCGCCCCCATCGCAGCGAATAATTTTTTGTGGATTCACTTTAATCCGTCACAGGAATCAAGACCGATGACCCAGGTTACCAACATCCCTTACGAAGCCCTCGAAGTCGGCCAGACCGCCAGCTACAGCAAGACTGTCGAAGAGCGCGACATTCAGCTGTTCGCCGCGATGTCGGGCGACCACAACCCGGTGCACCTGGATGCCGAGTTCGCTGCCGCCAGCATGTTCAAGGAACGCATCGCCCACGGCATGTTCAGCGGTGCACTGATCAGTGCGGCCGTGGCGTGCGAGCTGCCTGGGCCGGGCACCATCTACATCGGTCAGCAGATGAGCTTTCAGAAGCCGGTGAAGATTGGCGACACCCTGACCGTACGCCTGGAAATTCTCGAGAAGCTGCCGAAGTTTCGCGTGCGCATCGCCACTCGCGTGTTCAACCAGCGTGATGAGCTGGTGGTGGATGGCGAGGCCGAGATTCTGGCACCGCGCAAGCAGCAGACCGTGACCTTGCCGACGTTGCCGGCGATCAGCATCGGCTGATCATCAGGTACACAAAACGAAAGTGGGAGCGGGCTTGCTCGCGAAGGGGTCGTGTCAGCAACAGCATCGTTGCATGACACACCGCTTCGCGAGCAAGCCCGCTCCCACAGTTTTTTAGCGTGGCTTACGAACGAGCGCGAGCCTGGTTACGCAGGGCTTTCACTTGGTCGTGGTTGCGTTGTACGCCGTGGTACTGACGCTCAACCAGGTCACGAATACCGACCAGGCCGTGCTTGTTGATTTTCTCGATGGCTTCACGATAGGCCTTCAGGGCGTGGTCTTCACCGCGCTCGGCTTCGTTCAGCACAGCCTCTTCGTCCTTGCCAGTGAACATGGCTTTGACGTCGACCCAGCGACGGTGCAGGTCACCGCTGACGCTGGTAGAGGTTTCCGGATCACCGCCCAGTTTACGCACTTCAGCCTGCAGTTCAGCGGCGGCAGTCGCGCAATCGGCAGAACGGGTCACGAACAGGGTTTTGAGTTCTGGATGCTTGATGTCTTCAGCGCAAGTCTTGAACCCTTCCTGGCCGTCCTTGCAGGTTTCGATCAGGTCGTTGAGTACAGAGATCGCTTCTTTATTCATGTCAGTCATTTTTCAATTCCTTGCGGTTGGTTGAAGATGCAAGGGTTATTGCAGTGTGCGTGCCAGCTTTTCATTCAAAAATAAATCGTTATTTTTCAACAACTTAAAGATATTTGAACTATCTGTATCACGGTTATTTGCATGATCTGTCATTTGGCCTGCATGCAGAATGCCTGTATTTTCCTGACTGATTGAATCCAGATGACTGCCACTGATGAATCCTGAAAAACTTGAACTGCTGATCACCCGTGAAATGCCCTTCGGCAAGTACAAGGGCCGAATCATTGCCGACCTGCCGGGGCCTTACCTGAACTGGTTTGCCCGCGAGGGTTTTCCTCACGGCGAACTCGGCGGACTGCTGGCGCTGATGCAGGAAATCGACCATAACGGCCTGTCGGACCTGCTCGAACCGTTACGCGCCAAACACGGCAAACCTGCCCCGCGCCACTGAAGCGCCCTCCTCCCTAGAGCCTCGACCATGCCTGATAACACCCGCCGTGCCCGTGACGAAGCGTTCTGGCAAACCTTCGCCGATCGTTACGAAGCGCAAACCGGCCCGCTGAACCTGGAGAACGGTTACTTCGGGCGCATGTCGCGCACAGTGATCGAGGACTATCAGCGCAATATCGAGCTGATCAACACCAGCAACTCGGTGTACGTGCGCCAGCGTTTCGAACAACACGACAGCCTGGAGATCCGTGCGCAACTGGCCGAGACCATCGGTGTGCGCGCGCAGAGCGTGGCCTTCACCCGCAACGCCAGTGATGCGCTGCAATCGCTGATCCGCAAT
The DNA here is from genome assembly GCF_036346455.1 of Pseudomonas sp. AM14(2022). Lineage (NCBI taxonomy): Bacteria > Pseudomonadati > Pseudomonadota > Gammaproteobacteria > Pseudomonadales > Pseudomonadaceae > Pseudomonas > Pseudomonas sp. AM14(2022). The sequence goes on from NZ_JAOTNY010000004.1 coordinate 480,532, forward strand.
TACAATCGCCTGCTTCCGGGCGATCAGGTGCTGATCAGCGACCTGGAATACGACACGGTGAAAGGTGCCATGCGCTGGCTGTCACGCCATCGCGGCGTCGACGTGATCGAGATCAACCACACTCACCCGGCCAGTTTCGACAGCCTGCTGGACAGTTACCGCGAAGCCTTCATCCGCTATCCGAAACTCAAACTGATGGCCCTGACCCATGTTACCCACCGCACCGGTCTGGTGATGCCGGTGCAGGCCGTCGCCGAACTGGCGAAACAGCATGGCGTGGACATCATCCTCGACGGCGCTCACGCCCTTGGCCAGATCGAGTTCAACCTTGAGGCAATGGGCATCGTCTTCGCCGGTTTCAACCTGCACAAGTGGATTGGCGCGCCATTGACCCTGGGCTTTCTGTACATCGCCCCGCAGCGTCTGGCCGACATCGATCCGGACATGGGCGAAATGCACTTTCCGGCCACCGACGTCCGCGCGCGCACGCCGTACAGCACGCCGAACATTCCCGCGCTGATGTCACTGCCGTTGGCGCTCGAGGAGCACCGCTCGCTCGGCGGCGCTGCGGCCAAAAGCGCCCGGCTCAATTACCTGCGCAATCTGTGGGTCAGCGCGGTGCGGCACCTGCCGGGGATCGAGGTGATGACCCCGGACGATCCGCGCCTGTATTGCGGGATCACCTCGATGCGTTTCACTCGCCACGCCGATCAACAGGCAATGGTCGAGCGCCTGCTCAACGAGTACGACCTGTTCACCGTGGTACGCAACGGCGCAGCGAGCGGGCCGAGCATTCGCATCACGCCGGGGCTGACCACCACTGCGGCTGACATGCAGTTGCTGACCCGTGCACTCAACGAGCTGCGTTGATCGGTTCACACGGTGTACTTGTCGAAGTCCTCGGGTTTGATCTACGACGAGGCGGCAAAGGTGTCGATGCCGATGGTCAGGTGGCCGAAGAAACCGTCCTCGTGAGAGTCGCGGCCGATCGGCCACACGGTCAGGGTCGAGTCTTCGCCGCGCATGTTGCTGTAGTAGCTGTCATCGGCGTTGTTTAATGGTGCCGAGGCACGCCCACGATAGTCACGGGCATTGAGCACCGCGCGTGACACCACTTCGGGAAAATACAGCTGACCGACCCAGGCCACGTTGCGCTCCTCCAGATATTCACTGCCGCTGACCATGCGCACCGCCACATGAATGTGCAGCGCCCGACCGGCATAGAACCCCGGATAGATGGTGGTGAAGCGCACCCGCCCCTGCTGATCGCAGAACTGGCTGCCACGCAGATAGGTGTCATCGTCGGTGCGCGGCACCGAGCCGATAGCATCGGAGTCGACCTCCAGATCCGGATTGATCCGGCTCCACCCCGAATAGGCGCCTCGTGCATTGCAGTGCCAGATGTCCACCAATGCTCCGCTCACCGGTTGACCGGTCATCGCGTCGACAATGCTCAGGCGCAACAGTAAGGGTAGCCCTTCGGCGCCTTCGCTGATGTTGCGCCGCAGCAATTTGGGATTGCGAAAGTACGGCCCGGCGATCTGCTCGGGGGCCAACTGGTAGATTGATGATGACGATGCGGTTGAAGTGTCTCGTTCCATGACGCGTTCTCTTTTCCATAAGATGAACGCAGATTAACGGCGCACGAGCCCCGCGGTGCGGTAACTATGTGTCGCGCCGTTTCCATGAGTATTTTTGCCGGGCAAAAAAAAACGGTGCACCGACCAAGCGCACCGTAAAGCCGTAGAACACACAACGAAGTGTCAGGTAAAACGTTTAGTCCAGCAGCGCCAGGGCCTCGGCGGTGCATTCCTGAATGCGCGCCCAGTCGCCGTTCTTGATCCATTCGGGATCGAGCATCCAGCTACCGCCCACGCACATGACGTTTTTCAGCGCCATGTAGCTCTTGATGTTGGCCGGGCCGACGCCACCGGTCGGGCAGAATTTCACTTCGCCGAACGGGCCGCCGAGGGCCTTGATCGCTGCCACGCCACCGCTGACTTCCGCCGGGAACAGCTTGAAGCGGCGATAGCCCAGGCCATAGCCTTCCATGATGCCAGAGGCGTTGCTGATGCCGGGCAACAGCGGAATCGGGCTGTCGACGCTGGCTTCGAGCAGGTCACGGGTGATGCCCGGGGTGACGATGAATTGCGAACCCGCCGCTTCCGCTGCTGCAAGCATGTTGCGATCAAGCACGGTGCCGGCACCGGTCACCAGTTCCGGACGCTGCTCACGCAGGATCTGGATCGCCTTGAGACCGAACTGCGAACGCAGGGTCACTTCCAGCGCGGTCAGGCCACCGGCGGCCAGCGCGTCGGCCAGTGGCAGCACGTCCTGTTCACGGGCGATGGTGATCACTGGCAGGATCCGCGCCTTGGCGCAGAGGCTGTCGATCAGGGCAACTTTGTCCGCCATGGAAACGGTCGGGGATGGATTTTTCATAGCGGCTGATCCTTGGCTCATGGGCACCAGTAAATCTCTAACGTAGGTTGCAGAAACGCGCGCACCGGCATGGCCGCGACGTCGTCGGATGCCAGTGCGGCATTCAGAGTGGTCAGTTTCGACTGACCGGAAATCGACAGAATCTTGTGCTTCGCCGAAGCCAGCAGCGCGCGGCTCATGGTCAGGCGTTGACGCGGCACGCTCGGCGCCAGCATCGGCCAGCAGCGACGGCTGCCGTCAGCCTGCAAGGCTTCAGTCAGGTTCGGGCTGTCGGGGAACAGCGACGCGGTGTGACCGTCATCGCCCATGCCCAGCACCAGCACGTCGATCGGCGGCAATTCCGCGAGCAGACGGTCGGCCTGTTCCGCAGCCTGCTCGACGTTGGCCGCCGCGCTATAAAGGCTCAGGAACTTTGCTTTCGCCGCCGGCCCCTTGAGCAGGTACTGCTTGAGCAGACCGGCATTGCTGTCGGCGTGTTCGACCGGTACCCAGCGTTCGTCGGCGAGGGTCACGACGACCTTCGACCAGTCCAGCTCCTGCTTGGCCAGGTGCTGAAAAAACGCCACCGGGCTGCGACCGCCTGAGACCACCAGCACCGCGTTGCCGCGTGCAGCGATGGCATCGCTCAACTGCTTGGCGACGTTCAGCGCCAGACCTTCGGCCAACAGCACCGGGCTCTTGAATTCGTGGGCATTCACGCCCGCGGGCAGTTTCACATCAGATATCGCCATACCACGACCTCCCGTCCCGCGTGATCAGTGCAATCGAGCTCATCGGCCCCCACGACCCGGCCGCATACGGCTTGGGCGCGTCACCGGACTTCTTCCAGCCGGCGATCAACTGGTCACACCACTTCCACGCGGCTTCGATTTCATCTTTACGGACAAACAGGTTCTGATTGCCGTTCATCACTTCCAGCAACAACCGCTCATAGGCATCGGGGATCCGTGCGCTGCGCCAGGTGTCGGAGAAATTCAGTTGCAGCGGACCGCTGCGCAGCTGCATGCCCTTGTCCAGGCCCTGCTCCTTGGTCATCACCCGCAAGGAAATGCCTTCGTCCGGTTGCAGACGGATGATCAGCTTGTTGCTGATCTGCAGGCGCTGTTCCGGCGCGAAAATGTAGTGCGACGGTTCCTTGAAGTGGATGACGATCTGCGACAGTTTCTGCGGCATGCGCTTGCCGGTGCGCAGGTAGAACGGCACACCGGCCCAGCGCCAGTTGCGGATGTCGGCACGCAGGGCGACGAAGGTTTCCGTGTCGCTCTGGGTGTTGGAGTTCGGCTCTTCGAGGTAGCCCGGCACGGACTTGCCTTCGCTGTGCCCGGCGATGTACTGACCGCGCACCACTTGGGTGGTCAGGCCTTCCGGGCTGATCGGCGCCAGGGCCTTGAGCACTTTCACCTTTTCGTCACGGATGCTGTCGGCGGACAGGTCGGCCGGCGGGTCCATGGCGATCAGGCACAGCAGCTGCAACAGGTGATTCTGGATCATGTCGCGCAGCTGGCCGGCCTTGTCGAAGTAGCCCCAACGGCCCTCGATGCCGACCTTCTCGGCCACGGTGATTTCCACGTGGGAGATGTAATTCTGGTTCCACTGGGTTTCGAACAGGCTGTTGGCGAAACGCAGGGCGATCAGGTTCTGGACGGTCTCTTTGCCCAGGTAGTGGTCAATGCGGTAGGTGCGGTTCTCCGGGAAGAACTGCGCCACGGCGTCGTTCACCTTGCGCGAGGATTCCAGATCGGAGCCGATCGGCTTTTCCAGGACCACGCGGGTGTTTTCTGCCAGACCGACTTTCGCCAGGTTCTCGCAGATCGCGCCGTACACCGCTGCCGGTGTGGCGAAGTAGGCAATCATGCGTTGCGCGCTGCCGGCGGCTTCGGCCAGAGCCACATAGTCTTCAGCCTTGAGGAAGTCGACGTGCAGGTAGCTCAGGCGCGCCAGAAAGCGCTCGGCCACGGCCTCGTCCAGCTCTTTGCCGACGTAACGGCGCAATTCGGCGGCGATGAACGCCAGGTGCTGCTGCTCGGAACCGGGTTCACGGGCCAGCGCGATGATGCGCGTGTCTTCGTGCAACAGGTCGGCGCCATCGAGGTGATAAAGGGCAGGAAACAGCTTGCGCAGGGCCAGATCGCCCAGAGCGCCGAACAAGGCAAAGGTGCACGGTTCAACCGTAATCGAAGGCATGATGTTTGTTCTTTTATCAAGTTAAGCTACAAATACCTTTTTTCAAGGCATCACTCAAGGGAAAATGTAGTAATAACCACAACATTTTCGCAAAATACAGATTCCGAGTGGTGGTCGGTCGGAGCCACCAGTAGGATAGGCCACCGTTACGGGCCACATCAAAGGCCCAATTTGCATAGCCCGGCGCACCTTTGCGCAGGTGAATTAGGAATTCCATATGGACCGCGTGCGAAATTTACTGGAACAGATCCAGAGTCGCCTTGAAGAGCTGAACAAGGCCGAACGCAAAGTCGCCGAGGTGATCCTGCTCAACCCGCAGCAGGCCACCCGCTTCAGCATCGCCGCCCTCGCCCAGGCCGCATCGGTGAGCGAGCCGACGGTCAACCGTTTCTGCCGTTCGTTCGGTGTCAGCGGCTACCCTGAACTCAAGCTGCAACTGGCGCAAAGCCTGGCCAGTGGCGCAGCGTATGTCAGCCGTGCAGTGGAGGCCGATGACAATCCCGAGGCGTACACGCAGAAGATTTTCGGCAGCGCCATCGCTTCGCTGGACAGTGCTTGTCAGGCGCTCGATCCGAACCTGATCAGCCGCGCCGTCGACCTGTTGATTCAGGCGCGGCAGATTCACTTCTTCGGCCTCGGTGCGTCAGCGCCTGTGGCTTTGGATGCGCAGCACAAATTCTTCCGTTTCAACCTCGCCGTCACCGCCCATGCCGATGTGCTGATGCAGCGAATGATTGCTTCGGTGGCGCATACCGGTGAGCTGTTCGTGATCATTTCCTACACCGGCCGCACCCGCGAACTGGTGGAAGTGGCGCGCATCGCCCGGGAGAACGGCGCTTCGGTGCTGGGCCTGACCGCCGAGAATTCACCGCTGGCCAAAGCCAGTACCCTGAGCCTGAACATTCCGCTGCCGGAAGACACCGACATCTATATGCCGATGACCTCGCGGATCATTCAGTTGACGGTACTGGATGTGCTGGCGACCGGCATGACGCTGCGTCGCGGGGTGGATTTCCAGCCGCATCTGCGCAAGATCAAAGAGAGCTTGAATGCCAGCCGGTATCCGGTGGGTGATGAGTTCAACTGATCCAGAATTTAGGCTGATTGATCCGGCCTCTTCGCGAGCAAGCCCGCTCCCACAGGTGATCGGGTTCCTTCAATTGGAATGCCATCTACTGTGGGAGCGGGCTTGCTCGCGAAGGCGCCAGTCGACTCACCGCAAATCTAGGCCGCCGCCCACGCCTGCAAACTCAAATGCGCCTTCTCCCCCGGCGCCAGATGCAGGCTGTCGGTACCGCCCGCCGCCGCTTCGACACAGACAAACTCCGTCACTTCATCCCAGCTCACGCCCAACAGGGGGCGCGAGCCCGGATGCCAGACCACGGTGTCTCCGCTGTCACCGGTATCGATGCACAACTCGCGCTGCCAGGCGTGATCCTTGAGCTGTAATTCGCCGTCGTGCTGGAACACCCGCTGACAACCGCCATCGACGCGTAGCTCGCCTTCCTGCTGACAGGACTGGCGGCTCAGTTGGTCATAACCCTGCGCACCTTCGAGCCCAGACAGCGCTATCTCACCGACATCACCAATACGCCAGTAAGCGTGCAAAGCCTGGCTCAATTGGCACGGCATGTCGTCCTGATGCTCGGTGCTCAGGCGTAACTCCATGCGTTCACCCAGGTGCGCATGCAGGTCAACCTGCCAGTCGCACAACTGCAATTGCCAGTGCAGTCGCACGCCATCCTCGGCGCTGCTGCTGTCGAGCAATTTCCAGTCGAGCAGTCGTGCCCAGCCATGGGATGGCCAGGCATTTTCGCTCGGATGGCGGCCATACCACGGCCAGCACACCGGCACGCCGCCGCGAATGGCGCCAACGTGCGGCCACTTCGCCGCACACCACAACCACGGTTTCTGCCCGCGTGGCTGAAAGTGCAGCAACTGCGCGCCCTGGCGGCTGAACACCGCCTGACACAGCGGATGGTCGATCACCAGCACATCGCGCATCTGATAGCGCTCCCAGGCAAACACCGGTCGTTCGCGCAGGGATTTGAAGAAGCGTTGCAGCGGATGCTCATGCATTGGCCACGGTCCTGAAAATCATGGGGGTACTCAACAATCCACATTGCTCTTGTGGCGAGGGAGCTTGCTCCCGCTGGGCTGCGAAGCGGCCCCAAAACCATTCACTGCGGTGTGTCATTTAAACCTCATCATCAGGATTTACGACTGCTGCGCAGCCGAGCGGGAGCGAGCTCCCTCGCCACAAATGGGCACGACACAAACCTTGTATACGAGTCGCAAAAAAAAGCGGACAGCCTTGGCTGTCCGCAAATATGCGCACATAGAGAGGAGCTTATCGCAACAGCGTTAGAACGTAGACTGAATTTTCAGGCCAGCGACCAAAGCGTTGTCCACTTCATCCACACCACCCGGGTGAGTGATGTATTGCAGGTTAGGGCGTACGGTCAGCCAGTTGGTGACGTGGAAGCCGTAGTTGATCTCGTAGTTGTATTCGGTTTCACGAATTGGCGAGAACACCGGGTTGTCGTAGTCCGAAACACCGTTGGAAGCATTCAGGAACTCGGCGTTTTTCTTCACGTCATCGTTGACGTGGATACGCGCCGCACCAATGCCGACGTCATCTTTAGGACGCGCGTCGAACGGGCCCTTGTAGACAAACATCACCGACTGGTAGTTGTCGATGAAGTTGGTGTCCTTGTCGTGGAACGTGGCGTTGGCGGCGATGTTCAGACCGCGCGAAGCATCACCGTTGTGGCTGGTGAGTTGCTGCTGCGCGACGAACCAGTAGCCGTGTTTGCTGCTGTGGGTCTTGTACGCGTCGCCAGTGGTTGCAGCGTCGAAGCCGTTGACGTCTTCACGGACGTCATTGGCGTCAGCCGTGCTCTTGTAGTAACCGACGCGGTATTCGCCCGGCAGGCTGTTGACCTTCGGCGACCAGACCAGTTCGACTGGCAGAACGGTGCCTTTGGTGCCGCTGCCGCTGAGCTTGAAGCCGTTGCCGTGTTCCAGCTGCGACGGGTTCTGGTTGTACGCACCGATTTGCGCGTAGAGCTCGTCGTTGATGTTGTACTTCACACGGATCGCGGCCTGGCTGACCGGCCAGTTGTACCAGATGTTGGTCGCCCAGTTACCCACTTGCGAGCCGCAGAACGCCAGGTTCTGGAAGTCGCACGGGAAGGTGTTGAAGTCTTCGCCTTCACCGAAGTAACCGGCCTTGACGTCCAGCTTGTTGTCGAAGAACTGGTGCTGAATCCACAACTGGGTCAGACGCACCATGTGGCCACGACCGTAGACTTCCTGCGAAGACGACAGAGTGCCGGCACGCGGATCGCCAACGCGGTCGTTGGAGATGTTTTGCCCGTTACGGTTGGTCAGCTGGATCTTGGCCTGAGTGTTGTCCCAGCCCCAGAGTTTTTGCAGGTCCAGCGCCACGCCCAGACCGAACTGATCGCTGTAGCGACCGGTCTTGTCGTCGTTATAGCCGCCATGCAGGTTGGCGCCCATTTCCCCAACGTAGTCAGCCTTGATGTCGATACCCTGCTCGATCAGCTTGGTCCGCTCGCCACCCCAGTCACCGGTCATCCATTTCGAGTCGGAGCTGAAGGCATCCGCCGCCATGGCGTTACCGGCCAGCACCAATGCCGCCGCAGCTGACACTTGGCAGATCAACCGGGCATTGACGTGTTTCTTTTTCATCCCTACATCCTCGTCTTTATTGTTATTAACTGTTTTTTTCCAACGCGGTTTACATAAATTGCGATGCTCGACAGACCGGGCAGCGCTTGCTCCTTGTAGGAGTGAGCCTGCTCGCGATAGCGGTTTTACATTCAACATCTCTGTCGACTGATACACCGTCATCGCGAGCAGGCTCACTCCTACATTGATCTTCAGCGACCCTTGAACTGGGCCACGTTCGCCGACCGCGCTTCGGTCTGCGCCTGGCCCGCAACGCCCAGACGCTCGCCAGTCCTGGCATCGAACAACAACACTTTCGACGGATCGAATTGCAGGGTCAGGGTTTCGCCCACCTGCGGTGCCACGTCCGGCGCCAGGCGGCAGCAGACCTTGGTCTCATTCAGGTTGACGAACACCAGGGTGTCCGGACCGGTCGGCTCGGTGACCTGCACTTCGGCCTTGATGCTCGGCAGACCATTGCCCTCGCCGTTCGCCAGAACAATCTGTTCCGGGCGCAGGCCGAGGATCACTTCGCGATCTTCCAGCCCTGCATCCTGCATGCTCATCGGCAACTCGCAACGCGCCTGACCGCTGTCGAGCAGCGCCAGCAGACGACCGTCCTTGCGTTGCAGACGCAGCGGAATGAAGTTCATCGGCGGCGAACCGATAAAGCTCGCGACGAACAGGTTGGCCGGGTCGTTGTAGATCTCTTTCGGCGTGCCGAACTGCTGAATGATCCCGTCCTTCATCACCGCCACTTTGTCGCCCAGGGTCATTGCTTCGATCTGGTCGTGGGTCACGTAGACCGTGGTGGTTTTCAGGCGCTGGTGCATCAGTTTCATTTCGGTGCGCATCTCGACGCGCAGCTTGGCGTCGAGGTTGGACAGCGGTTCGTCGAACAGATAGATCTTCGGACGACGCGCCAACGCACGGCCCATCGCCACCCGCTGTTGCTGACCACCGGAGAGCTGGCCCGGCTTGCGGTTGAGCAAGTGTTCGATCTGCAGCAGCTTGGCCACGCGCGCGACTTCTTCGTCGATCGCCGACTGGCTCATCTTGCGAATTTTCAGACCGAACTCGATGTTCTCGCGCACGCTCATGGTCGGGTACAGCGCGTAGGACTGGAACACCATGGCGATGTCACGATCCTTCGGGCTCATGCCGCTGACGTCCTGATCGCCGATCATGATCGCGCCACCGGTGATGGTCTCGAGGCCGGCGATGCAGTTCATCAGGGTCGACTTGCCACAGCCCGACGGGCCGACCAGGATCAGGAACTCACCGTCCTTGATCGACAGTTCGATGTTCTTCAGGGTGTCCGGCAGGCCGGCACCATAAGTCTTGTTGACGTTGCGAAGTTCGAGCGTAGCCATGATTACCCCTTGACTGCGCCGGCCGTCAGCCCGCGCACGAAATACTTGCCTGCGACCACATAGACCAGCAGGGTCGGCAGGCCGGCGATCATCGCCGCTGCCATATCAACGTTGTATTCCTTGGCGCCGGTGCTGGTGTTGACCAGGTTGTTCAGCGCCACCGTGATCGGTTGCGAATCACCGCTGGAGAACACCACACCGAACAGGAAGTCGTTCCAGATCTGGGTGAACTGCCAGATGAGGCAAACCATGATGATCGGGGTCGACATCGGCAGAATGATCTGCCGGAAAATCGTGAAGAAACCCGCGCCATCCAGCCGTGCAGCCTTGATCAGCGCATCGGGAATGCTCACGTAGTAATTACGGAAAAACAGCGTGGTAAACGCCAGACCGTAGACCACGTGGACGAAGACGAGGCCGGTGGTGGTGCTCGCCAGGCCCATCTTGCCGAGCGTGAACGAGGCTGGCAGCAGCACGGTCTGGAACGGCAGGAAGCAGCCGAACAGCAGCAGACCGAAGAACAGCTGCGAACCGCGGAAGCGCCAGAACGACAGCACGTAGCCGTTCAACGCGCCGATGGCGGTGGAGATGACCACGGCCGGTACGGTGATCTTGATCGAGTTCCAGAAGTAACCGTCAACCGTGGCCCAGGCCTTGACCCAGCCGATGCCGCTGACCACGGTCGGCCAGCTCAGCAGGTTGCCGGTGCTGATGTCTTCCGGGGTCTTGAAACTGGTCAGCAGCATCACCACCAGCGGAATCAGGTACAGCAGGACCGCGAGGATCAGCACCGCGTAGATCGCCACGCGACTCAGGCTGAAAGCGGGTTTGGCAGCGAGACTAGTCATTACGCTTGGTCCTCAGCTCGGAGTACAGGTAAGGCACGATGATCGCGAGAATCGCACCGAGCATCAGAATCGCACTGGCCGAGCCCATGCCCATCTGGCCGCGACTGAAGGTGAAGGAGTACATGAACATCGCCGGCAGGTCGGAGGAATAACCCGGGCCACCCGCCGTCATCGCCGCGACCAGGTCGAAGCTCTTGATCGCGATGTGCGCCAGAATCATCACCGCACTGAAGAACACCGGACGCAGGCTTGGCAGCACGACTTTCCAGTAGATGGTCGGCATGCTCGCGCCGTCGATCTGTGCGGCACGGATGATCGACTGATCAACCCCGCGCAGGCCGGCGAGGAACATCGCCATGATGAAGCCCGAGGCTTGCCACACGGCGGCGATCACCAGGCAGTAGACCACGCGATCCGGGTCGATCAGCCAGTCCAGACGGAAGCCTTCCCAGCCCCAGTCACGCAACAATTTGTCCAGGCCCATGCCCGGGTTGAGCAGCCATTTCCACGCGGTACCGGTGACGATCATCGAGAGCGCCATCGGGTACAGGTAAATGGTGCGGATAAAGCCTTCGCGACGGATGCGCTGGTCGAGGAACACCGCCAGCAGCACGCCGATCACCAGCGTAATGCCGATGAACATGCCACCGAACACCGCGAGGTTCTTGCTCGCCACCCACCAGCGATCGTTGTCGAACAGCCGCGCGTATTGCGCCAGGCCGGCCCACTTGTAGTTGGGCAGGAACGTCGAGGTGGTGAACGACAGCACGAACGTCCACAGGATGTAGCCATAGAAGCCCACCAGCACGATGAACATGCTCGGCGCCAGCACCAGTTTCGGTAGCCAGCGCTGCAGTGCATCGAACGGCGAGGCCTTGCTGAACACAGCAACAGAACTCATGGGGAAATCCAGTACGAGAGAAAAGGACTACTTGGGCAACTCGTCCCCTTGTAGGAGTGAGCCTGCTCGCGATTGCGGTGTGTCAGTTGATGAATCTGTTACCTGACAAACTGCTATCGCGAGCAGGCTCACTCCTACAGGGGCCAAGGATTACTTGGCCGACTGAACCGCCGCGCCCAGTTTCTTGGCCGCATCGGCCGGGTCGGCTTTCGGGTCGTTGATGTAGTTGGTCACGACATCAAAGAACGCGCCCTGCACCGCCAGCGTGGTCGCCATGTTGTGCGCCATGCTCGGCTGCAGGCCACCGGACTTGGCGTCTGCCAGGAAGTCCTTGGCAGCGGTCTGCGCGCAGGAGTCGAAACCGAGTTTGTCCATGTTGTTCAACATGTCGTTACGTACCGGGATCGAGCCTTTGTTGATGCTGAAGACTTTCTGGAAGTTTTCACCCAGCACGACTTTGGCGATGTCCTGCTGACCGGCCGCAGTGCCTTTGTCTTTCTGCTTGAACACCGCCAGGGAGTCGATGTTGTAGGTGAACGCCTTGTCGGTCCCCGGGAAGGCCACGCACTCGTAATCCTTGCCGGCGACTTTCTTGGCGGCGGTCCATTCGGACTTGGCCCAGTCACCCATGATCTGCATGCCGGCCTTGCCGTTGATGACCTTGGCCGCTTCCAGGTTCCAGTCCTGGCCTTTGCCGTCCTGATCCATGTAGGTCGCGACTTTCTTCAGCTCGGTCAGCGCCTTGACCATTTCCGGACCGGTCAGCGCTTTGTTGTCCAGGTCGACCAGGGCTTTCTTGTAACCATCAACGCCCATGACCGAGAGCACCACGGCTTCGAACACGGTGCTGTCCTGCCAAGGCTGACCGCCGTGGGCCAGCGGGATGAAGCCCGCAGCCTTGAGCTTGTCGCCGGCGGCGTAGAATTCTTCGAGGGTGGTCGGGTTCTTGGTGATGCCGGCCTTTTTGAAGACTTCCGGGTTGATCCACAGCCAGTTCACCCGGTGAATGTTCACCGGTACGGCCACGTAATCACCGTCGTACTTCACGGTATCGGAGACTTTCTTGTCGAGCAGGCTGTCCCACTTCTCTTCTTTGGCCACGTCCTTCAGGACGTCGGTGTCGAGCAGACCGGTGGAAGCCCACTCCTGGATGTCCGGGCCCTTGATCTGGGCGACACCTGGTGGGTTGCCGGCAACGGCGCGGCTTTTCAGCACGGTCATCGCCGTGGCACCGCCACCGCCGGCGACAGCGCCGTCTTTCCAGGTGAAACCGTCTTTTTCAACTTGCGCCTTGAGCACATCGACAGCGGCTTTTTCGCCACCGGACGTCCACCAGTGCACGACTTCGACCGAACCTTTGGATTCGGCAGCGGAAACACTGAGAGGCAGAATTGCGAGCGGGAACAGGGAGGCGACAGAAATGACAGTAGCGAGGCGAGAAATCGCATTCATCTGAGATGTACCTTTCTTGTTGTTATGCATGCAAGTCTGGTGCTTGCGCTGCACAGGAGTTTAAACAGGGCGATTCCCTTCGCAGGTAACGAAGGGACGCGCAAATGTCACCACATGGTTACACAGGAACAGGCCGGGATATTTGCGCCAGAGCTGTCGCCATACTCGGTGACAAGGGTAGACGAGGGATCAGTACTGCCTGCCAGGCATGATACAGATCGGGTTTGCCCGGCCAGATATCGGCGCTCGGACGGTTTTGCGGATCGAGTTCGTGATGCCAGCTGCCGTCGCAGCGATCGATGAAATGGCCTTCACAGAATTCCCAGAACAGCCGGTACCAGGTTTCGTATTGCGCATCACCGGTGCGTTTGAGCAAGGCGCTGGCAGCCGCGCTGGCTTCAGCATGGGTCCAGTGCAAGCGATGACGCACCACGGCTTTGTTGCCCCAGTCGAGGGTGTAAACGATCCCCGGCGCGCCATCGACGTCCCAGCCGTTTCGGCAATTCTGTTCGAAGAGTTTCTGTGCATCGGTCGCCAGCCAACCCGGCGTGAGCATCCCGGCCTGAACCCGCGCGGCTTCAAGGTGCAGCAACAGCCGCGCCCACTCGAAACCGTGGCCCGGCGTGGTGCCGTAAGGGCGGAAGCCGTCGGCCGGATTGTCGCGGTTGTATTCGCGCAGCGGTTGCCAGTCGCGGTCGAAGTGTTCGATGACCATGTAGCCATTGGCGGCGGCGTGACCGTGAATCACCCGCTCGACGATGCGCTGCGCACGTACCAGCCAGCGCGGATCTTCAGTGACATCGGCCAGCGCGAGGAACGCTTCGGTGGCGTGCATGTTGCTGTTGGCGCCGCGATAGGCTTCTTCTTCGCGCCAGTCGCGGTTGAAGAATTCGCGCATGGCGCCCTCTTCTTCGCTCCAGAAATACGTGTCGATGATGTCGATCGCATCATCCAGCAGCGCCTGGGCGCCGGGACGCTGCGCGACCACCGCCGAGCTGGCCGCGAGTGCGACAAAGGCATGCAGATAGGCGCTCTTGCCGGTGTTGCCATCGCGATGTTCGGCGACCGCAAACCAGCCGCCGTGCAGCGCATCCCGCAACGGCCCGCGCAGCGCCGCAATGCCGTGATCGACCAGCTCCGCGAACCCCGGCAGACCCTGAATGTGAGCCATGGCGAAACTGTGGGTCATGCGTGCAGTGTTCATGGTTTCGGCTTGCGCGTGCGCCGGCAAACGGCCGCGCTCGTCGAGATTGCCGAAACCCTCGGGCAGTCTGGAAGCCTTGGCGAATGCCAGCAGGCGCAGACCTTCGTCGGCGAGCCATTGCTGGTGGGCAGGGGCATTCAGCCAACTGCTGAAGTCTGGGTGAAAGGTGTCCATGAGTGGCCCTTTTTTGTTGTTATGACTGCGGGCAGTCTAAACAACGGGCCGGGGTGGGCTTGTAACGAAGGGGGCGGGTTTTGTCACCAGCTCGTGACATTCAAATATTACTTGTGGCGAGGGAGCTTGCTCCCGCTGTGGCGCGAAGCGGCACCAAAAGAGGCCTGCTGCGCAGTCCAGCGGGAGCAAGCTCCCTCGCCACAGGGGCGGTATCAGTCAGCACTGCGCGGCAACTGCAACGTCACCCGCAACCCGCCCTCACGCAAATTCTGCAACGTCACCTCACCGCCATGGCTGTGGGCAATGTTGCGCGCAATGCCCAATCCGAGACCATAACCCTGCTGCTGCCCGGCCAAACGAAAGTGCGGCTCGAACACCTGCTCCAGCCGCTGCTCCGGTACGCCCGGGCCTTCGTCGTCGACGTGCAGGACAAACGCGCGCTCATCGTCATCGATGTGCAGGTGCGCGTTCTGCCCGTACTTCAACGCGTTGTCGATCAGGTTGCCGATGCAGCGCTTCAACGCCAGAGGCTTGCCCGGATACGCCGCCAGTGCCTTGCCCTGCTGGGTCACGCGGCCATTGCCGTTGGGCGCCAGGTACGGCTCCACCAGACAATCGAGCACATGATTGAGATCCACCGGTTCGATGTTCTCGTGGATGTCGGTGTCTTTCACGCACTGCAGCGCGCCTTTGACCAGCAACTCCAGTTCATCCAGATCGCGACCGAACTTGGCTTGCAGTTTCTCGTCTTCGAGCAGCTCGACACGCAAGCGCAGGCGGGTAATCGGCGTGCGCAGGTCATGGGAAATCGCGCTGAACAACTGGCTGCGTTCGGTCAGGTAACGGCTGATGCGTTCGCGCATGGTGTTGAACGCACGACCCACTTCCACCACTTCACTGCCGCCGCCCTCGGCCACCGGCTCGACATCGGCACCCAGCGACAGATCCCGCGCCGCCCGCGCCAGACGCTTGAGCGGCCGGCTCTGCCAGTGCACCAGCAGGCCGATGAACAGCAGCAAAAAGCCGCTGGTGAGGACGATGAACCACACCTGCTGCGCCGGCAGGCCTTGCTCTTCAAGACTGGTGTAGGGTTCGGGCAACAGCGAGGCGATGTACAGCCATTCGCCCGGCGCCATCTGAATCTGCGTGACCAGCACCGGCGGATTCACCGGTTCCAGCGTCAGCGCGTAATGCGCCCACGAACGCGGCAGCTCATCGAGTTTCAGCCCGGCATTGAAGATCCGCAGATCCTCGGGGCTGACGAAGGTCACCGAAATATCAGTGTCATGGCCCAGCGACTGGCGCAGCACTTCATCCACCGCTTGAATCACCGCGGCCTTTCGCGGAGTGATCGGCAGCACGTCCATACCCAGCGGTTTGTCGTTGAGCGTCACCACGAAACGGGTGCCGCCCATGCTGCGCAACTGGTCGAGCACCAGCGGCCGGTAAGCCACTGGCAGCGAACGGAAATAACTGACGCTGGCGGTCATCGAATGGGCAAGGCTGCGGGCGCTGGTGACCAGGCCTTCGAGCTGGGTGGCACGCAGTTGCGAAACCCAGATCACGCTCGACAACGTCTGCGCAAACAACACCGCCAACAAGGTCAGCAGCAGCATCCGCCCAAGCAGCGAACGCGGTACCGGCACTTTGCTGGCGAGCCGGCGCAGCGACTCAGTGAGCATTGCCGGCAACCACATTGGCTGCCAGTTGGTAGCCGCTGCCGCGCACGGTGCGGATCAGCCGTGGCGGTTTTTCCGTGTCACGCAGGCGCTGACGCAAACGGCTGACGGCCATGTCGACAATCCGGTCGAGCGGCATCAGGTCACGGCCACGGGTGGCGTTGCCGATGGTGTCGCGGTCGAGAATTTCCTGCGGATGATCGAGAAACAACTTCAGCAACGCGAAGTCGGCGCCGGAGAGAATCACTTCTTCGCCGTCGGTGTGGAACAGTCGATGGCTGACCATGTCCAGCCGCCACTCGTCGAAGGCCAGCACGTCGCTGCCGCTGCGTTCCTGACCGAACTGCGCACGCCGCAGCAAAGCCTTGATTCGCGCTTGCAGTTCACGGGGGCTGAAAGGTTTGCCGAGGTAGTCGTCAGCGCCGAGCTCCAGCCCGATTACCCGATCGGCTTCGTCGGAACTGGCGGTGAGCATGATGATCGGCACCTGCGCCTGGCGCGGATGCTGGCGCACCCAGCGGCACAGGCTGAAACCGTCTTCATCGGGCAGCATCACATCGAGGATCACCAGATCGCTGGGCGCCTCGTTGAGGGCCTGGCGGAAACTGGCGCCATCGGCCGTGGCCCGCACCTGAAACCCGGCGCGGGTCAGGTAGGTTTCCAGCAACTCGCGTATTTCCTGGTCGTCATCGACCAACAATATCGACTTGTTGACTGAGCTCACTTCGAAGGCATCCTTGTTGTTGGAATTGGGGCGGATTATGCCTTAAGCATCGAACTTGCAAACACCACAGAACCACTGTGGGAGCGGGCTTGCTCGCGAAAGCGGTGTATCAGAGACATCTACGGTGACTGACACCCTGCTTTCGCGAGCAAGCCCGCTCCCACAATTGGATCGTGTTTCAGGCAGGGATTGCTTGCTCCAGTGCCACACCGGCACCCACCAACCCGGAATACGGCGCCGTCACCAGCCACACCGGAATGCCCTTGAAATAATCGCTCATGCAGCCCTTGTCGGCAAAGCTGCGGGCGAAGCCGCTTTCGACGAAGAAATCGGCAAAGCGCGGAATCACCCCGCCAACGATGTACACGCCGCCACGCCCACCGGTGGTCAGCACGTTGTTGCCGGCCACGCGGCCGAGCCAGCAGCAGAACTGCTCCAGCACTTCCAGCGCGATCGGATCGCCAGCCAGGCCGGCTGCGGTGATCGCTTCCGGCGTATCAAGCTTTGGTTCATGTCCGTCCACCGCACAGATCGCCCGATACACACGAGGCAAGCCGCCGCCGCTCAACGCAGTCTCGGCGCTGACATGGCCGATCTCGTTGTGGATGTGCTGCCAGAGCTGGGTTTCACGCGGGCTGCTCAGCGGCAGATCAACGTGACCGCCCTCCCCCGGCAAGGCGGCAAACCGCCCTTCGCCGAGATCGAGCAAGGTGCCGACGCCCAGGCCAGTGCCCGGGCCGATCACCACCGCCGGGCGCAAAGGCTCCGGCGTGCCTTCGCAGACCACACGGAATTCGCCGGGTTGCAAGCGGGTCATGCCCAGCGCCATCGCCGAGAAGTCGTTGATCAGCAGCAGTTGCTCGACCTGCAAGGTTTTGCAGAACGCAGTGCGGCTCAGGCGCCAGTGGTTGTTGGTGAATTTGAATTCATCACCACTCACCGGCCCCGCCACCGACAGGCACACCGAACCGATCGAACCCGGCGCCAGACCGAGGCCGCTCAGGTACAGGCTGATCGCCTGTTCCGGGCTGGCGTGGTCGGCTGTCGCCAGCACCTGAACCGATTCCAGTTGCTGGTTTTTCCACAACGCGAACCGCGCGTTGGTGCCTCCGATATCACCGACCAAAGCCAGTTTCAATTAAGCGTCTCCAGGGCAGAAGTGAAGGCGCTGGCGCCCTGCTCCGCCGAGCTGAAGGCCAAACGCATGAAGCCAAACAGTTCGCGACCGCTGCCGATGTTGTTGCCCAACAGGCCTTTGGCAGGTTCACGCGCTGCAAATTCGGCGGCGTCGACCTTGAGTTCCAAAGTGCCTTTGACGCCATCGACGCGGATGATATCGCCCTCTTGCACCCGCGCCAAAGCACCACCTACATAAGCTTCAGGGCTGACGTGAATCGCCGCCGGGATTTTCCCCGACGCGCCGGACATGCGCCCGTCGGTCACCAGCGCGACTTTGAAGCCGCGATCCTGCAGCACGCCGAGGAACGGCGTCATCTTGTGCAGCTCGGGCATGCCATTGGAGCGCGGGCCCTGGAAGCGCATGACCGCGACAAAATCCTTCTCCAGCAGACCGGCCTTGAACGCATCGGCCAGATCCTGCTGATCCTGAAACACCATGGCCGGTGCTTCGACGATCTGGTTTTCCAACGCCACGGCTGAAACCTTCATCACCCCGCGACCAAGGTTGCCTTCCATCACACGCAGACCGCCCTCGGCGGAGAATGCACGGGCGACCGGGCGCAGGATGTTTTCGTCGAGGCTTTCGATCGGGCCTTCGCGCCACACCAGCTCACCGTTATCGAGGAACGGCTCTTTGGTGTAGCGGCTCAAGCCATGGCCGAGCACGGTGTTGACGTCTTCGTGCAGCAGGCCGGCTTCGAGCAGCTCACGGATCAGGAACGACATACCGCCAGCGGCCTGGAAGTGGTTGATGTCGGCCTTGCCGTTCGGGTAGACGTGGCTCAGGGTCGGCACGACTTCGGAGAGGTCGGCCATGTCCTGCCAGGTCAATTGAATACCCGCAGCCATGGCGATCGCCGGCATGTGCAGGGTGTGGTTGGTCGAGCCGCCGGTGGCGTGCAGCGCGACGATCGAGTTGACCAGCGCCTTCTCGTCAACGATTTCGCCGATCGGCATGAAGTTGCCGTTCTGCTTGGTCAAGCGTGTGACCTGATGCGCGGCTTCGCGGGTCAGGGCATCACGCAGCGGAGTGTTCGGGTTGACGAAAGACGCGCCCGGCAAGTGCAGGCCCATGACTTCCATCAGCAACTGGTTGGTGTTGGCGGTGCCGTAGAAGGTGCAGGTACCCGGGCTGTGGTAGGACTTCATCTCCGATTCAAGCAACTCTTCGCGGGTCGCCTTGCCTTCGGCGTATTTCTGTCGGACGTCGGCTTTTTCCTTGTTGGAAATCCCCGAGACCATCGGCCCGCCCGGGACGAAGATCGTCGGCAGATGGCCGAAGCGCAGCGAACCCATCATCAGCCCCGGCACGATCTTGTCGCAGATGCCGAGCATCAGCGCGCCGTCGAACATGTTGTGCGACAGCGCCACCGCCGTGGACATCGCGATCACTTCGCGGCTCGGCAGGCTCAGCTCCATGCCCGGCTCGCCCTGGGTCACGCCATCGCACATCGCCGGCGTACCACCGGCGAACTGGCCGACCGAGCCGATTTCGCGCAAGGCGTTTTTGATCTGCTGGGGGAAGACTTCGTACGGCTGGTGCGCCGAGAGCATGTCGTTATACGAAGAAACAATGGCGATGTTCGCCGAGTTCATCATCCGCAAGCTGTGCTTGTCTTCGCTGCCGCACCCGGCCACGCCGTGGGCGAAGTTGGCGCATTGCAGCTTGCCGCGCATCGGCCCGTCGGTAGCGGCACCGCGAATCAGTGCAAGGTAAGCCTGACGCGTGGCGCGGCTGCGGGCGATAAGCCGTTCGGTGACCTCAAGAACGCGGGGATGCATGTGTAGAACTCCAGGCTAACGGATGTGGCGACCTGATTGTCTATGCTGATCAAACGCCGTTGTTGTTGGAATGACAGACGGCTTTTTTGACCATTCGGACCAGTTGATTCAGGTCACTCGTTGTAGATAAAACAAAATATTGCCACTAAAAAGGCTTGTTTTCTATTTTTATGCGAATAATCTTGTAATTCCAACAACAAAACGACGGCGGCGCTGTTCAATGACTCTTCGAATCGCAATCAATGGTTTTGGCCGCATCGGCCGTAATGTCCTGCGCGCACTGTATACCCAAGGCTATCGACAGGATTTGCAGATCGTAGCCATCAACGATCTGGGCGACAGCGCCATCAATGCCCATCTGCTCAAATACGACACCGTTCATGGCACATTCGACGCCGAAGTGGCTCACGACAACGAAAGCCTGACGGTCAATGGCGACCGTATTGCGGTCAGCGCCATTCGCAACCCGGCCGAGCTGCCATGGGCTGCGGAAAAGATCGACGTGGTGTTCGAATGCACCGGTCTGTTCACGGACCGCGCCAAAGCGGCCGCGCATCTTACTGCCGGCGCGCGCAAAGTCATCATCTCCGCCCCGGCCAAAGGCGCCGACGCCACTGTGGTTTACGGCGTGAACCACGACATTCTGCGCCAGTCGCACCAGATCATCTCCAACGCGTCGTGCACCACCAACTGCCTGGCGCCAGTGGCGCAGGTGCTGCACCGCGAGCTGGGGATTGAAAGCGGCCTGATGACCACTATTCATGCCTACACCAACGACCAGAACCTCACCGACGTCTACCACACCGACCCGTACCGCGCGCGTTCGGCCACGCAGAACATGATCCCGAGCAAGACCGGCGCCGCTGAAGCGGTAGGCCTGGTGCTGCCGGAACTGGCGGGCAAACTGACCGGCATGGCGGTGCGCGTGCCGGTGATCAATGTGTCGCTGGTGGACCTGACCGTGCAGTTGAAGAAGGAAGCCACGGCCGATGAGGTCAACGCGCTGATGAAAGCCGCCAGCCAGCATTCGAAAATTTTGGGTTACAACACATTGCCGCTGGTTTCCAGCGACTTCAACCACAACCCGCTGTCGTCGATCTTTGACGCCAACCACACCAAAGCCAGCGGCAAACTGCTGAAAGTGCTGGCCTGGTACGACAACGAATGGGGCTTCTCCAACCGCATGCTGGATAACTGCCTGGCGCTCTGCAACGCGGAGTAATTCCCTCCTCCCATGTGGGAGCGGGCTTGCTCGCGAAGGCGTCGTGTCAGGCAATTAATATATCGACTGACCCACCGCATTCGCGAGCAAGCCCGCTCCCACAGGTTTCTGATTTCAATCTGAAATCAACACTTGACCACTCGACTAGATGATAAGCATTATCATTCGCTCGAAATGGATCAGGTTCCCCCGTGAGTCAATCGCGCTTCAATCATGTCTTCCTCTCTCAGCGCACGTCCCTGCTGCGCACGATCGAGCGGATGGTCAACAACCACAGCACCGCCGAAGACCTGTTGCAGGAGACCTACCTGCGCGTCACGCGGGCGCTGAGCGAGCGCGCCATCGATCACCTTGAACCCTTCGTGTTCCAGACCGCGCGCAATCTGGCGCTGGATCACCTGCGTGCGCGCAAGATCCATTCGCGGACCATGGTCGATGACGTGCCGCAGGATGTGGTGCACAGCGTCGCCGCCCCTGTCAGCAGCGCCGAAGACGCCGCCCACGCCGAACAATTGCTGGAGCGCCTGAACGTGAGCCTCAGTCAACTCAGCCCGCGTCAGCAGCAGATCTTCATCCTCAGCCGCCTGCACGGGCACAGCTATCAGGAAATCGCCGACGAACTGAATGTTTCCCTCAGCACCGTGCAGAAAGAACTCAAGCTGATCATGACCATTTGTATTGGCGTCGCCGAACGTCTGAATGGCGACTGAAGTCGTAGGGCTTTTCTGTAAGTGTCGGGATCGCCTGCACTGATCATTGGGCTTTGCTACCCTTGGCCGACTTTTACGCTTCACTTAAAAAACAGCCGTGCACAGACACTGCCGAGGAAACACCGTGACGGACACCCACCGCTCGCCTTCGCCCGCAACGGCGCAGGACGCCGCCCGTGCAATGGATCAGGCACTCGACTGGCTCATTGTGCTCGGCAGCCCGGACGAGGAACAGACCCGGCAGTTCCATGCCTGGCTGGCGGCCGCTCCGTTGAATGCCGAGGCGTTCGCCAAGGCGCAGGCAGTCTGGGACGGGCCGCAAGTCGCCCAGTGCGCGCAAAGCCTCGCGACCAAACCGGCGAAAGTCACCGTCCTCAAGCGGTTGCGTCCGCACTGGAAACCGTTGGCCACCGCTGCGGTGCTGATTCTGGGCCTGTTCAGTTTCAGCAATCTGCCGATGCGCATTCAGGCCGATCACCTGACCGTGGTCGGCGAACGTCAGCGCCTGCAACTGGAGGATGGCTCCAAGGTGCTGCTCAACACGAACTCGGCATTCTCCAGCACCATCAATGAGCGCCAGCGCGTGGCGCGGCTGTATCAGGGCGAAGCGTTTTTCGAGGTGGCCAGCAACCGTGGTCAACCGCTGGAAATCGATGCCGGCCCGGTGCAGGCCAGCGTGCGCGACACCGCGTTCGCCGTGCGCTATCTGGACGGCGTTGCGCAGGTCAATGTGCAGCGCGGCGATGTCGATCTGCGCGCCACGCACAACGACGCGCGGGTGCGCTTGTCCGCCGGGGAAAGCATCCGTATCGGGCCCAACGGTTTCGATCGCCCGGCCAAGCTCGATGCTGCGACTGATCTGGCCTGGGTCCAGGGCCGCCTGGTGTTCGAGAACTGCCCGTTGAATCAGGTGCTGGCCGAACTGCGCCGCTACTACCCGGGCTGGATCATCAACACCAACGAGCAGTTGGCCGACGTCAACGTCACCGGCAACTACCGCCTCGACCAGCCGCTGGACGTGGTGCGTTCCCTCGCCCACATCACCTCGGCGCGCCTGCAGGAATTCCCCGCGCTGGTGATCCTGAACTAAATGAGAATTATTTTTACTCGATAGCGAAAGCCCGTTCGTCTCGTTATAGCCAATGCAATTGATTCGCATCTTCGGAGGCGAATCAGCACCTATAAAGATTCGTGCGACACGGAGCGCTATCGATGTCCTCTCGCCTTACCCGCCAGACTGCTTCCCCTTCCCGCGTATTGTCGCTGCTGACGGCCGCCATCCTCATGGCCGGCACCGCACCGCTGATGGCTGCCAGCGAACAGCCGGCGCGCAACATGGGTGATTATTCGTTCTCCATCGGCCAGCAACCGCTGGTGTCGGCGCTCAATGCCTTTACCAGCGTCACTGGTTGGCAGGTCGGCTTGCCGGCAGAACTGGGTCAAGGCGTGTCGTCGCCGGGTGTGCGCGGTTCGCTGCCGCCGGAAAAAGCCCTGGAACGCCTGTTGGTGGGGACCAACCTGAGCTTCCGCAAGCTGAGCAACAACAACGTGGTGCTGGAGAAGCGCAGCTCCAGCGGCGCACTCAATCTGGATCAGGTGACCATCAGCGCCACCCGCCAGGAACAGTCGGTCAATAGCGTTCCGGCCACCGTCACTGTGCAGACCCGCCAGGATCTGGATCGCAACAACGTCAACACCATCAAGGATCTGGTGCGCTACGAGCCGGGCGTGTCCGTCGGCGGCGCCGGCCAGCGTGGCGGTATCAGCGGCTATAACATCCGTGGCATCGACGGCGACCGCATCCTGACTCAGGTTGACGGTGTCGAAGTGCCGGACGGTTTCTTCAACGGCCCGTACGCCAAGACCCAGCGCAATTACGTCGACCCGGAAATCGTCAAACGCGTGGAAATCCTCCGGGGTCCGGCCTCGGTGCTGTACGGCAGCAACGCCATCGGCGGCGCCGTCAGCTACTACACCCTCGACCCGGACGACATCATCAAGCCCGGCAAAGACGTCGGCGCTCGCCTGAAAACCGGTTACAGCTCCGCCGATGAGAGCTGGCTGAAATCCGCCACCGTCGCCGGGCGTGCCGAGCAGTTCGACGGCTTGCTGCACTTCAGCCAGCGCGACGGTCACGAAACCGATTCCTACGGCAGCAACAACGGCACTGGCCTGGCGCGCACCGCTGCCAACCCGGAAGACGTCAAGGCCACCAACGTCCTGGCGAAGATCGGCTGGAACTACAACGACGATTCGCGTCTGGGCCTGACCTACGAGAAGTACAAGGACGATCGCGACACTGATCAGAAAAGTGCCTACGGCGGCCCGTACTTCAACGGTGCCCCGACCATCCCCAACAGCGTGCTGCCCGGCGGCATGTACCAGTGGCGCACCGGCAACGACACCATCACCCGCGAGCGTTTCGGCCTCGAGCACAGCTTCGCCCTCGACAGCCTGCTGGCCGACAACGTGAAGTGGAGCCTCAATCACCAGATCGCCAAAACCGATCAGAGCACCGAAGAGTTCTACTATCCGATGACCCGTAAAGTGCTGCGCACCCGCGACACGGTCTACGAGGAAAAACAGTGGATATTCGATGCGCAACTGGACAAGGCCTTCGCCATCGGTGACACCGATCACGTGCTGACCTACGGCACCACAATCAAGCAGCAGAAAGTCACCGGCTCACGCAGCGGCGACGGCAAGTGCCTGGCAGTCGGCCGTGGCTGCACCGCCATCGGCGCCACCAGCGCGGCGGATGTGCTGAAAAAATCCAGCGACTTCCCGGATCCGACCATCAACACCTACAGCCTGTTCGCCCAGGATCAGATCAGTTGGAACAAGTGGACCTTCCTGCCGGGCCTGCGCTACGACCACACCCAGCTAAAGCCGCACATCACCCAGGAATTCCTCAACACCGTGGCCGCCGACGGCAACGGCACGGTCAGCGACGCGAACAAGAGCTGGCACAAAGTCTCGCCCAAATTCGGCCTGACCTACGCCCTGACCGAAAATTACACCTGGTACGGCCAGTACGCCGAAGGTTTCCGCACGCCGACCGCTAAAGCGCTGTACGGACGCTTTGAAAACAGCACCACCGGCTACAACGTGGCGCCCAACCCGAACCTGGAACCGGAGAAAAGCAAAAGCTATGAAACCGGTCTGCGCGGCAACTTCGAACAAGGCTCGTTCGACGTGGCGGTGTTCTATAACAAGTACCGCGATTTCATCAACGAAGACGCGGTCACTCCCGGTTACGACGAGCTGACCTTCCAGTCGAGCAACATCAAGCACGCGACCATCAAGGGCGCCGAAGTCAAAGGTCGCCTGAACCTCGATGCGTTCGGCGCGCCGCAGGGCCTCTACACCCAAGGCTCGATCGCCTATGCCTACGGTCGCAACAACGACAACGGCGAGCCACTCAACAGCGTCAATCCGCTGACTGGCGTATTCGGTCTGGGTTACGACCAGAACAATTACGGCGGCCTGCTGAGCTGGACCGTGGTGAAGAAAAAGGACCGCGTCGACGACAGCAACTTCAAATCGCCGGATGGCGTCAGCAGCCAGTTCAAGACCCCGGGCTTCGGCATTCTCGATCTGGCCGGCTATTACAAAGTCACCGACGACGTCACCGTCAGCGGCGGCATCTACAACCTGACCGACAAGAAGTACTGGCTGTGGGATGACGTGCGCGGTTACGACAGCGTCGGCGAAGCCTCGGTGACACAACCGGCCAACCTCGATCGCCTGACCCAGCCGGGCCGCAACTTCGCGATCAATCTGGTCTGGGACATCTGAACCGCACAGCCCTGCGACGCGCATTGATCAGCGCGTCGCGGGGCTTTTTTACGGTTTGGCACCTGCCCGTTCGTCTCGTTATCAAGCGCCTCTTTTATCAAGGACACCCCCATGACCACTTCGGAAAAAGCCCTGCGTTCACAACGCCTGAACCAGATCACCCACGAGCCGCACAGCAAGCTCGACGCCCTGGTCAAGGCCCACGCGCCGTTCGAAACCCGCGCCAACTTCGCGCGTTTCGTGGTCGCGCAGTACCTGTTCCAGTCGGAACTGGTCGATCTCTATAACAATGCCGAACTGACTGCCATCGTCCCGGATCTGCCGGGCCGTTGCCGCGCGGATGCGGCCAAGGCTGACCTGGCGGATCTCGATACCGATATCCCCCCACCAGTGGCCGGTGCGCTGAAAAACCCGAGCAAAGCCCGTGCATTGGGCTGGATTTTCGTCTCCGAAGGTTCGAAGCTCGGCGCTGCGTTCCTGATCAAACGTGCGGTGGCGCTGGAGCTGAGCGAAACCTTTGGTGCCCGTCACCTGGGTGAGCCGGAAGGCGGCCGTGCCGAAGGCTGGAAAAGCTTCGTGCGCACCCTCGATTCCCTGCCGTTCACCGCCGAAGAGGAAGCCGAAGTCGAGCAAGGCGCAATCGACGCGTTCAACCGCTTCACCGTGCTGCTGGAACAGGCTTACGCCACCGAGGCCGAACCGGCCTGACACACAGCAAATTCCCCTTGTAGGAGTGAGCCTGCTCGCGATGGCGGTGTATCAGTCGACATTAATGTTGAATGACCGGATGCCATCGCGAGCAGGCTCACTCCTACAGGGGAACGGTGTAAGCCTGTAAGATTCCCGTCCCGCTTCAAAAGCAACCACTGAGCCCATGCCGCAACCCGCCACCTCAAAACTCGCTCGCCTGCTGTTCGGCCTGCTGGCCTACGTCAGCCTCGGCATTGGCCTGATCGCCATCGTCGTGCCCGGCCTGCCGACCACCGAGTTCATCCTGCTCGCCGCCTGGGCCGCGACTCGCAGCTCGCCGCGCCTGAGCGCCTGGCTGGAAAACCATCGGCTGTTCGGGCCGATCCTGAGCAACTGGCGCAACGGCAAGATCATCGCGCGCAAAGCCAAGGTCAGCGCCACGATCAGCATGCTGCTGTGCGCGACGTTGATGCTGGTAATGCTCGATCACGGCTGGCCGGTGTATCTGGCGATTGCCGGGATGAGTCTGGGCAACCTGTGGATCTGGTCGCGCCCGGAAACCATGCCCTCCTCCTGACTCACAGATCCCCCTGTGGCGAGGGAGCTTGCTCCCGCTGGAGTGCGAAGCGCTCCCCTGCATTTCTTCTGATTCACCGTGTTTACCGGGTTTGCGACGGCTTCGCCGCCGAGCGGGAGCAAGCTCCCTCGCCACAACAGCCTCATCACCTCTCCGTCATTCATCAGGCTGAAACTTCCCTGTAATTAATCGCCTTTTCAGCACATTCCCCTGCGCAAACGTTTAGCGCTGACCGTTCGTCGGCAAGCGGCTCATGCCCTCTCGCTGCGCGCCGATGAGCAATGCATGGCGCTGAATGGATTTGGCGAACCGGGTAGTTCATCCCGTGGCCACCTGCTCATTCATTCACGAGATCGCCCCATGTTCGACTCTCTCTCCATTCGCCTGAAAATCGTCCTGCTCTCCGGCCTGTGCCTGCTGGGGGTGGTTGCGCTGATCGTCGGCATGAACATTTACCAGACCAACCAGAACGACGAACTGGTCAGTAACTCCAGCAACCAGTTGCTCACTGCCAGTGTGCAGAACCTGTTGCAAGCCAAGGCGGCCGAACAAGCAGTGCGGGTGCAGAAGACCTTTGGCAAAAGCCTCACGGTGATCACCGCGCTGGCCGATCAGATCAAGGACATGCGCGCACTGGCCGCCAAGCGTTCGCTGGACGCCGGTGCCCTGCGTGAAGAGTTGAACCAGAGCCTGAAAACCGCATTCCAGCGTAACGACAAGGTACTCGGCATCTGGCTCGCCTTCGAACCCAACGGCCTCGACGGCAAGGACAGCGAATTCGTCAACGATGCCGCGCGTCAGTCCAACGAAGCCGGGCGTTTTGCGAGCTACTGGAGCCGCGCTGCCGGCTCGGCGCTGAACACGATCATGGTCGAAGAAGACATGACCAAGACCACCCTCAGCGTCAGCGGCACGCCGTACAACAGCTGGTACACCTGCCCTCGCGACAACAAGCGTACTTGCCTGCTCGATCCGTATGCCGACACCGTGGGCGGCAAGGAAATGTTGATGACCACCATTTCCGTGCCGTTGATCGTCGACGGCAAGGCCATCGGCGTGGTCGGTGTCGACATCGCCCTTGATGCCCTGCAAGCGGCGGCGGTGGAGTCCCAACGCAACCTGTTCAACAACGCCGGACACATGCTGATCGTTTCGGGCAGCGGCGTGCTCGCTGCCGACAGTTCCGATGCGACCAAGGTCGGTAAAAAGATCAGCGATACCCTCGGTGCCGACGGCAAGGATCTGCTGCAACTGGTCAGCAGCGGCACGCCGAAGATTCTCGAACAGGGCGAGCTGATTCGCGCGGTGTATCCGGTCGATCCGATTGGCAACTCGCGGGCCTGGGGTGTGGTCATCGACTTGCCGAAACAGGTGCTGCTGGCCGACTCGGTCAAGCTGCAAGCGGTCCTCGACGACGCGCAGGAAACCGGCGTGATCACGGCGCTGGCGGTGGCTGTCGTCGCCGGGCTGATTGGCTTGTTGCTGATCTGGCTGACGGCTTCCGGCGTCACACGCCCGATCAACAGCGTCGCCGAGATGCTGAAGAACATCGCCAGCGGTGAAGGCGATCTGACCCAGCGCCTGAACTACAGCAAGAAAGATGAACTGGGCGAACTGGTGAACTGGTTCAACCGCTTCCTCGACAAGCTGCAACCGACCATCGCCCAGATCAAACAGAGCATCACTGAAGCGCGTGGCACTGCTGATCAGTCATCGGAAATCGCTCGCCAGACCAGCGAAGGCATGCAGGTGCAGTTCCGCGAAATCGATCAGGTCGCCACCGCCTCCAATGAAATGAGCGCCACTGCCCACGACGTCGCCAACAGCGCGTCGAACGCGGCCAACGCCGCCAAGGGCGCCGATCAGTCGGCCAGGGACGGCCTGTCGATCATCGAGCGCAGCACCCGCGACATCAATCAACTGGCCGATGAAGTCAGCAAAGCGGTGACCGAAGTCGAAGCGCTGGCGGTCAACAGCGAGCAGATCGGTTCGGTGCTGGAAGTGATCCGCAGCATCGCCGAACAGACCAACCTGCTGGCGCTCAACGCCGCCATCGAAGCGGCGCGCGCCGGGGAAAGCGGTCGTGGTTTTGCGGTGGTGGCCGACGAGGTGCGCAACCTCGCCAAGCGCACTCAGGATTCGGTGGAAGAAATCCGCATCGTCATCGAACGCATCCAGACCGGCACCCGTGGCGTGGTCGCGACCATGCACTCGAGCCAGACTCAGGCGCACAACAACGCCGGGCAGATCCGTCAGGCGGTGGATGCGCTGGGCAAGATCAGCGATGCGGTGACCGTGATCAGTGATATGAACCTGCAGATCGCCAGCGCCGCCGAACAGCAGAGCGCCGTGGCCGAAGAGGTCAACCGCAACGTCTCGGCGATTCGCACCGTGACTGAAACCCTGACCGAGCAGGCCACCGAGTCGGCGGCGATCAGCAGCCAGCTCAATGCCCTGGCGAGCCAGCAGATGAAGCTGATGGATCAGTTCCGCGTCTGAAAATCACCACAGTCCCTTTGTGGGAGCGGGCTTGCTCGCGAAGGCGGTATGTCAGCGACATTTGAAGTGACTGACACTCCGCATTCGCGAGCAAGCCCGCTCCCACAGGGTTGAGTGTTCGGCGTTCGGTTTTTTCATCTGGCCCGAGATTTTTTTGCACTATCATCGCCCTCTCTCCCGGAGGGCCTTCGATGACTGATTTAATCACGTCCATTCAAGCCGCACTCGGCTTGCCCCACACGCCGATTCCGTTCACCGCCAGTGGCGCCCTGCCCTCGGCGTTTGCCGTCACCGACCTGGCCTGCGCCAGCATCGGCGCTGCCGGTCAGGCCGTCAGCGAACTGCTCCGGCAACAGACCGGGCACTTGCCCGCCGTGGAAGTCGATCGGCGTCTGGCGTCGTTCTGGTTTGCCACCTCGTTGCGGCCGATCGGCTGGGAAGTCCCGCCGCTGTGGGATCCGGTCGCTGGTGACTACGCAACCAAGGACGGCTGGATCCGCCTGCACACCAACGCCCCACATCATCGTGCCGCAGCTGAACGCGTGCTCGGTGCCTGCGCCGACCGTTCCGCGATGGCGAAGAAAGTCGCGCAGTGGCGCAGCGCCGACCTGGAACAAGCAGTGGTCGAGGCCAACGGTTGCGCTGCCGAAATGCGCAGCTGGGCGCAATGGCAGCAGCACCCGCAAGGGTTGGCAGTGAATGCCGAGCCGCTGGTGCATTTCCGCACCGATCAGGACGAAACACTCAAACCATGGCAAGGCTCGGTGGCGCAACCGCTGGCCGGGCTCAAGGTGCTCGACCTGACCCGCGTGCTCGCCGGCCCCACCGCCAGCCGCTTTCTCGCGGGCCTCGGCGCCAACGTGCTGCGCATCGATCCGCCGAGCTGGAACGAGCCGGGCGTCATCCCTGACATGACCCTGGGCAAACGTTGTGCGCGACTGGATCTGCAGCAGCCGGCCGATCATGCATTGTTCGAAAACCTGTTGAAGGACGCCGACATTCTCGTGCACGGCTACCGCGCCGATGCCCTGGAACACCTCGGTTTCGGCGCCGAACGCCGCCGACAACTGGCGCCGGGGCTGATCGACGTCTGCCTCAATGCCTACGGCTGGAGCGGCCCATGGCGCAACCGGCGGGGTTTCGACAGCCTGGTGCAAATGAGCAGCGGCATCGCCGAGGCCGGGCAGCGCTGGAAACAGGCTGACAAACCGACGCCGCTGCCGGTGCAGGCGCTGGATCACGCGACCGGGTATCTGATGGCGGCGAGTGCGATCCGGCTTCTGACGGAGCGTTTGAAGACTGGACGGGGTGGCTCGGCACGCTTGTCACTGGCGCGCACCGCCAAGTTGCTGATCGAGCACGGACCGGGAACGAGCGAAGCGTTGCGCGTCGAGGATAAACAGGATCAAGACTCGCAGGTGGAGCAGACCCCATGGGGGCCGGCGCATCGCTTGCTGGCGCCGGTGAAGATCAGCGGGACGCCGCTGCAGTGGGCGTTGCCGGCTACTGAATTGGGTTCGCATCGCGCGCAGTGGTGATG
Organism: Pseudomonas sp. AM14(2022); assembly: GCF_036346455.1. Taxonomy (NCBI): domain Bacteria; kingdom Pseudomonadati; phylum Pseudomonadota; class Gammaproteobacteria; order Pseudomonadales; family Pseudomonadaceae; genus Pseudomonas; species Pseudomonas sp. AM14(2022). The sequence goes on from NZ_JAOTNY010000004.1 coordinate 511,203, forward strand.
ATCATTCGGGCCCCTTCGCGAGCAAGCCCGCTCCCACAGGGGGAATGCATTTCAAATGTGGGAGCGGGCTTGCTCGCGAAGAGGCCCGCACTGACAACATCGATGCACAATCAATCCACCTACAACGACAACACCCCGCTGTACAAACCATACGCCGCCAGCCCTGCGCCGATCAGCACGCAGGCGAAAATGCCTTTCTCGACAGGGGTGAACAGCGGCTCACCCTGCTCATGCTTGGCCTTGGCGAACAGCACCACCCCCGGCGCATACAGCAGCGCCGACAGCAGCAGATACTTCACCCCGCCGGCATACAACAACCACACCGCATAACACAGAGCAATCCCGCCAATCAGCAGATCCTTGGTGCGTTCGGCCGAGGCATGTTCGTAGGTTTCGCCGCGCCCGCTGAGCAACACCGCGTACGCCGCCGACCACAAATACGGCACCAGAATCATCGACGACGCCAGATAAATCAGACTTGTGTAGGTACCGGCGGAGAATAGGGTGATCAGCAGGAAAATCTGAATCATCATGTTGGTCAGCCACAGCGCATTGACCGGCACATGGTTGGCGTTTTCCTTTTTCAGGAACGCCGGCATGGTCTTGTCCCGGGCCGTGGCGAAGAGGATTTCCGCGCACAGCAGCGCCCATGACAGCAATGCGCCAAGCAGCGACACCGCCAGACCGAGGCTGATCAACAATGCGCCCCACGGCCCGACGATGTGCTCCAGCACCGCCGCCAGCGACGGGTTCTGCAAAGTCGCGAGTTCGGGCTGGCTCATGATCCCCAGCGACAGCACGTTGACCAGCACCAGCAGCGCCAGCACACCGAGGAAGCCGATCACCGTTGCGCGCCCGACGTCGCTGCGTTTCTCCGCCCGCGCCGAATACACGCTGGCACCCTCGATGCCGATGAACACGAACACCGTGACCAGCATCATGTTGCGCACCTGATCCATCACCCCGCCGAAGCTCGGGTTGCTGCGGCCCCAGATGTCGCGGGTGAAAATGTCGGCCTTGAACGCCACGGCGGCAATCACGATGAACATGATCAGCGGCACGATCTTGGCGACCGTGGTCACCTGATTGATGAACGCCGCCTCCTTGATCCCGCGCATCACCAGAAAATGCACCGCCCACAGCAGCACCGATGCGCAGCCGATGGCGATTGGCGTGTTGCCCTGGCCGAACACCGGGAAGAAGTAACCGAGGGTGCTGAACAGCAACACGAAATAACCGACGTTGCCCAGCCACGCGCTGATCCAGTAGCCCCAGGCCGAGGAAAAGCCCATGTAGTCGCCGAATCCGGCCTTGGCGTAGGCGTAGACCCCGGAGTCCAGCTCGGGCTTGCGGTTGGCCAGGGTCTGGAACACGAACGCCAGGGTCAGCATGCCGATGGCGGTGATGCCCCAGCCGATCAGGATTGCCCCGGCATCGGCGCGGGCCGCCATGTTCTGCGGCAGGGAAAAAATCCCCCCGCCAATCATTGAACCCACCACCAGGGCGATCAACGCACCCAGTCGCAGCTTTTGCGTCGGTTGCGACATTCTTGTCTCCCTTCATTCATTTGTAACAACTATTAACTAAACGCCTGATACCAGATGACGTTTATCAGGTAATGCCGACTAACACCCGTTTATATATAGCGACTGACGCTAACGCCTAGCACGCTAAGACAGTTTTGTGCGCGAATCCTAATAAATCAATTCTGTACTGAAAACAGATGCTGAAAATTTGCCAAAAGCTGAAAAACAACTAGCGTGATAACTCTAAAGTAATAAGACCAATTCCCAACCACATCAGTAAAAAGCCTCTAGGACGGGCTTTCCAGGCGATAGCGTTATGCCTCCAGTTGTTTCATAAGTCATTCATTAACAATGGAATGTGGCCATGCACTGATCTATGTCAGCTGATTGAACAGACAACAGATCTACGCTGTGAACTCTTCTCTCCTGCAATGGAGTCATGCAATGTCTGAAGCTCCCGGAAAACTACGACTCGGTGCACTGGTTGCCTTGGTAGTCGGCTCAATGATTGGTGGCGGGATATTCTCTTTGCCACAAAACATGGCCGCCAGCGCCGACGTCGGCGCGGTACTGATTGGCTGGGCCATCACCGCTGTCGGCATGCTCACCCTCGCTTTTGTCTTTCAAACCCTCGCCAATCGCAAGCCTGACCTGGACGGCGGTGTCTACGCCTACGCCAAGGCCGGGTTTGGCGATTACATGGGTTTCTCGTCCGCCTGGGGTTACTGGATCAGTGCCTGGCTGGGCAACGTTGGCTACTTTGTTCTGTTGTTCAGCACCCTCGGGTATTTCTTTCCGGTTTTCGGTGAAGGCAACACGGTGGCGGCAGTGATCGGCGCCTCGGTGCTGCTCTGGGCCGTGCACTTTCTGGTACTGCGCGGGATCAAGGAAGCGGCGTTCATCAACCTCGTGACCACGGTCGCCAAGGTCGTGCCGCTGCTGCTGTTCGTGCTGATCGCGGTATTCGCCTTCAAACTGGACATCTTCACCGCCGACATCTGGGGTGTGAAAAACCCGGATCTGGGCAGCGTAATGAACCAGGTGCGCAACATGATGCTGGTCACCGTGTGGGTGTTCATCGGCATCGAGGGCGCGAGCATCTTCTCGGCGCGGGCGGAAAAACGCTCGGACGTCGGCAAGGCCACCGTCATCGGTTTCATCACCGTGCTGCTGTTCCTGGTGCTGGTCAACGTGCTGTCGCTGGGCATCATGACCCAGCCGGAACTGGCCAAACTGCAGAACCCGTCGATGGCCGCCGTGCTTGAGCACGTTGTCGGTCATTGGGGCGCGGTGCTGATCAGCGTCGGCCTGATCATCTCACTGCTGGGCGCGCTGCTGTCGTGGGTGCTGCTGTGTGCGGAGATCATGTTCGCCGCCGCCAAAGACCACACCATGCCCGAGTTTCTGCGCAAGGAGAACGCCAACCACGTACCGGTCAACGCCCTGTGGCTGACCAACGCGATGGTCCAGCTGTTCCTGATCATCACCCTGTTCTCGGCCAGCACTTACCTGTCGCTGATCTACCTCGCCACCTCAATGATTCTGGTGCCGTACCTGTGGTCGGCGGCCTATGCCCTGTTGCTGGCGGTGCGCGGCGAAAGCTACGAAGGCTTCGCGGCCGAACGACGCAAGGATCTGATTATCGGCGGCATCGCGCTGATCTACGCGGTGTGGCTGCTGTATGCCGGCGGGGTCAAGTATCTGCTGCTCTCGGCCCTGCTCTACGCACCCGGCGCGATCCTGTTCGCCAAGGCCAAGCTGGAACTCAACCAACCGATTTTCACTAACGTCGAGAAGCTGATTTTCGCCGCAGTGGTCGTGGGTGCCCTGGTGGCTGCCTACGGTCTCTACGACGGCTTCCTGACCTTGTAACCCTTGATTTGTAATCTGGAGGATCACTGCAATGACCACGGAAAAAGTTAAGTACGGCGTCCACTCCGAAGCCGGTAAACTGCGCAAAGTCATGGTTTGCTCCCCAGGTCTGGCCCATCAGCGCCTGACCCCGAACAACTGCGATGAACTGCTGTTCGATGACGTGTTGTGGGTCGCCCAGGCCAAGCGCGACCACTTCGACTTCGTGACCAAGATGCGTGAACGCGGGATCGACGTGCTGGAAATGCACAACCTGCTGACCGACATCGTCGCCATTCCGGAAGCGCTGGACTGGATTCTCAATCGCAAGGTCACCGCCGACTCAGTGGGCCTGGGCCTGATCAGCGAAGTCAAATCCTGGCTGAAAAGCCTTGAGCCGCGACACATCGCCGAATACCTGATCGGTGGCGTGTCCGCCGACGATCTGCCGGACAGCTTCGGTGGCAAGACCATCCAGATGTTCCGCGACTTCCTCGGCCACTCCAGCTTTATCCTGCCGCCGCTGCCGAACACCCAGTTCACCCGCGACACCACCTGCTGGATCTACGGTGGCGTGACGCTGAACCCGATGTACTGGCCGGCGCGACGTCAGGAAACCCTGCTGACCACCGCCATCTACAAATTCCACCCGCAGTTCACCAACGCCGATTTCGAGATCTGGTACGGCGACCCGGACAAGGATCACGGCAGCTCGACCCTTGAGGGCGGCGACGTGATGCCGATCGGCAACGGCGTGGTGTTGATCGGCATGGGCGAACGCTCGTCGCGTCAGGCCATCGGCCAACTGGCGCTGAACCTGTTCAAGAACAAAGCGGTGGAAAAAGTCATCGTCGCCGGCCTGCCGAAGTCCCGCGCCGCGATGCACCTGGACACCGTGTTCAGTTTCTGCGATCGCGACCTGGTGACGATTTTCCCGGAAGTGGTCAACCAGATCGTCGCCTTCACCCTGCGTCCTGACGAAAGCAAACAGGGCGGCATCGACATCCGCCGCGAAGAAGGCAGCTTCCTCGACACTGTCGCCGCTGCGCTAAACCTGCCGAAGCTGCGCGTGGTGGAAACCGGCGGCAACAGCTTCGCCGCCGAACGCGAGCAATGGGACGACGGCAACAACGTGGTGGCCGTGGAACCGGGCGTGGTCATCGGCTACGACCGCAACACCTACACCAACACCCTGCTGCGCAAGGCGGGCGTGGAGGTCATCACCATCAGCGCCGGCGAACTCGGTCGTGGTCGCGGCGGCGGCCACTGCATGACCTGCCCGATCATCCGCGACCCAATCGATTACTAAACCTCTGAGCCTTGGCCGCGACTTACAAAGCGCGGCCAGGGGGATAACCGACACCGAAGGAGATCCATCATGGCTTTTAACATCCACAACCGTAACCTGCTCAGCCTGGAACACCACACCCCACGTGAGCTGCGTTACCTGCTCGACCTGTCCCGCGACCTGAAACGCGCCAAGTACACCGGCACCGAGCAGCAACACCTGAAGGGCAACAACATCGCTCTGATCTTCGAAAAAACCTCGACCCGCACCCGTTGCGCGTTCGAAGTGGCGGCCTACGACCAAGGCGCCAACGTCACCTACATCGACCCGAACTCGTCGCAGATCGGCCACAAGGAAAGCATGAAAGACACGGCCCGCGTGCTGGGTCGCATGTACGACGCCATCGAATACCGTGGCTTCAAACAGGAAATTGTCGAAGAGCTGGCGAAGTTCGCCGGGGTGCCGGTGTTCAACGGCCTGACCGACGAATATCACCCAACGCAAATGATCGCCGACGTGCTGACCATGCGTGAACACGCCGACAAGCCGATCCACGAAATCAGCTACGCCTACCTCGGCGACGCGCGCAACAACATGGGCAACTCGCTGCTGCTGGTCGGCGCCAAGCTCGGCATGGACGTGCGCATCTGCGCGCCGAAAGCCCTGTGGCCGCATGACGATCTGGTCGATCGCTGCAAGAAATACGCGGAAGAATCCGGCGCCCGCATCACCCTGACCGAAGACCCGAAAGCCGCAGTCAAAGGCGTCGATTTCATCCACACCGACGTCTGGGTGTCGATGGGCGAACCGGTGGAAGCCTGGGCCGAACGTATCCAGCAACTGCTGCCGTACCAGGTCAACAAAGAGCTGATGAAAGCCACCGGCAACCCGCGCACCAAGTTCATGCACTGCCTGCCGGCGTTCCACAACAGCGATACCAAGGTCGGCAAACAGATCGCCGAACAGTATCCGCACCTGGCCAACGGCATCGAAGTCACCGACGACGTGTTCGAGTCGCCCGCCTGCATCGCCTTCGAGCAAGCGGAAAACCGCATGCACACGATCAAGGCGATCCTGGTCTCGACCCTGGCTGATCTGTAACCGGAATAGCTCCCACTGAAGGAACCGGCTCCAAATGTGGGAGCGGGCTTGCTCGCGAAAGCGGTGTGTCATTCAACAGCCATGTCGACTGATCCGCCGCCTTCGGGAGCAAGCCCCCTCCCACAGGGGATTCCGGTTCCGACAGGGAAACCGAGTCGTTTGCCATTTCTCTGCTGAAAGGATTGCATTATGCGTATCGTCGTAGCTCTGGGCGGTAACGCCCTGCTCCGTCGTGGCGAGCCGATGACCGCTGACAACCAGCGCGCCAACATCCGCATCGCCACCGAGCAAATCGCCAAGATCCATCCCGGCAATCAACTGGTCATCGCCCACGGCAATGGCCCGCAAGTCGGCCTGCTGTCGCTGCAGGCGGCGGCCTACACCTCCGTCACCCCTTACCCGCTGGACGTGCTCGGTGCCGAAACCGAAGGCATGATCGGCTACATCATCGAACAGGAACTGGGCAACCTGCTGGACTTCGAAGTGCCGTTCGCCACCCTGCTGACCCAGGTTGAAGTCGACGCCAAGGACCCGGCCTTCCAGAATCCAACCAAACCGATCGGCCCGGTCTACGACAAAGCCGAGGCAGAAAAACTCGCCGCCGAAAAAGGCTGGGCCATCGCTCCGGACGGCGACAAGTTCCGCCGCGTGGTGGCCAGTCCCCGGCCAAAACGCATCTTCGAGATCCGTCCGATCAAGTGGCTGCTGGACAAGGGCAGCATCGTGATTTGCGCGGGTGGCGGCGGCATTCCGACCATGTACGACGAGCACCGCAACCTCAAGGGCATCGAGGCGGTGATCGACAAAGACCTGTGCTCGTCGCTGCTCGCCGAGCAACTGGAAGCCGACTTGCTGGTGATCGCCACCGACGTCAACGCGGCGTTCGTCGACTATGGCAAGCCGTCGCAGAAAGCCATCGCCGAAGCGCACCCGGATGAACTCGAACGCCTCGGTTTCGCCGCTGGCTCCATGGGACCGAAGGTGCAGGCAGCCTGCGAATTCGCCCGCCATACTGGCAAGGTCGCGGTGATCGGTTCGCTCGCGGACATCGAAGCGATCGTCCAGGGCACTGCCGGCACACGCGTCAGCACGGCGAAGCCGGGCATCAGCTATCGATAATTAGAAACTCAAGGGCAGGCTCAGGGTCTGCCCTTCTCCCATGCCTTGAAAGGAGAAACCCATGGCCATATTCGAACCGGGTCATTTGCACATCGAGCGGCACGCGTTGACCAAGGACGATGTCGATTACGACCTGTGCCTCGACTACCAAGTGTTCACCGATCCCAAAGAAGGCAAAGGGATGCAGTTCACCCTGCACGGCAATATCCAGGGCAAGGACATGAAGGAAACCTTCTTCCTGCCCAAGGACCAGGCCTACAACTTCGCCAGCAACGTGACCAAGATTGCCGAAAAGTACGGCATTCCCAAAACTCACAGCAGCATCGGCTCGCAGCACAAACATTACGACCTGATGTTCGAGGATGTGCGGGTGCAGTTGAATATGAAGTCCGGGGATCCGGTCAAACCGGAACACCTCGAATAACCCGAACCCAGCACATTCCTACTGTGGGAGCGGGCTTGCTCGCGAAGGCGCCAGGTCAGTCACCATTTATGCTGTCTGACCTGACGCCTTCGCGAGCAAGCCCGCTCCCACAAGGTATCCGTGTAGCGCTGACAATCGTTGCAGATTTCACCATTGCCCCGCCCCAAGGCATACTTGCCACCCTCCGCATTCCAGAACACTGAACCGCCCCCATGCGTATCCACGTCAGCTTCATCGACCGCGTCGGCATCACCCAGGAAGTCCTGGCTATCCTCGGTGGGCGCAATCTCAATCTGGATGCGGTGGAGATGATTCCGCCCAACGTCTACATCGATGCACCGACCTTGAGCCCGCAAGTGCTCGAAGAGCTCAAAGATGCGTTGTTCCGGGTGCGCGGCGTGGAGGCCGTGGTGGTGGTCGACATCCTCCCCGGCCAGCGGCGGCACTTGCAGCTTGATGCACTGCTCGCGGCGATGACCGATCCGGTACTGGCCCTCGATAGCGCCGGCAAGGTGCTGCTGGCCAACCCGGCACTGATTGCGCTGTACGGGCGTGAACCGGCAGGTGAAAGTGTCTCTGAGCTGTTCAACGACCCCGGTCTGCTGGAAACCCTGCTCGAACAAGGCTTCCGCCTGCCGCTGCGTGAGATCACCGTCAATGGCCAGACCCTGCTGCTGGACGCCACACCGATCACCGACGCCGGCGCGCTGCTGACCCTGTATCAACCGAACCGCATCGGTGAACAACTCTCGGCGTTGCACCATGACCATGCCGAAGGTTTCGATGCATTGCTCGGCGAGTCTCCGGCGATCCGCACGCTGAAGGCCCGCGCGCAACGGGTCGCAGCCCTCGATGCGCCGCTGCTGATTCAAGGCGAAACCGGCACCGGCAAAGAACTGGTGGCCCGCGCCTGCCACGCGATCAGTGCGCGGCACAGTGCGCCGTTCCTCGCCCTTAACTGCGCGGCGCTGCCGGAAAACCTCGCCGAGAGCGAACTGTTCGGCTACGCCCCCGGTGCCTTCACCGGCGCGCAACGTGGCGGCAAACCGGGGCTGATGGAACTGGCCAACCAGGGCACGGTATTTCTCGACGAGATCGGCGAGATGTCGCCGTACTTGCAGGCCAAGTTATTGCGCTTTCTGAATGACGGCAGCTTCCGTCGGGTCGGCGGTGATCGCGAGGTGAAAGTCAACGTGCGGATCCTCAGCGCGACCCACCGCGACCTGGAAAAAATGGTCAGCGAAGGTCTGTTCCGCGAAGACCTGTTCTACCGCCTAAACGTGCTCAACGTCGAAGTGCCGCCGCTGCGTGAGCGTGGCCAGGACATTCTGCTGCTGGCGCGCTACTTCATGCAGCAGGCTTGTGCGCAGATCCAGCGTCCAGTCTGTCGCCTGGCACCGGGGACTTATCCAGCGCTGCTCGGCAACCGCTGGCCGGGCAACGTGCGCCAGTTGCAGAACGTGATCTTCCGCGCCGCGGCGATCTGCGAAAGCAGCCTGGTCGATATCGGCGACCTCGACATCGCCGGCACCTCGGTGGCGCGGCAGACCGACAGCGACGTCGACAGCCTTGAACAGGCCGTCGAGTCCTTCGAAAAATCGCTGCTGGAAAAACTCTACGTCAGCTACCCCTCGACCCGCCAACTGGCCAGCCGCCTGCAGACCTCGCACACGGCAATCGCCCATCGCCTGCGCAAGTACGGCATCCCCAATAAACCGTAAGCCGCACGCGGTCAAAAATGTGGGAGCGGGCTTGCTCGCGAATGCGGTGGGCCATTCAACAGTGATGTCGACTGACCTGACGCTTTCGCGAGCAAGCCCGCTCCCACAGGGGGTTCATGTGACGGATTCGAAATCCGTTCAAAACCGACCTCCATCTGTACTGAAAGCGCTACAGCGGAACGATATCGATACACCATCCTTCGACCGCCGCTGTGCAAGGCTTTGATCCGCTTCAGCTTTTCTCCCCGCCCCAAGCTGTAGCGATTTCGCTACAGAAGCCCCACACCCATCACAACCCGAAACACATAACCATTTGATTTATATAGATAAATACAATCTGGCCGCGTTCTTGCTAAGTAACCGCTCATAAAATCAGGGCTTTCCCGCCCAAGCCTTCCACCGCGTCCACCAGACGAGTCTGGCCCCTTAGGAGTTTCCATGAGCGAGTTGCGTTTTACTGAAGATCACGAATGGCTGCGCACCGAAGCTGACGGCAGCGTTACTGTCGGCATCACCGCTTTCGCGCAGAACGCTTTGGGCGACGTGGTGTTCGTGCAACTGCCTGAGCTGCAGGCTTACGAAAAAGGCGCTGAAGCCGCCACCGTGGAATCGGTGAAAGCCGCCAGCGGCGTGTACATGCCGCTCGACGGTGAAGTTATGGAAGTGAACCCGGCACTGGACGGCAGCCCGGAACTGGTCAACGAAGATCCGCTGGGCGAAGGCTGGTTCTTCCGCTTCCAGCCAAGCGACGCCGCCGCTGTCGGCAAACTGCTCGATCAAGACGCCTACGACCGCCTGATCAAAGCCCAAGCCGAAGCCTGAGGAGTAACGACATGACCCAAGTAAACCTCGGCACTGCCAACGAATTCATCGCCCGTCACATCGGCCCACGCGCCGGTGACGAGCAAGCCATGCTCAACAGCCTCGGCTTCGACTCGCTCGAAGCGCTGAGCGCCAGCGTCATCCCGGAAAGCATCAAGGGCACCAGCGTGCTCGGCCTGGACGACGGCCTGAGCGAAGCCGACGCACTGGCGATGATCAAATCCATCGCCGGCAAAAACCAACTGTTCAAGACCTACATCGGCCAGGGCTACTACAACTGCCACACGCCGTCGCCGATCCTGCGCAACCTGTTGGAAAACCCGGCCTGGTACACCGCTTACACCCCGTACCAGCCGGAAATTTCCCAGGGTCGTCTCGAAGCGCTGCTGAACTTCCAGACCCTGATCAGCGACCTCACCGGCCTGCCGATCGCCAACGCCTCCTTGCTCGACGAAGCCACCGCCGCTGCCGAAGCCATGACTTTCTGCAAACGCCTGAGCAAGAACAAGGGCAGCCACCAGTTCTTCGCCTCGATCCACAGCCACCCGCAAACCCTCGACGTGCTGCGCACCCGTGCCGAGCCGCTGGGCATCGACGTGGTGGTTGGCGATGAGCGTGAACTGAGCGACGTCACGCCGTTTTTCGGCGCGCTGCTGCAATACCCGGCGAGCAACGGTGATGTGTTCGACTACCGCGAACTGACCGAGCGCTTCCACGCCGCCAACGCGCTGGTCGCCGTGGCCGCTGATCTGCTGGCCCTGACGCTGCTGACCGCTCCGGGCGAGTTCGGCGCCGACGTCGCTATCGGTTCCGCGCAACGCTTCGGCGTGCCGCTGGGCTTCGGTGGCCCGCACGCGGCCTATTTCTCTACCAAGGATGCGTTCAAGCGCGACATGCCGGGCCGTCTGGTCGGAGTGTCGGTTGACCGCTTCGGCAAACCGGCCCTGCGTCTGGCGATGCAGACCCGCGAGCAACACATCCGCCGCGAGAAGGCCACGTCGAACATCTGCACCGCGCAGGTGCTGTTGGCCAACATCGCCAGCATGTACGCCGTGTATCACGGCCCGAAAGGCCTGACCCGGATCGCCAACCGCGTGCATCACCTGACCGCGATTCTGGCCAAGGGCCTGAGCGCACTGGGCGCTAAAGTCGAGCAGACCAGCTTCTTCGACACCCTGACCCTCGCCACCGGCGCACACACCGCCGCGCTGCACGACAAGGCGCATGCCGCGCAGATCAACCTGCGGGTGATCGACGCCCAGCGTCTGGGCCTGTCAGTGGACGAAACCACCACTCAGGCTGACATCGAAACCCTGTGGAGCCTGTTCGCCGACGGCAAGGCCCTGCCGGACTTCGCTGCGTTGGCCGCTTCGGTGCAAAGCACCATTCCGGCGGCGCTGGTACGTCAGTCGCCGATCCTCAGCCACCCGGTGTTCAACCGTTATCACTCGGAAACCGAGCTGATGCGCTACCTGCGCAAACTGGCGGACAAGGACCTGGCACTGGATCGCACCATGATCCCGTTGGGCTCGTGCACCATGAAACTCAACGCCGCGAGCGAAATGATCCCGGTGACCTGGGCCGAATTCGGCGCCCTGCACCCGTTCGCTCCGGCTGCGCAGAGCGCCGGCTACCAGCAACTGACCGACGAACTGGAAGCGATGCTCTGCGCCGCCACCGGTTACGACTCGATCTCGCTGCAACCGAACGCCGGTTCGCAGGGTGAATACGCTGGACTGCTGGCGATTCGCGCCTACCACCAGAGCCGTGGCGACGAGCGCCGCGACATCTGCCTGATCCCGTCGTCGGCCCACGGCACCAACCCGGCCACCGCCAACATGGCCGGCATGCGCGTGGTAGTGACCGCGTGCGATGCCCGTGGCAACGTCGACATCGAAGACCTGCGCGCCAAAGCCATCGAGCACCGCGAACACCTCGCCGCGCTGATGATCACCTACCCGTCGACCCACGGCGTGTTCGAAGAAGGCATCCGCGAAATCTGCGGGATCATTCATGACAACGGCGGCCAGGTGTACATCGACGGCGCCAACATGAACGCGATGGTCGGCCTCTGCGCACCGGGCAAGTTCGGCGGCGACGTGTCGCACCTGAACCTGCACAAAACCTTCTGCATTCCGCACGGCGGTGGCGGCCCGGGCGTCGGCCCGATTGGCGTCAAGTCGCACCTGACCCCGTTCCTGCCGGGTCACGGCCACATGGAGCGCAAGGAAGGCGCGGTCTGCGCAGCACCGTTCGGCAGCGCGAGCATTCTGCCGATCACTTGGATGTACATTCGCATGATGGGCGGCGCCGGTCTGAAACGCGCTTCGCAACTGGCGATCCTCAATGCCAACTACATTTCCCGTCGCCTCGAAGAGCACTATCCAGTGCTGTACACCGGCAGCAACGGCTTGGTGGCGCACGAATGCATCCTAGACCTGCGTCCACTGAAAGACAGCAGCGGCATCAGCGTCGATGACGTCGCCAAGCGTCTGATCGACTTCGGCTTCCACGCCCCGACCATGTCGTTCCCGGTCGCCGGCACGCTGATGATCGAGCCGACCGAAAGTGAATCCAAGGAAGAACTGGACCGCTTCTGCGACGCCATGATCCGCATCCGCGAAGAAATCCGCGCGGTGGAAAACGGCACGCTGGACAAGGACGACAACCCGCTGAAGAACGCCCCGCACACGGCTGCGGAGCTGGTCGGCGAGTGGACCCACCCGTACAGCCGCGAGCAGGCGGTGTATCCGGTGGCGTCGTTGATCGAAGGCAAATACTGGCCGCCGGTCGGTCGCGTCGACAACGTCTTCGGCGACCGCAACCTGGTCTGCGCCTGCCCGTCGATCGAAAGCTACGCTTAAGCGGATGAGGGGCAGGTCACCTGCCCCGATTTTCAGCAACACCATAGATCCCAATGTGGGAGCGGGCTTGCTCGCTCCCACAGGGGATTTGTGTCCAGCCTCGAGCTTGCGCCAATTCCTATAACAAGAAACCGGAGAACAACTCATGTCGTTAAGCGTGTTCGACCTGTTCAAGATTGGCATCGGCCCTTCCAGCTCCCACACCGTCGGCCCGATGCGTGCCGCTGCGCGCTTCGCCGAAGGCTTGCGCCGCGATGACCTGCTGTCGGCCACCAGCACCGTCAAAGTCGAGCTGTACGGCTCGCTCGGTGCTACCGGCAAGGGACACGGCAGCGACAAAGCGGTGCTGCTCGGCCTTGAAGGTGAACACCCGGACACCGTCGACACCGAAACCGTCGCCGCACGCCTGCAGGATATTCGCGGCAATGGCCGGCTGAATCTGCTCGGCGAACACAGCATTGCGTTCAACGAGAAAGAACACCTGGCGATGATCCGCAAGCCGTTGGCCTACCACCCCAACGGCATGATCTTTCGTGCCTTCGATGCTGCCGGTATTCAGATCCGCAGCCGCGAGTACTACTCGGTCGGTGGCGGCTTTGTGGTCGATGAAGATGCCGCCAGTGCCGACCGCATCGTCGAAGACGCGACACCGCTGACCTTCCCGTTCAAAAGTGCCAAGGACTTGCTCGGCCATTGCGCCACCTACGGGCTGTCGATCAGCCAGGTGATGCTGACCAATGAAAGCGCCTGGCGCCCGGAGGCGGAAACCCGCGCCGGTCTGCTGAAAATCTGGCAAGTGATGCAGGACTGCGTTGCCGCTGGCTGTCGCAACGAAGGCATTCTGCCGGGCGGGCTGAAGGTCAAACGCCGGGCGGCGGCATTGCATCGGCAACTGTGCAAGAACCCGGAATCAGCGCTGCGTGATCCGCTGTCGGTGCTGGACTGGGTCAACCTGTACGCCCTGGCGGTCAACGAAGAAAACGCCAACGGCGGCCGCGTGGTCACCGCGCCGACCAACGGCGCGGCGGGCATCATCCCGGCGGTGCTGCATTACTACATGCGCTTTATCCCGGGTGCGAACGATGACGGCGTGGTGCGTTTTCTGCTGACCGCCGCCGCGATCGGCATTCTGTACAAGGAAAACGCCTCGATCTCCGGCGCCGAAGTCGGCTGTCAGGGCGAGGTCGGCGTGGCCTGCTCGATGGCCGCTGGCGCGTTGTGTGAAGTGCTCGGCGGCAGCGTGCAGCAAGTCGAGAACGCGGCGGAAATCGGCATGGAACACAACCTCGGCCTGACCTGCGACCCGATTGGCGGGCTGGTGCAGGTGCCGTGCATCGAGCGCAACGCCATGGGCTCGGTGAAAGCGATCAACGCGGTGCGCATGGCCATGCGCGGCGACGGGCAACACTTCGTCTCCCTCGACAAGGTCATCCGCACCATGCGCCAGACCGGCGCCGACATGAAAAGCAAATACAAAGAGACCGCCCGCGGCGGTCTGGCAGTCAACATCATCGAATGCTGATTTATGTCCTCTCCCTTTGGGAGAGGACCGCACTTAGTCCCCTCTCCCTCCGGGAGAAGGCTGGGGTGAGGGGCTTTTGATCTTGATCTAAATCTAGCCCCATGCCCCCAAACTCAAACTTTCAAGGAGCCACGCATGTCCACCGAACAACTGTCGAAAACCCCGCTGCACGCTCTGCATATCGAACTCGGCGCCCGCATGGTGCCGTTCGCCGGCTACGACATGCCGGTGCAATACCCGCTGGGCGTGATGAAAGAACACCAGCACACCCGTGAGCAGGCCGGGCTGTTCGATGTCTCGCACATGGGCCAGATCCGCCTGACCGGCGCCAATGCCGCCAAGGCTCTGGAAACCCTGGTGCCGGTGGATATCATCGACCTGCCGGTGGGCATGCAGCGCTACGCAATGTTCACCAACGACAACGGCGGCATCCTCGACGACCTGATGGTCGCCAATCTCGGTAACGACGAGCTGTTCCTGGTGGTCAACGCCGCGTGCAAGGATCAGGATCTGGCGCATCTGCAAAAACACATTGGCGATCAGTGCACCATTACGGAGCTGTTCGAAGCGCGCGCGCTGCTGGCGTTGCAAGGTCCGGCAGCGGTTACGGTGCTGGCGCGCCTGGCCCCTGAAGTCGCAAAAATGACCTTCATGCAGTTCAATCGCGTGCAACTGCTGGGCGTGGATTGCTTCGTCAGCCGTTCGGGCTACACCGGTGAAGACGGTTTCGAAATCTCGGTGCCCGCCGCCGATGCAGAAAAACTCGCCCGCGCCCTGCTGGCCGAACCGGAAGTTCAGGCCATCGGCCTCGGCGCCCGCGATTCGCTGCGCCTGGAAGCCGGCCTGTGCCTGTATGGCCACGACATGAACACCGAGACCACGCCAATTGAAGCCAGCCTGTTGTGGGCGATCTCCAAGCCACGCCGTGCCGACGGCGCGCGGGCCGGTGGTTTCCCTGGGGCAGAGACAGTTTTCGCTCAGCAGCAGAACGGCGTCGCGCGCAAACGCGTCGGCCTGCTGCCGCAGGAACGTACGCCAGTGCGGGAAGGCGCAGAAATCGTCAACGAAGCCGGCGAAATCATCGGCAGTGTGTGCAGCGGCGGCTTCGGTCCGACCCTGGGTGGCCCGTTGGCGATGGGTTACCTCAACAGCGCTTATGTCACCCTGGATACGCCAGTCTGGGCCATCGTTCGTGGGAAAAAGGTGCAAATGCTTGTAAGCAAAATGCCATTTGTTTCACAACGCTACTATCGCGGTTGATTGACTGTTTCTATAAGTAACGCGATTGCGTTATGCATGCACTAATGTGTAACGCAATCGCCACAAAAAAGTGCATTTTCTAACATTTGATTCGATTATGAACTTTACTTATAACGTTCGAAAACTTTTGAACAAGCTAATCGTCTAAGCCGCACTAGCAGACTGACTAACTGCCAGCAGGGACAGTAAAACCGGGGCCTTCGCGGGGCTTGTTTTTTCTCCCGTAGTTGGCGTAGAGTTTGTCCACTGTGTTTGCATGGGTCAGCTTGGAATCGTGACCTGGGCAGTAGCCTACAAGTTAGCTACATCCCGCTCGACGTCTTCTTACTCTCCTGCAACCAGCCCCAGTACTCTTTCATGAGAAAGAGGCTGTCATCAATTTATGCGTCAAAGGAAATAAGAAATGTCCCAACGTCAGAGCGGTACCGTCAAGTGGTTTAACGACGAGAAAGGTTTTGGTTTTATCACTCCAGAAAGCGGTCCGGATCTGTTCGTGCATTTCCGCGCTATTCAGGGCAACGGCTTCAAGAGCCTGAAAGAAGGCCAGAAAGTGACCTTCGTTGCTGTGCAAGGCCAGAAAGGCATGCAGGCTGATGAAGTACAAGCAGAAGGTTAATCTTCTGTAACGAAAAAGCCCCTGATATTGATATCAGGGGCTTTTTTGTGCGCGCGAATCCGTAAAATGGCATTTCATTTTGCGTCCAGAGGCTGCCATGTCGAAAAACCTGCTCACTCCCCAGGGCGACTTTCCTGCTGTTGGCCTCGGCCGGCGTCTGGCGGCGATGTTCTATGACTTCCTGTTGTGCACCGCCCTGCTGATCGTCACCGGGTTCGTCTACAAGTTGATCCAGGCAGCGATCATCGGTGAAGAACACCTGCGCGTGCTGACCGACGCCGGAAAAATGGATGGCGATCCGCTGTATTCCACGGTGTTGCTGTTGGTGCTGTTTGCGTTCTTCGCCAAGTTCTGGACCCACGGCGGGCAGACACTGGGCATGCAGGTATGGGGCATCCGCGTACAGAACGCCGATGGCAGCGCGATCAGCCTGTGGCAGGCGCTACTGCGCTTCATGGTATCGATCGCTTCGTGGCTGTGCGCAGGGCTTGGATTCTTCTGGTCGCTATACGACAAGCAGAAGCGCACCTGGCACGACATCTACTCCGATACCCGCGTGGTGCGGATTCCGAAGAAGAGCAAATAACTTCCTGACACCGAATACCACTGTGG